>NZ_JBVHQB010000012.1:0-291358 GCF_055567635.1 Streptomyces sp. NPDC026500 | reverse complement strand
CGTCGCAATCCACACCGAACCGGAAGGCCCTCACCCGTTCAAGATCCCTCAGCCGAGACCTGGCTCACCCGTCCACAACCTCCCAGGACAGAACACCTAGGGCGCGAGCGGTCGCGGGGTTCGATTACGCTCGGAGCCATGGCCGACGCACCGTACAAGCTGATCCTCCTCCGCCACGGCGAGAGCGAATGGAACGCGAAGAACCTGTTCACCGGTTGGGTGGACGTCAACCTCAACGAGAAGGGCGAGAAGGAGGCAGTCCGCGGCGGTGAGCTGCTCAAGGACGCCGGCCTGCTGCCCGACGTGGTCCACACCTCGCTCCAGAAGCGCGCGATCCGCACCGCGCAGCTGGCCCTGGAGTCCGCGGACCGCCACTGGATCCCGGTCCACCGCAGCTGGCGCCTGAACGAGCGTCACTACGGCGCCCTCCAGGGCAAGGACAAGGCCCAGACGCTCGCCGAGTTCGGCGAGGAGCAGTTCATGCTCTGGCGCCGCTCGTACGACACCCCGCCGCCGGCGCTCGACCGCGACTCCGAGTACTCCCAGTTCGACGACGCGCGCTACGCGGCGCTGCCGCCGGAGCTGCGCCCGCAGACGGAGTGCCTCAAGGACGTCGTCGTCCGCATGCTTCCGTACTGGTTCGACGGCATCGTCCCGGACCTCCTGACCGGTCGTACGGTCCTGGTCGCGGCCCACGGCAACTCGCTGCGCGCCCTGGTCAAGCACCTCGACGGCATCTCCGACGCCGACATCGCGGGCCTGAACATCCCCACCGGCATCCCCCTCTCCTACGAGCTGGACGCCGACTTCAAGCCCCTCAACCCGGGCGGCACCTACCTCGACCCGGACGCGGCCGCAGCCGCGATCGAGGCGGTCAAGAACCAGGGCAAGAAGAAGTAACGCGACACCAGCAAGCCCCCGACCTGCTGTTTCTTGGCAGGGTGGGGGCTTTTTGGTGGGGCTGGGCCGTCTTTGGGCCGTGGGACCTGGATGCGGCTGATCCTCGGGGGAGGGCCATGCCCAGCGCAGAGCCAGGCTGGGAGCTCCGGCAGTCGGGAACTCCCGCTCGTTGTGACTGTGGTGGGCCCGGTGCTCTGCACGCTAGGGACCACTTCGGACACGGTGCGCTCGGGCCGGGCGCAGGGGGGAGGCGTGGTTGTGGAAGATCTTGTCGCCAGCGAACGGTCGAGATCCGGGGGCGACGAAACCGACGACGGAACGACGGGTGAGCGCCAGCGGAAAACGCGCTCGTTCTGGAAGGAGTTGCCGATCCTCGTCGGCATCGCGTTGGTGCTCGCGCTGGTCATCAAGACGTTCTTCGTGCAGGCGTTCTCGATCCCGTCCGACTCGATGCAGAACACGTTGCAGCCTGGCGACCGCGTGCTGGTCGACAAGCTGACGCCGTGGTTCGGATCCAAGCCACAGCGCGGAGAGGTCGTGGTCTTCCACGACCCGGGGGGCTGGCTCCCTGAGAAGACCGAGGAGCCGAACGCGGTGCAGAAGGTGCTCAGCTTCGTCGGCCTGATGCCGTCGGCGGACGAGAAGGACCTGATCAAGCGGGTGATCGCGGTGGGTGGCGACACCGTGGAATGCTCGGGAAGCGGTCCGGTGAAGGTCAACGGGAAGGCGATGGACGAACCGTTCATCTACCCCGGCAACACCCCCTGTGGTGACAACCCATTCGGGCCGATCAAGGTGCCAAAAGGGAGGATCTGGGTTATGGGTGACCACCGCCAGGACTCTCAAGACTCCCGGTACCACCAGGACGAGCCGGGCGGTGGCACGATCGACGAGGACCAAGTCATCGGCCGGGCTTTCGTCGTCGCATGGCCGGTCAACCGGTGGGCCCCGCTGCCGGTGTCGCGGTAGCGAGCCACGTCGTCCATCGAGACGTCAGCCTCGCCCCCTGCGTGCCCCACTGGGCCTCGGGGGCGTGCCACTTCCGTGCCGGAACGGAGGGGGACTCACGGGGAATCGAAGTTCGCGAGGGTGCGTACCGCCCCAGGCTTCCCAAGGCAGGGATTCCCAGGTCACGCCTGTGATCCCCCAACCTCGCTCCTAATGCGGGTGTCACAGGTTCGAATCCTGCCGACGGCGCCAGCGCAACGGCCCCGGACCGACCATGGTCCGGGGCAAAACGTATTGCCGCCCATGATCCACAACGGGCGCCGACAGCCCAGGGTCCTGAGGGCACACGTGCCGCGGCGTGTCCGCTCGTGCAGGCACGAGCGGGGAACACGGGGGAACTTCGAATCGCCAGTGGCGGCAGCATCGGGTTTGCCACCAGGTGTGCAGGTCGGTCCTATTCGCCAGTCTTGTTGAACACGGCTTTGACCAGACTGGCGTCTCCGGTGTAGACCCTCATGCGCTGCACGTTCCCGTCGGCAAGCGTGAGATCGAATCCGGCAGTGCCCATGAAGAGGTGCTTGTCCGCGGGGGCGATAGTGGTGGTGGCAAGCGGGATCGTCAGCGCATCCTTGCCGGCCCTGGATTCCCATATGGCGTCCGCGGAGTTCGACAGGCGCAACTCGCCCCACTGCGCCTTGACCTTGCTGTCCGGCGTGACGAACAGTGCACGTGCCCGGAGTTCAACGCCCTGGTGGAAGTCGGCCACGTCCTTCGCCGAGCTGACCGGGGCCCTACGGATAGCGGCCACCCAGCGGAAGAGCGGAGGCGTACTGCCAAAGGATGATCTTGAGGAGATTGTCACGGGCTGCATGCTCGCACCCCACATACCTGCTCTACAAGGTGCGTTGGACCTGCCCTACAAGGTGCGTTGGACCGCCCCTGTCGAAGCGACCACACGCACGATGGCCGTCTGGGGACTCCCTGACCAGACTTCCTTGCCCGTGGGCCGCCTCGGGTTCGTCGCATCGAGTTCTGCGATCCGGACGACAATCCCGCCCATGGTGATAAGCCCAGGTGACAGCTGCGTGGTGCGGTGCATCCAACAGCTTGACGGCTGGAGGTGGGTGCCGGACAGGACGCGGAGGCCGCATTCGACCTTTCCGTCCTTGGCCGGCCGCTCGCCTCGCCTCTTGATGACGCGGTCTCCGGCCAGACCTCCTAGCAACCCATCGAGTAGATCTCCCAACAGGCCCAGCATCGCTCCCTTCCAGGCGGTTGTATCGGGAGCATGAGCTGTATGCGAGATCAGGCGTGCATCTGTTCGTCGGTGGCCTGGCGACGGCCTCCGTACGAGGTGACCAGTGCGTCAGCCACGGCCACCGCGTCCGCGTCGGCTACGTCCGCCGGGTACTCCGGCAGGAGGTCGTCCCAGACGGGCATCCATGACCCATACAGCTGGGCCTGCCCCTCGGGCCGAGCGAAGAACCAGATGTGCAGGTGCGCAGCTCCGTCCCCGATCCGGTAGACGTGGGCTCGGGAGACATGCGGTAGTGCCTGCACGTGGCGGACGATGTGAGTGGTGAGCACCCCGAGTTCGGCGGCCATTTCATCGGGCAGATCCGCCATGTCGTAGTGGTCTCGGGAGAACAGCATCAGTACCAAAGGCACGCCGACGCCCGTGACCCGGGCCAGTCGCCAGCGTTCGTCGAACCAGATGCCTTCGTCTCGGGCGCGGCACGGGTCGCAGTTCGCCGGATCCTCGCCGTGCCGTTCCGGCTCGGGCAGAGTGGGCGGACGCAGCGGCGCGACGCGAAGTCCTTGAGGTTCGAACGGGCTTATCTCCCAGCTGGTCATCCGCGCCAACGGAAGCCGAAGCTCACCGTCCGCGGCCGCGCGTGCGTGGTCGTAGAACTCATCAGGTCGCAAGGCCATGATCGGAGACTAACGTGGCCCGCGGGCGCCCTGACCGTGCCAGACGCGTGCCATTTCGTGCGGGGAGCCATGGGGGAACAGCGAACCTCAACTCCGCAGACGGAACACGCCTGCGCCGTTGTAGCGCAGGTCAGCTCCACCACTACCGCTAGATCACCTGAGCTTCCCAAGCTGAGGGCTCAGCTTTCTCGTCACGGGCTGGCCGTGGCGGCTTGCTCTGGACGACGGCAAGGAAGCGTGGCTGAGGCCGCCGGGGGTGCAGCGAGGCATACGCGTGCGTGGTCGGTCAGCGCACCCACCGTCGTGGCGGCCTCTTCGGCTCTCCCGATCCGGGACCAGCGTCCGCAACCCTCCTGCACCCAGGAGTCGCCCTGACCTGCGGAAACCGGCTTTTTACCGGCGGGGCGGCCGTCCTGGCCCCGGAGGTAAAAGTCGTCCTCAGGCGCGCGGAGAGCGCTTTAGCCGCGCACGGCGCCGGCGAAGCGAGCCTGGAGACGCGCGGCGTTAGGCCGCTCCTTGATCCACCGGTGCGCCGGGCGCTGCCGGGTGTCCCGAGGCGCCCGGCGCCCACGATGACACGGTCCAGGTAGGTGGCAGGGCAACCCAGTCGGTGCCGCGGTGAGCCTGCCACCACTGGCCGATGACGTGGAACTTCTCCTCGAAGCGGCGGTCCCGTTGGAGAATTCCGGTGAACGGTGCCCGGAGTCGGGTGCGGCGGCCGTCGGCCTCGTACAGCACGATGACCGAGCCGCCCGTGACCTGCTCGACGCGGACACTCTGCACGGACGCCCAGGGGACGGTGCGGCGGCGGAGGTTGTGCACCCGGGCGGCCGACGGGGTCAACGTGATTCCGAAAGGTGAAAGCACCGCCACGACCACCACCAGCACGATCCACAGGGCAATGAAGCGTGCATCGGACAGCAGCGGCCCTCCGGCAGAGGTGACCGCCCACGGGACGGTGTCGAACCCCAAGATCACGCCCATGGGGAGCACGGGCATCACACGCTGCCAGATGCCGAGCCGGAAGCGGATCGCCCCTGGGGCAGGGACCCCGCTCACCTGGGATTCCGTCATGTCCGTCCCGCCTCCCCCGGCCGTACGCGGCCGGTCCGTGCATGATTGCCCGCGCAGCATGGCACACGGTCGTCAGCGACCCCTGCCGCTGGCGCTAGAGGCGCTTCGCCCCCCGGGCCGGGTCGTCTGTGGGCCGTCCGAGGGGGGCGACGACGACAGATTGACGACAGCCGGCGACAACTCTCCCCTGCTCAGGGACGGTGTCTCGGCTGTCGGCGCAGGTGCCCATCAGCGAAGGTGAGTTGAGGAACGTCTCAGTGCGTAGCAGTGTCATGGAGCGCTGCTGCGTGCCTTGTACCGGCTGGCCGTGTGTTCAAGCAGCTTTCGGCATGCCTCCGCCATTTCTTCCAGCTGGCCGTCATCAATGCCGAAGTCCACAAGGACACCACCGTTCGAGATGGGCATCGCGCTGCGGATGTTCGCGGCTCGGAGACTGGGCCAGAAGCGGCCGTGGGCAAAGCCGGAGGCCACACGCCACAGCGCTTGGGTTGGGGTGGGTTCAAGCCCAGCGCCTGCGGCGGCCTCGTAAATAATGCTCGTGGCCTCCGGCTTCGTCAGGTTGGGCAGGCCGAGGGTCTGGGCCAGTTGCTTGACCTCTTCCCGGCGCTCCGCTCCAGTCTTGCCACCGGGCCTCGGGACGTGGTTCGTGTCTCTCTCGTGCTGGGCGCGATTGCGGAAGTCTTCAGCCCACAGGGAGAGCACCCGGTGGCGACGCTCATCGCGGTTCTTGCCGGCCAGGAGCCATGCGGAGGTGGCGAAATTCTCAAGTGCCCCGCGCAGCAAGGTCCAAGGGCTGTGCAGGTCAACCTGCTGCGCGACGGTGACGAGCTGCGTGAAAGCCTCGACATGCATGAGGCCGGCCGAGAAGGAGGACTGGACGAACTTGGCGGCACGCCACGGCCCCAAGGGTTCGTCGTCCTTTGCCAGACTGCTGCGCTCTGCCGCGTCAGGCAACAAACAGGAAGTGATTGTCCCCTCGGTAGGCCGCGGCTGCGTTGAAGAGCGGGGCGAGGCAGGCGAGGTCCTCCCGGCCGGTCGCGGGCGCGTTCATTTCGTCACCGTACGCCGCCCGTGACGTGTCACGCCTTCCGCTATCCATACCTGTTTGTCTGGTCGTACATCGCGTGATCCGTAAGTGTCGCCGAACTGGCAGGGCTCCGAGCCGGGCCCTCTCTGGGTCCTCCGAGGACGACCGACGACGACAGGCAACGACCACCAACGACCACCAACGACCTTCCGAAAGCAGGTTAGTTGGCGTGCGCACCGCCCTGAACAGGACCAAGAACAGGGCCGCCAGACGTTGTGGGTGCGCCGCCAACGTAGGCACCGGGTGATGCCTCGACGACCTTGCGGGGGTTCGCAACGGCACCGCCAAGCCCCCTACCTGCGGTTTTCGCGCTGATAGGGGGCTTCTTGCTGTGCCGCTCGCCCACGCGGTCGGCGATCGTACGGATCTGATCAGTGGCCCCTCGGCAACCAGGTTGGTCGTCGTGGAGTCACCCGACAGAGAGGCCCTGCTCGTCCTGGGCCGCGCCGCGTCGGGCCCCAGAGGTCCGGATCGCAGTCGGTCGCTTGAATGCTGCATGGGATGAATACCGCAGTTGACGGTGCTTCGTCTGGAATATCCGAAAGGGCAGTGGAGCCGGCCTCCTCGATGGCACAGTCGAGGCGTGACATCGACAACCCTCGTGCCACTCCTTGGCGTGTTGCTTGGCGGCTTCGTGTCGACAGGGACTCAGTACGTGGTGGGGCGCGCCTCGGAGCGGGCCGAAGTACGGCGGAACGCTCGTGAACGCGCCGAGACGCGTCGCAACGAACGCGTCACCCATCTCATCGACTTCCTCTCCGCGGTGCAGGAAGCCGAACGCGTCGCCGTGGACCGCTATCACCACAACCTGGCCGACGAGCAGTGGCAAGCACGGGCGAAACAGTCCATCGACCGGATGTGGGTCGCCCAGAAGACGATCCACATGCTGTGCGCGGCCGAGGTGAACCAGGCGGCACGTGATCTGGCGTACGACGTTCAGGACGTGATCAGAAAAGGCCCCGACGATCCGGGAGAGCCGCGGGACGAGAAGGTCTGGGAGTACATACGTCCCAGCCGAAGGGCGTTCCTGGACGTCGTCCGCGATCAGTTGAAGTAGAGGGCCGTCCTCGGTGGCCGAGTTCGGCCGGCCGGGCCCTAGCGGCCCGTTCCGGTGGCTGGGCCCGGAACGGCGGTACGGAGCCAGTCGGCCAGCGCGGAGAAGTCGTCCTCGGTCAGGCCCTCGGACGGGTCGACGCGGTGGAGCAGGGAGGGGCCCTCGTGCTGCGCGGCCACCCAGAGCCGGTCCACGGGGCCGATCTCGTCGTCGACCCAGATGAACGGGCGGCCGCCTGCCCAGTCCACGAGGGTGCTGGTCTTCCAGTGCAGGCCGCGCGGACCCTCGTCGGAGGAGGCCTCGGGCCACTCCACGACAGGCAGTGGGGGCAGCCCGATCCGTGGGCCGACGGATTCGTTCGCCTCGGCCGTCCACGTCGTCGCCCACACCAGGTCGCACCCCAGCGCCATCAGACGCGGGCCCACGGTCGGATCGAGTCGCCCGAGCAGCGGATTTCCCTGATCAGGGAGCGCTTCGGAGCCGGAGCTGGAGCCGGAGTCGGAGGTCTGGTGGTGAGCGGGCGACGGGCCGAACGGGATGAGGGGGCCGTCGACGTCGAGGAAGAGGATGGCGCGTCCCACGGTGTGTTCCCTCGTCTGTTCCCTTGTCTCTGCTCGCGCTCCCTCGGCGTGGAGAGCCGCGACCGCTGCCTCGGCGTCCCGCTGGGGCAGGCCGTGGAGGAGCACGACCGGGGCCCGGTCCGCGAGAACCTTGCTGCGCCACAGGCTCAGTCCGGTCAGCCCTCGTACGACGTGGGCCGTGTCCAGTCCAGCGGGGCCGGGGCCGGTGAGCAGCACGTCATGGGGCACGTCGTCGCACACCAGTAAGAAGTACTCCGTCATCGCTCTCCCCGTCCCTCTCCGGTCCGGAGAATACGAGCCCGCAGCCGTCGTGTCGCCTCGATTCGGGTGTCGGGAGGACGGTGGCCGGTGGATCCGGTGGATCTGGCGCGGGTCTGTTCGTGGCCGGACGGTAGGTGGGAAGACGCGGTGGGTGTCTGCCCGTCGCGCGGCCGATCGGAGGGCAGCCCCGGAAACGACGGGGATGGCGATGAGTCGCCATCCCCGATCAGGCACGTCGGCGTCCTGCCAGGTCGACCACCGGGGTCAGCCGTGGGTCATGAGCCAGTCAGGCGGTCAGGCGGTCAGTCGGTCAGGTGCAGGGCCGTTCGCGCGTCCGGGCCCTGCCAGCCGGCCGCGGTCCGCCATACGACGTGCACGCCGAAGACCTCCCGGATCGCGTCGGGAGCCCAGTCCTCCGTGGGCGGCTCGGAGAGGACCAGGTATCGGGTGTCCGCGGAGCGGGCTTCCGCCCGGTCGAGTTCCATGAGGCGGACGGCTCCCGCACACAGGTGCGCGTATCGGGAACGGCCGGCGCCGAGCACCTCGTAGCGGAGGAAACCGTCCGGGCCCTCCAGGATCGCGTCGGAGACGCGGGAGTCCGAAGGGCGTAGTCCCGCTCGCAGGAGAGCGGCCCTCAGTTCGAAGCGCACCGCCTCGTGCGTGTTGCAGTCCCGGTCGGTCTGCGCCTCGACGTCCAGTTGCCGTACGAGTGCCTCGCTCCACGCCGGCCGTCCCTCGGACGGGGCGGGGTCGGTGTCCAGGAGAGCGGCAGTGTTCATGGGGTCGGTGTCCTTCTGCTCGTGTGTCTGACGCGGCTCGGTCGGTGGAGCCGTGAACGCCTCGGGCGGTGCCTCGGCGGCTTCGGGTGCGGTGGCGGCTTCGGGCGCCCTGTCTGGCTCGGATGCCGTGCTGGGCTCGGGGCCGAACTCCGGTACGGGCTCCGGCTCCGGCTCCGGCTCCGGATTCGGATTCGGATTCGGATCGGGCCTCGGCCCGGGCCCCGGCTCCGGTTTCGACTCCGGGTCGGGGTCGATTCGACGGCGGAGCTCGTCCTGAGCCCGGTCGAGGGCGTCGGTCCAGTGACGGAACGCCGGATCGTCCGTCAGGGCGGCACGCAGGCCGGGAGCGTCCGACGCGACCGCTTGACGCGTGCGCCGGGCGAGGTCCGCCAGATCGCCGAGGCGGTCTCGGTCGGCGGAACCCAACAGGCGCCAGACGCTCAGCCAGTCGACCCGGTCGCGGCGCAGGCAGCGGCTGGCCATGCCCCTCAGTTCGGAGAGGAGAGCCGTCGTCTCCGGCCGAGCCGCTCCGTCGCCGTCGGCTATGTCCCGCAGGACGCCGAGTGCGGCCTCGTAACGGGGCGCCATCCGGGCGGAGATGGGTCTGCGGCCGAAGTCGCCGGCCGATACCAGACTCAGCCGACCTTCGTTCCGGGTCACCCAGCCGTCCATCCGGGAGCCCGCGGCCGGGGTGGGTTCGCCGTGGCGGGGGACAAGGAGAACCGCTCGCTCCGTGGCAGGGGCGAGGACCTTCACCTTCCAGTGGGATCCGGGGCCGGGGCCGAGCACCTGTACCTCGACGGATGTGCCGACCGGCAGTTCATCGCCCGTGGAGCCACCGCCCATGGAGTCATCGCCCACGGATTCATCGCCCGTGGAGCCATCGGTGGTGGCACCGTCCGTGGCGGAAACGTCGAGGGTGGAGCCGTCGGGAGCGGAGCCATCGGCGCCCGGCCCTTCCCGCAACGGTGCTGCGGCGGGTACCAAGTGCGAGAGAGCGGGGAAGACTTCACCGTCCGCGTCGTCGACCGTAGCGCCGAGTTCGAGCGGCAGCGGTGTCGTGTGGAGCACCGTCAGTGTCTGGGTGCTGCGGGTCAGGGCGACGTACAGCTGGCGGAGTCCTGCGGGGCCCCGGTTGGCTATGGTCGCCGGCTCCAGGACCAGCACATGGTCGAACTCCATGCCCTTGGCCTGGGCGGCGGGGAGCACGGACACCGTCCGGAGCATCTCCTCGGTCATGTCGTCCACGAGGTCGACGCGTCGGCGGACCTCCTCCAGCCAGTCGGAGTCGTCGGGAACGATGACGGCGATCGACCTCGGGGACCGCCCGTCATCGGTGCCCACGAGTCGTGCCGTACGCGTCGCCGCGTCGTCCAGCAGCTCCCAAGGAGTTGTGGATACGAGCCGCACCGCCTCGTCGCCGGCCCGTCGCACGGCCGTCGGGTAGGGCAGGGAGGGTGCGACGGCCCGGGCCAGCGGCGCCACGAACTCCATGATCTCCGCGGGCACCCGGTAGCTGGTGTTCAGCTCGGCGACGCGCCAGTCGCCCTGCGCGGACAGGATTCCGCCCAACCGGTCCCAGGCGGTGTAGGAATGCGGTCCGGTGGCCTGGGCCAGATCGCCGAGCACGGTCATCGAGCCGGTCGGACACCGTCTGCGCAGCGACCTCGCCTGCATCGGGGTGAGGTCCTGGGCCTCGTCGACCACGATGTGCCGGTACCTCTGCGGGCTCTCCCCGGCGATGAGGAAACGCAGCTCCTCAAGGCACACCAAGTCATCGATGGTCCAGGGCTCTTCGGCGGCGCTCTCGGCCTTCGGCCGCTGAAGAAACGCCTGTTCACCGTCGTCGAGGATCCCGGAGGCGCATTCGCCCAGCCTGGTGGGCGAGTTGAGCAGACCGCGCAGTGCTTCCTCGGGGCTCAGCGCGGGCCAGACCCGGTCGACGAGGGTCGTCACCTGCCGGTTGCGCTCCAGATCGCGGCGCACGGTCGCGTCCCTGCTGCGGCGCGGGGCGATCCGGACGAGTTCACCCAGCAGCCGGTCCACCAGCAGCGTACGGAACCGGTCCCTGCGCGCCCGGTAACCCTCGGGTTTCTCTCGGGCGTCCTGGAGGAGGCCGAGCACCTCCGAGCGCGGCACACGCAGGGAAGTGCTGCCCACGACAACGACGAAGGCCGGTTCGTCCTGGGCGTGGGAGGGGACGGAGACGACGGTGTCGAGGGCTTCGGGCCGGCACTCGCTCTCCACTCGCCTGCGCAGTACGGCCGCCATCCGTTCGTCGGACTTGACCAGCCGCGCGGCGATGGAGTCCGTACCCCGGATCTCCCCTTCCCAGAGGCGGGCCAGTTGTACGGCGGTGACGTTGCGGGTGCCGAGGGTCGGCAGTACGCGCCCCACGTACTCCAGGAAGTTCTGGTGCGGGCCCACGACCAGGATGTCCTGTGCGCGGAAGTGGTCGTTGTTGACGAGCCAGGTGACTCGGTGCAGACCGACCGCCGACTTTCCGGTGCCGGGTCCGCCCTGAATGACGAGGATGGCCGCGGGTGAACCGGTGACCAGTGCCATCTGGTCCCGTCTGATCGTCTCCACGATGTCGCGCATCCGGCCGCTCCGGGACCGGCGCAACTCCCGCAGGAGGAACTCGTCGACCGGCTGCGGTCTTTGACGCCGTCGGCCGACGACATGCCGCGGCGAAGGGACGGTACGCGGCCGTCCGACGTCGTCTCCGGCGGGCGGGGTGGTGGTGCTTTCCGGCTTCTCCGGGGCGTCCTCCGCCTCAAGGACTTCAAGAGCCTCAGCGGCTTCAGGGGCTTCAGAGTGTTCGAGCGGAGTGGGTTTCTCCTCGAAGGCCGGCAGTGAGGCGGCCTCCTGCCCGGGTCCCGGCGAGCCCGGGTGCGGTTCCGCGGCCGGGGTGATCTCGTCCAGGAAGTCCTCGACCGTCCGCTCGGCGCAGCGTAACCGGCGTCGCAGGAGCACTTCGCCCGGTGTCTCCGGGCGGGCGTTGTGCCAGCTCACGGCGATCGGGTTCGTCCAGGAGACGACCACCTGATCGCGGGTCACGGTGTCGAAGACATGGCGTCGCCCGACGTAGAACGTCTCCGGTTCCGCGTCGCCCGCTTCCTGGATGTCGACACGGCTGATGACCAGGGCCTCGCCCCCGAGACCGCCGTACTCCTCCGCTGTGCTCTCCGCCTTCTTGCGGACCGCTATGCCGTCCTTGCCGCTCGCGGAAGCCGTGGCCGTCGATGGCGACGTCATCTCCGCGAGCCGGGCCTCGTAACAGTCGTAGGCGCGGTCGACGGCCTTCTGCTCGATGGCGATGACCGCGTCCCGTGGTGTCGTGCTCACGTGTGTCCCCTCCTGGCAACGCCCCTCGCGCTGCCGCGGGCCAGGGCCCGCCTCCCCTGCCCCAGAGGTAGCAGAGTTCGACGGTCAGACCACGGTCAATCGGACAACAGCCCTGCAAACGCGCAGACTTCGGTCCGTCCCGAGCACATCTGATCCTCGAAGATCCCGCACGGTCCTCCGGGATCCCACACAGTCGTGGGTGCCGTGGCCGTGCGCTGGGGTTCGACTCCTCGTCGCCCGGCGGGCAGGACGGTCTGGGCGGAGTGACAACGAATATCTGATCAAGCCGCCGGCCTGCGCGTTCTCCGCAGGTGCACTCGTGGTCCGGTCAGGGGCCGTGTCTGGCGGGCGGACGACAGTCACCGCGAACTCGGCCGGCACCTGGCGCTGGAAGTTCGCCGGCACCGGCACCACCAGCGCCGCGACCGCCTCCGGCGACGGCGTCGCCCTGCGCCAGATCGCCGGGCGCCTCGTCAAGGGCGAAGGGCCCCGTCACGGCGACGGGGCCCTTCTATACGTACGCGATCAGCCGCACTGGCAGGGATTGCCCGACTGGCAGCCGCAGCCGCAGCCGGAGCCGCAGCCGCAGGCGCCGAACAAAGGGAGACTTTTGATCTCGGCGGGCTCTTGGGTGTCGCGGTCCTGGGTCGGGTCGGGCGTGCTGGGGGATTCGGCCATGGGTCCCTCCTTCAGGCACGGAGGCGTCCGACGCACACCGCGCCGCACAGCCCCTGTCGCCCATCTCATGCCCAGTCGGGCGGGCGCATCAACGGCGCACTGAGGCGTCTCACGCGCCCAGGGCGCGAATCCCACGCGGGGCGGGCCACGATCAGGGCGCGCCGCCGACCCCCGCGAGGCGGAGAGCGCCCCGACGGGAACGGCTGGGCCCGCTGCCCGTTGCCCGCTGCACTCGCCTGTCGGCGAGAGGCCCGCACCCTTCGCCGCCCGGCAAGAACCGACCTTGGCCGCCGCCCACCCGGAGCGGCCCCGCCTCGCTGCCCGCCCGCCAGGAAGGGACCCGTCCCGCGGCCTTCGCTCACCGGCGAGGGATCCGCCGACGGCCTTCGCCCGGGGGAGGAGCAGGGCCCGGACGCCGGCTGCCGGGAGTGACCGGGACCGGCACGTCGGCCTTCGCATGCCCTGCCCGGAGTGATCGGGCCCGCGGCCTTCGCCTGCCCTGCCCGGAGTGATCGGGCCCGCGGCCTTCGCCCGACCGGGAAAAGCGGACGGGCCCAGTCGTCCCCCGACTGGGAACGGCTGGGCCCGCAGGCTTCGTACGTCCGGAGAGGACAGTGTCCGTCCGGTGAGAGGCGGGCCCGGCCGCAGCCCTGGTCCGCCTTGAGAGGGGGCAGGTCCGTAACCCTGGTCCGCCCGGAGAGGGGCAGGCTCGGAGCCTGGTCCGCCCGGCGGGGGTCGGGTTCGTAGCCCTGGCCCGCCCGGAGAGGGCTATGCGCCCTCCACCCCCGTGGCCGGCTGGATGTCCGCCTGGAGCTCGTCGGCGTGTTCGCCGGTGACCAGGTAGACCACGCGCTTGGCGACCGAGACGGCGTGGTCGGCGAAGCGCTCGTAGTAGCGGCCGAGGAGGGTGACGTCGACTGCGGTCTCGATGCCGTGCTGCCACTTGTCGTCCAGCAGGTGCTGGAACAGCGTGCGGTGCAGGAGGTCCATCTCGTCGTCGTCCTGCTCCAGCTGCATCGCCAGGTCGACGTCCTTCGTGATGATGACCTCGGCGGCCTTGGCCATCAGGCGCTGGGCGAGCTGGCCCATCTCCAGGATCGTGGCGTGCAGGTCGTGCGGGATGGCGCGGTCGGGGAAGCGCAGCCGGGCCAGCTTGGCCACGTGCTGGGCCAGGTCGCCGGAGCGCTCCAGGTCGGCCGACATCCGCAGCGAGGTGACGACGATACGGAGATCCGTCGCCACCGGCTGCTGGCGCGCCAGCAGGGCTATCGCGCGGGCCTCCAGCTCGTGCTGAAGATCGTCGACCTTCTGGTCGGCAGCGATCACGCTCTCGGCCAGCTTCAGATCGGAATCGAGGATGGCCGTCGTGGCGCGCCCGATCGCCGACCCGACGAGCCGGGCCATCTCGACCAGGCCGTCACCGATCGAGTCAAGTTCCTCGTGATACGCGTCACGCATGTGGTCGTCCCTCTCGTACGTCAGCTTTGGGGGGTCCGGGGTCCGGGACCGTCTTGTTCCGGCCGCCGATCGGCCGCCGGAGGGACCCGAGAACCCCACGCTCCCACGTTCGGCCCCGTACGCGTCCGTTTCCGGCACCTCAAGTGAATCAATACTGGCTCCTGGGTGAACTCTGGGCGACGAGTGTTCGAGCTCGCACTCGGATGGCTGTGGCCAGGAGCGATGGCATGCCTAACCTGGGTGCATGGACGTGAACGCGGCGGTCGCCGCAGCGGCAGCGATCGCCGGAGTACTTACCGGTGTCATCGCCATGCTGGCGTTCCGCTGGAGCGAGCGCGACCAGAAACGCCCGACCCGCACTTCTCTGCACACGGACGCGGTTCTTCCACCGGGTGTCGACACCGTGCTGTCCGTGCTCAGGTCCTCGGCGGTCGTACTCGACGAAGCGGACGCCGTGGTCAAGGCCAGTTCGGCGGCGTACGCCCTCGGACTGGTGCGCGGCGGCAAACTGGCCGTCGAACCGATGCTCCACATGGCGCGTGACACCCGTCGTGACGGGGAGATACGTCAGGTGGAGCTGGACCTGCCGAGAAGGGGCACGGGGAGGGGTGAGGCCCTCGCCGTATCGGCGCGCGTGGCTCCCCTCGGATCGCGACTGGTCCTCCTTCTCGTGGAGGACCTGACGGAGGCGCGCCGCATCGAAGCCGTACGGCGGGACTTCGTCGCGAACGTGAGCCATGAGCTCAAGACTCCCGTCGGAGCGCTCTCCCTGCTCTCCGAGGCCGTCATGGACGCCTCGGACGACCCGGAGGCCGTCGAGCGCTTCGCCGGGCGCATGCAGATAGAGGCCACCCGGCTCACCAACCTCGTCCAGGAGCTCATCGACCTGTCGAGGGTGCAGAACGACGACCCCCTCGAGGACGCCGAGCCGGTCCGTGTCGACGAGCTGGTCGCCGAGGCGATCGACCGCTGCCGCCACCAGGCAGGCGCGAAGCAGATCACCATGGCCGCCGGCGGCACCGCCGACCTGAGCCTGTGGGGGAACCGGGGCCAGCTCGCCGCGGCCCTCGGCAACCTCGTCGAGAACGCCGTCAACTACTCGCCCGCCCGCACCCGCGTCGGGATAGCCGCCCGCCGGGTGACGGCACCCGGTGGGGAACACATCGAGATCGCCGTGACCGACCAGGGCATCGGCATCTCGGACAAGGACAAGGAGCGCATCTTCGAGCGCTTCTACCGTGTCGATCCGGCCCGCTCCCGTGCCACCGGCGGTACGGGCCTCGGGCTGGCGATCGTCAAGCACGTGGCCGCCTCGCACGGCGGGGAGGTCACGGTGTGGAGCTCCGAGGGTCAGGGCTCCACTTTCACCCTGCGGCTGCCGGAGGCGAATGCGGCCCGCGACCGCGTGACCGATCACCCCATGCCCGGACTCGACGAAGAGGACGAGACCGAGCAGCCCGACGGGACGACCACCGTCACATCCCCGTACGAACCGCTTCCTGCCCCGGAGGTCCTTCCGTGACCCGTGTGCTCGTCGTCGAGGACGAGGAGTCCTTCTCCGACGCCCTGTCGTACATGCTCCGCAAAGAGGGCTTCGAGGTCGCCATCGCGACCACCGGGCCCGACGGACTCGACGAGTTCGAGCGCAACGGCGCCGACCTCGTTCTCCTCGACCTGATGCTGCCGGGGCTGCCCGGCACCGAAGTCTGCCGCCAGCTGCGTGGCCGGTCCAACGTCCCGGTGATCATGGTCACCGCCAAGGACAGCGAGATCGACAAGGTGGTCGGGCTCGAAATAGGAGCAGACGACTACGTCACCAAGCCCTTCTCCTCCCGGGAGCTGGTCGCCCGTATCCGGGCCGTCCTGCGCCGCCGCGGGGAGCCGGAGGAGGTCGCCCCGGCCGCTCTGGAGGCCGGCCCCGTCCGGATGGACGTCGACCGCCACGTGGTCACCGTCTCCGGCGGCAAGGTCGATCTCCCGCTGAAGGAGTTCGACCTCCTGGAGATGCTGCTGCGCAACGCGGGCCGCGTGCTGACCCGGATGCAGCTCATCGACCGGGTCTGGGGTGCCGACTACGTCGGTGACACCAAGACCCTCGACGTCCACGTCAAGCGCCTGCGCGCGAAGATCGAGCCGGACCCGGGCGCGCCCCGGTACCTGGTGACGGTGCGCGGTCTCGGCTACAAGTTCGAGCCGTAAACCGGCCCCACCTCCACCCCCGTGCCTGGAGCGCGGCGTAGAGCATGACCCGGAAGTACGACGAAGGGCGGAACCCCTGGAGAGGGGTTCCGCCCTTCGTCGTACTTCCGTCGTACGGACCGCTGTGGCGCGTACGGGCCGTGTACGGGCCGCCTCATGGGTCGTGTACGGACCCTTGTGCGCGCCCGGCGGACGTCACCTCACTACGAGGCGGACGCCGAGGGGGTGGCGGGGGCCGTCGCGTTCGACGACGGCTTGCCCGACGCGGAGGCGGGCGCGGACGGGGAGCCCGTGACCGACTCGGACGGCGAGGTGACCGGGGAAGCGGTCGGCGCCGCCGGGATGTCGCTCGGGCCCCACTTGGTGAAGTAGCTCTCGGCCGGGACGACGAAGGCGCTCAGGCTCACGTCACCGGTCTGGCTGAAGGCGAAGGTGACCTTCTGGACGCTGCCGTTCAGGACGGTTCCGGAGGGGCTGGACAGCGCCGCGGAGGCGTTGCCCTTGCCGCCGAGGACGATCGAGCCGCCGGCCGGGACGGTCAGCTTGCCCTTGCCGCTCGCGGGCGTGATCTGGGCGGTGCCCTCGCCCTCGACGTTGATCGAGTCCAGGGTCTGCGCGGTGGTGCCGTTGTTGAACAGCGTCGCGGAGATCACCGCCGGACCGGTGGCCTTCACATCGGGCTGGGTGATGACGAGCGCGTTCTGGACCTTGATGTCGCCCACGGAGGTGGCCGCGTTGTCCGGCTTGACCTCCAACGTCTGGGCGTTGCTGCCGGCACCGCACGCGGCGAGTGAGGCGATCGAGAACGCGATGACGGCGGCGGCGAGAGTGCCGCGTCGAAGGCTGCTGCTCACGGCGGCGGCAACTCCTTGAACGTGGGCGAAGCAGGGCGACCTCTGTGTAAAGCCGCCCTAAGGGTCTGTCAGCGGCCTTAGGTTACCGATCCGTTCCCGCGCGACCGCACCCGACCCTCCCCAAGCCGCCGACTTTGCTCGCCCGAGGGGAAAACGCGAGCGCGCTGGGGGTGGGTCGGGCCCGGGGGAGTCGGGCCCCGGGCGGGTCGGGCTCCGGATGCGTCGGGCTCCGGATGGGGCGCGTTCGTGAGGCATGCGCCCACGGGCTCCGTTGCGCCGGGTGTGCGCCCCGCCGTTCACGCTCCGCTCCGGCGGCGCGTCGGCTACTTTGATCGCGCGCTCGTCCGCCATTCACTTAAGTTCCGCAGACTTAGGCTTGCGCATTTCGTGGAATGAATGCCCGGCTCTCCAGAAAATGGATCACGAGGTCATCGAGGGCCGATGAGCAGGTGATCATCGAACGCCTTGATCAATTCCGGATTCGTCTCGTACTCGGCTCCGTCCATCGAACGGAGTAGCGGAAGTCGCGCTCTTGGAGCCGGACAAAACGGGATGTTCAGACCCTGGCGACGGGCCCCGGGTGTCTGTAACGTACGCGTTTCACTCCGCATGGACAGCCGCTCCGACCTGCGAATACCCTCTTCCGCTCGCCCCTCGCAGCACGTTCCTGTTGCGGTTGTCAAGCCCCGAGATATGCCCTGACCTGCGAAAACGCCATTCAGAAGACGCCGTTTCCGTGTTACTCTGGATAGCCACGGAAGGGGTACCTGTCACATGACGTTCAAGGTTGGCGACACCGTGGTCTATCCCCATCACGGGGCCGCGCTGATCGAGGCCATCGAAACTCGCCAGATCAAAGGCGTGGACAAGACCTACTTGGTGCTGAAGGTCGCCCAGGGTGACCTGACGGTACGTGTGCCAGCGGACAATGCGGAGTTCGTCGGCGTACGTGATGTGGTCGGTCAGGACGGGCTGGACCGGGTCTTCGAGGTGCTGCGCGCGCCGTACGCCGAGGAGCCCACGAACTGGTCGCGTCGCTACAAGGCAAATCTGGAGAAGCTCGCCTCCGGCGATGTCATCAAGGTCGCGGAAGTCGTGCGTGACCTGTGGCGTCGTGAGCGCGAGCGCGGACTCTCCGCAGGTGAGAAGCGCATGCTCGCCAAGGCGCGCCAGATCCTGGTGAGCGAGCTCGCCCTCGCGGAGAACACCAACGAGGACAAGGCCGAGGCCCTGCTCGACGAGGTTCTCGCGTCCTGACGCCGGCTCAGTCGCCGAGACATCAGTCGTCTTGACGTACGCCCAAGCCCGCGCAGCAGCGCAATGAAATGCCGCGGTGCCCGATGACGCAATTGCTGTCGCCGGGCGCTGCGGCATGTTCGTACCCGCGCCCATTCGGTAAACCGGGCGTTCACCCGGCATCGGCTTTCCCGCGGTATACCGGCGTATCCGATACTTGAGGTGCCGACCCGGGCGGTCGACTCGACCGGATGTCACGGAAGGGTCCGGTCAAGGCGTCGCGCCCGGCGCTCCCCCAGCTCTCCGAGCAGGGGGTACCCCCAGGCCATACCCATCCCGGTCGAGCACACAAACCTGACAGGAACCGATGTCTGACGTTTCGCTCTCTTCGCCGCCGGAGGCCCGCACCGCCGCCGTGATTCCGGCCGCCGGACGAGGTGTGCGCCTCGGTCCGGGCGCCCCCAAGGCGCTCCGCGCGCTGAACGGCACGCCCATGCTCATCCACGCGGTCCGCGCGATGGCCGCGTCCCGTGCCGTCTCCCTGGTCGTCGTCGTGGCCCCGCCGGACGGCGCGGCCGAGGTGAAGACGCTGCTCGACGCGCACGCGCTGCCCGACCGCACCGACTTCCTCGTCGTTCCGGGCGGTGACAGTCGCCAGGAGTCCGTGAAGTACGGGCTCGACGCGCTGCCGCCCGGCATCGACATCGTCCTCGTGCACGACGCGGCCCGGCCGCTCGTGCCCGTCGACACCGTGGACGCCGTCATCGAGGCCGTCCGGGACGGCGCTCCCGCCGTCGTACCGGCGCTGCCGCTCGCCGACACCGTCAAGGAGGTCGAGCCCGCGGCCGTCGCCGGGGAGCCCGAGCCGGTCGTGGCCACCCCCGAGCGGGCGCGGCTGCGTGCCGTGCAGACGCCGCAGGGCTTCGACCGCGAGACGCTTCTGCGGGCCCACGAGACCGTCACCGACAACGTGACCGACGACGCGAGCATGGTCGAGCAGCTGGGCGTGCGGGTCGTGGTCGTGCCCGGCCACGAGGAGGCGTTCAAGGTGACGCGCCCGCTGGACCTGGTGCTGGCGGAGGCGGTTCTCGCACGGCGGAGGCTGAACGATGGCTTCTGAGGGCCTGGTGCTCCCGCTCGTCGGGATCGGCACCGACATCCACGCCTTCGAGGAAGGGCGGGAGCTGTGGTGTGCCGGCCTGAAGTGGGAAGGGGAGGGGCCCGGGCTCGCCGGGCACTCCGACGCGGACGTCGTGGCGCACGCCGCGTGCAACGCGCTCTTCTCGGCGGCGGGCCTCGGTGACCTCGGGGCCCACTTCGGCACCGGGCGCCCGGAGTGGTCCGGGGCGTCGGGGGTCGTGCTGCTGACGGAGGCGGCGCGGATCGTCCGCGAGGCCGGCTTCGTCGTCGGCAACGTCGCGGTCCAGGTCGTCGGACCCCGCCCGAAGATCGGCAAGCGGCGGGACGAGGCCCAGAAGATCCTGTCGGACGCGGTCGGGGCGCCGGTGTCGGTGTCGGGCGCCACGACGGACGGGCTCGGATTCCCGGGCCGCGACGAGGGGCTGATGGCGGTCGCCACGGCACTGGTCGTCCGCGCGGGCTGAGACAGCAGAGGGTCCCGGGGTTCGTCCCTTCGGTTCCGTCCCCCGTATGTCACGAATACATGGCTTGCGGGGGAAGGGTCGCAGGGCACTACCTGGGGCCCACTACCCTGGAGTGGTGACCATTCGCCTGTACGACACCAGCGCCCGGCAGATCCGTGACTTCACCCCGCTCGTGCCGGGTTGCGTCTCGATCTACCTGTGTGGCGCGACCGTGCAGGCAGCACCGCACATCGGGCACATCCGCTCGGGCCTCAACTTCGACATCATGCGCCGCTGGTTCGAGTACCGCGGCTATGACGTGACGTTCATCAGGAACGTCACGGACATCGACGACAAGATCATCGCCAAGTCGGCCGACCAGGGCCGCCCCTGGTGGTCCATCGGCTACGACAACGAGCGCGCCTTCAACGACGGTTACGACGCGCTCGGCTGCCTCCCGCCCACGTACGAACCGCGTGCCACCGGCCACATCCCCGAGATGATCGAGATGATGCGCGGGCTCATCGAGCGCGGTCACGCGTACGCGGCCGACGGGAACGTCTACTTCGACGTGCGGTCGTACGACGGTTATCTCCAGCTCTCCAACCAGGAGCTCGACAACCTGCAGCAGCCGTCGGGGGTGGGCGAGACCGGCAAGCGCGACCCGCGTGACTTCGCCATGTGGAAGGCCGTGAAGCCGGGCGAGCCGAGCTGGGAGACGCCCTGGGGCCGGGGCCGTCCCGGCTGGCACCTGGAGTGCTCGGCCATGGCCCACAAGTACCTGGGCAGCGCCTTCGACATCCACGGCGGCGGGATCGACCTGATCTTCCCGCACCACGAGAACGAGATCGCCCAGGCCAAGGCCTTCGGCGACGAGTTCGCGGAGTACTGGGTGCACAACGCCTGGGTCACCATGAGCGGCGAGAAGATGTCGAAGTCCCTCGGGAACTCGGTCCTCGTCTCCGAGATGGTCAAGGCGTGGCGCCCCATCGTGCTGCGCTACTACCTCGGCACCCCGCACTACCGCTCGATGATCGAGTACAGCGAAGAGGCCCTGCGCGAGGCCGAGTCGGCGTTCGCGCGCATCGAGGGCTTCGTGCAGCGGGTGGTCGAGAAGGCGGGGGGCGTCGTCGAGCCGTCCGCCGAGGTGCCGCCCGCGTTCGCCGAGGCGATGGACGACGACCTCGGCGTCCCGCAGGCGCTCGCCATCGTGCACACGACGGTCCGCCAGGGGAACTCCGCCCTGGCCGCCGACGACAAGGAAGCCGCAGTCGCCCGCCTCGCCGAGGTACGGGCCATGCTCGGCGTCCTCGGACTCGACCCGCTCGACCCGCAGTGGGCCGACCAGAGCGACCGCGGCGATGACCTGCACGGCGTCGTCGACACCCTCGTCCGGATGGTCCTCGACCAGCGCGAGGCCGCCCGTACCCGCAAGGACTGGACCACCGCGGACGCCATCCGCGACCAGCTCAACCAGTCCGGCCTGGTCATCGAGGACGGCCCGCAGGGGCCGCGCTGGACGCTCGGACCGCGCTGAGCACCCGCTCCGGCGGCCCCGGCCGACCCCCGTCGGCCTTGATCGATTGTGCCGCCCGGACCTCCGGGCGGCACACTTCATATACGTACGCACGCACGCCTCACACAGACAGGTAGGTCATGGCTGCTAACAACCGCCGCATGTCCGGCAAGAAGGGCGCGCAGGTCGGCAGTGGCGGCCAGCGACGCCGGGGCCTGGAAGGCAAGGGTCCGACCCCGCCCGCCGAGATGCGCAAGGGTCACAAGAAGAACCGCGTCGCCAACGCCAAGGCGAAGCAGATCGTCCGCCGCCCCGCCCACCCCAAGGGCCGCGGCGGCAAGGGCACGTCCGAGATGGTTGTCGGGCGCAACTCCGTCGTCGAGGCGCTGCGCGAGGGCGTGCCGGCGACGATGCTGTACGTGCAGCAGTTCATCGACAACGACGAGCGGGTCCGCGAGGCGCTCCAACTCGTCGCCGAGCGCGGCGGCATCCACCTGATGGAGGCCCCGCGCCCCGAGCTCGACCGCATGACCAACGGGCTCAACCACCAGGGTCTCGTCCTCCAGGTCCCGCCGTACGAGTACGCGCACCCCGAGGACCTCGCCGCCGCCGCGTACGACGAGGGCCAGGACCCGCTGATCGTCGCGCTCGACGGCGTGACCGACCCCCGCAACCTCGGTGCGGTCGTCCGTTCCGCCTCCGCCTTCGGCGGCCACGGCGTGGTCGTGCCGGAGCGCCGTGCGGCCGGCATGACCGCCGGTGCCTGGAAGACGTCGGCCGGTGCCGCCGCCCGTACGCCCGTCGCCCGCGCCGCCAACCTGACGCGCGCCCTGGAGTCGTACAAGAAGGCCGGTCTCGTGGTGGTCGGACTCGCCGCGGACGGCGAGGTCGAGGTCGGTGACCTGGAGGCGCTGGGCGGCCCCGTCGTCATCGTCGTCGGCAGTGAGGGCAAGGGCCTGTCCCGACTCGTCGGCGAGACCTGCGACTTCAGGGTTCGGATCCCGATGCCCGGTGGCGCGGAGTCGCTGAACGCCGGTGTGGCGGCGGGAGTTGTGCTGTACGAGGCGGCACGCCGACGCGCCTGAACAAACGTCCAGGCGGTCACCCCCGTGGGGCGATCGGGAAGTTCTGAACGATCTTGACGCGGTCCGGACAGTTCGGCGTGGTCAAAGCAGTGTCCTAACCACACGTCACTCGGTTAGATGAGTGTGGACACCAGAACACCCCGCACACCCACGGGGGACCGCTCGTCGGGATTCGACGACGTTCCCGCGCTGAGCATGGTGAAGGTGCCGAGCGATCCGGCGCAGGTCATCGTCAATCATGCGAGCTTCCGCGTCCAGTTGGCGGGTGCGTCGCGGGGCCAGTCCCCGCGTATCGCACGGCACTTGGGCTCTCCCGGCGACGCCGCGCGGATCCCCGGCGCCGGTGCGCCGGGCCGAGCGGGCGGGGCCGGTCCGGTCGGCGGGGCCCGCCGCCGCGCCCCCGTCGTCTGGAGCGGGAAGTCCGCGCCGGACGACACCGGCGCCCACCGCCTGCTCCAGGCCGTACGGAGCGCGGGCCTCAACCACCGCTCCACCGGGCCGACGGCCGACGCCGGTTCGACCCAGGTCATCCCGCGCATCGGCGAACAGCCCGGCTACGCAGGCGATCTGACCGTCGACACGGTCGAGACGCCCCTCGTCGGCAGTCAGCGTGCCCCTCTCGGCGAAGAGCAGCGGCTGCTGCCGCAGATGCGCAGCGTGGGCAGCGCCTACGACGAACAGGCCTATGACGAACAGGCCTACACGGACGCCGACTTCGGGGACGACGGCTTCGAGGGCGACGGCTTCGACGACATGACGGGCGACGCCCCCGTCAGGCGGCGCAGCTCCGACTCGGTCCGGCACGCCTATCACCCGGGCCGCCGGATGAACCTCGGCGTCGTGCTGCTCCCGCTGCGCGTCTTCCTCGGATTCATCTCCGTCTACGCCGGCATGGGCAAGCTCTGCGACCCCGTCTACTTCGACGGCGGCAAGCGCGGCTCCATGGTGAAGTGGCTCAACACCCTGCACCCGTGGGAAGTCGCCGAGCCGCTGCGGCAGTTCGCGCTCCAGCACCCCGTCGGCTCCGGGCTCGTCATCGCCTTCTTCCAGGTCATCGTCGGCGTCCTGACCGTCCTCGGGCTGTGGCAGCGGGTGGCCGCGGTCGTCGGCGCGATGCTGTCGGCGGCGCTCATCGTCACGGTCAGCTGGAAGACGGTTCCCGCGTACGACGCGCCCGACATCATCTACCTCGCCGCCTGGTCCCCGCTGATCATCGCGGGTGCCCCGGTCTACTCCGCCGACGGCCGACTGGCCAGTGAGGCCTGGCGCAGACTCGGGCCGCGCGCCGACATCTGGGACCTGCGAGCACGGGTGCTGCGCCGCGGCGCGCTGCTCACGGCCATCGTCGTCGGACTGACCCTGCTCGTCGGTTCGCTGCTCGGCGGCGCCGTCCGCGACTCCGGCCGGATCGTCGTCCCCGGACCCGGCGAGGCCCCGCGCAACGAACTGCCCGGCTCCCCGCTCCCCGAGACGCCCGGCAAGCGGCACCAGGAGGTCGCCCCCTCGGCCTCCGTGGCGCCCAGCCGGAGCAGCTCCGCGGCCCCGTCGCAGGCGGCCAGTACGCCGGGCGCGACCCAGGAGACCGGCCGGGCCGGCGCCGGGCAGCCCAGCCAGACCCAGGGCAGCGGCCAGGCCCCGCCCCAGCACTCCGCGCCGGTCGACCAGGCCCCGAGCACCAGCGCGGGCCCGACCAGCAGCGGCGGCACGTCGACCGGCGGCAGCGGTGGCGGCGGCACCGGCGGTACGGGCTCCGGGAACGGCACCTCCACCGGCGGGAGTTCGTCCACCGGCCAGCCGGGCCTGGTGGGTGGCCTGCTGGGCTGACCGCCCGGAGGGTGGTCAGCCGGGCCGACACCCTCACCACGCGACGACACGACGACAGGGCCCCGCACGCAGGTGTGCGGGGCCCTGTCGTCGTGTCGTCGCGTTGCGTGCGCGGCCCTGAGGTCGCGTCGTGCGTGCGCGCCCTGAGGTCGCGTTGTGCGTGCGCGGCACCGTGGTCGTGCCCGCCCCGGCCCTCGTAGGGCCGGGAGAGCGTCTCTGACGGGTCTCTAACGGCCCAGGGCCGCGAGTTCCTTCGCCGCCTCCGTGAGGTCCTTGGCGGTGTCGATGGCGCGCCAGTAGGCGCCCTGCGGGATAGGGAAGCCGGACAGTCGGCGTTCACGGGCCAGGCGGGGGAAGGTGGTGCGCTCGTGGTCACCGCGCTCGGGGAGCATCTCGGTGAACTCGGGGGAGAAGACGTAGACGCCCGCGTTGATCTCGAACGTGGAGGGCGGGGCCTCGATGAAGTCCGTGATGTGACCGAAGCCGTCCGTCTTGACGGCGCCCCACGGGATGCGGGGGCGGGCCAGCGCGAGGGTCGCGACCGCGTCGCGCTCGGCGTGGAAGTCCGCCATGTCGCGCAGCGAGAAACGGGTCCAGATGTCACCGTTCGTCGCGTACCAGGGCAGCTCGGGGTGCGGGAGGTGCGCGGCGGCGTACTTGAGGCCGCCGCCGCGGCCGAGGGGCTCCGTCTCGACGACCGTCGTGACGTTGAGCGGGAGGTCGGCCGAGTCCAGCCACTTCTGCAGGACGTCGGCGAGGTGACCGCAGGAGACGACGACGTCGGTCACGCCCTCCTCGGCGAGCCAGGTCAGCTGGTGGCCGATGATCGGTGTCCCGGTGCCGGGGATCTCGACCATCGGCTTGGGCCGGTCGTCGGTGTAGGGACGCAGCCGGGAACCCTGGCCGCCGGCCAGGACAACGGCTTGAACGGGGCGCGACGCGGCGTTCGGATCGGTCATGCCCGAACTGTACGTGGCGCCCCGCACCCGGCTTCCTGCGGCAACCGTTCCTTAATCAGCTGTTACCGGGCGGCCCGGAATCGGCTGATTCGCGACGCTGTGGTCCAGACGAAGCGTGATGCATCGGATCGGACGGTGCGCGGCGCATCGGATGGGATGACGCGTGATGCCGTGGGCGGGCGGCGCTGTGAAGGGCTGTGCCCCTCGGAGGGAGCTGTGGTCTCCGAGGGGAGCCGGCCCGGGGGCGGGAGCGGTGACCTCAGAAATGGGTGGCCGCGACCCCCGAGGCGAACGCCGTGTCGCAGACGGGCCGGGCGAAGGACTGGGCGCGGGTCGGTCCGTACGCGCGGACCGCGGCGCGGCCCAGGGCGCGGGCGATGGAGACACAGTGCTTCGCGAGCGACGGACGGCCGTTCACCGCCTCCTGGAGGTGGGTGAGGGCCACGCCCGGGTTCTTCTCCTGGAGCTCCAGCAGAAGCTTGTCGCGCAGGACGTCCTGCGGGGCACGGGAGACGGCTCGCGTCGAGACGTCTTCGGAGGACGCGGTGAGCACCGAGCTCGAGGAATTCCCCGACCAGTTGACTCGGGTGACCGCGAGAGTCCCGGAGAGCACCAGGACGACAGGCAGAACGAGGGCGAGGGTGCGGCCGATCCGGCGGGCGGGGCCACGGCCACGCCGGGTCCGTTGGTTAGTGGTGGAGTGCTTCACGCGAGTGAGGGTAGCGCGGGGTGATGATTTGGCGACATTTAGTCACCGGTTCGAGGGACGGGGAAGCGGTGTTTCTTGGGTGCTGCATTGACGTACGGAGATCGAAATGCCCGATCTGCCGGGGTATTTATCGACAACGAAGAGGGCCCCGCAGCCTGCTGCGGGGCCCTCTTCGTCAACTTGGGTGAATTCAACCCTTACGGGGTGCGCGTTTCCGCCAGGATGACGCGGACGTCAGTCGGACAGGCGCTCGCCCGTCGAGGTGGAGAACACGTGGGTCTCGCCCGGACGCGGCACGACGTGCAGCGTGGCGCCCTTGTCCGGGACCGAGCGGCCGCTGACACGGACGACGAGGTCCGTGAACTTGTCGTCGACCTTGGCGGAGCCGTAGACGTAGCCGTCGGCGCCGAGCTCCTCGACGACGTTCACCGAGACGGCGAGGCCGGCCGGGGCGTCCTCGGTGTCCTTCGACAGCGACTTGGCGGCTTCGCCGTTGTGCTCGACGATGTCGAAGTGCTCGGGCCGCACACCGACGGTGACCGTGCGGTCGCCCTTGTCCGCGGCGGCCTTGAGGGCCTCGCGGTTGACCGGGACGACGCTGTTGCCGAACTTCACGCCGCCGTCGGTGATCGGGACCTCGACCAGGTTCATGGCCGGGGAGCCGATGAAGCCGGCGACGAAGAGGTTGGCCGGGCGGTCGTACATGTTGCGCGGCGAGTCGACCTGCTGGAGCAGACCGTCCTTGAGCACGGCCACACGGTCGCCCATGGTCATGGCCTCGACCTGGTCGTGGGTGACGTACACCGTGGTGATGCCGAGGCGGCGCTGGAGCGAGGCGATCTGCGTACGGGTGGAGACGCGGAGCTTGGCGTCGAGGTTCGACAGCGGCTCGTCCATGAGGAAGACCTGGGGCTCACGCACGATGGCGCGGCCCATGGCGACACGCTGGCGCTGACCGCCGGAGAGGGCCTTCGGCTTGCGGCCGAGGTACTCGGTGAGGTCGAGGATCTTCGCCGCGTCCTCGACCTTCTGGCGGATGTCGGCCTTGTTGACGCCAGCGATCTTGAGCGCGAAGCCCATGTTGTCGGCGACGGTCATGTGCGGGTACAGCGCGTAGTTCTGGAACACCATCGCGATGTCCCGGTCCTTGGGCGGCAGGTGCGTGACGTCGCGGTCACCGATGCGGATGGTGCCGGCGTTCACGTCCTCGAGCCCCGCGAGCATGCGGAGTGAGGTGGACTTGCCGCAGCCGGAGGGACCGACGAGGACGAGGAACTCGCCGTCCTCGATGTCGATCTCCAGGGCATCGACGGCGGGCTTCTCGGAACCCGGGTAGATCCGGGTCGCCTTGTCGAACGAGACAGTGGCCATGGTGATGGGCCCCCTTCACCGGCAGGAACGTGCCGGACGATCCGTTGTAAAGGTGGTGATCCACTATGGAAACGCCCATAGTGGTGTAGTCCATATGAGTGAACTGGGTCAGGACGCTACCTGGCGTTCATGTGTTCTGTCAGCACCTGGGCGCCTCTGAAGTTCGCGGAAACTCTCGACAGGGCCCCGCTGTGACGCGGGTACACTGCACGGGCACGCACGCCCCGCGCGCGCGGCACGCCTCCTTAGCTCAGATGGCCAGAGCAACGCACTTGTAATGCGTAGGTCGTCGGTTCGAATCCGACAGGGGGCTCAGTTTCAAGCCCAGCTCAGACATTGTCTGAGCTGGGCTTTTGCGTTCAGTGGATGCGACGGCGACGCTTTGCGCGGGCCGCGCGGCTGTCCGGGGTCTCAGTTGCGGTCTCAGTAGGGGCTTCCGGCGGGGGCATGAAGGTGTCTCCCATGCGGCGCATGGCGTCCTTCGAGAGGTGAGAGCGCCCCTTCACGTACCGCCGTGTCTGGCTGATCTGGGTGTGCCGGAGGATCTCCATGATGGTGACCATGTCCACGCCCAGCTCATTCAGGATCGTGCCGGCCGTGTGACGGCTCCCGTCGTAGAGGCGTCGGTCGTCGATGCCGGCCTCGGCGAGCAGCTCCTTGAATTCCTCCCAGTCGGCTCGGGGATCGAGCGGCCGGCCGTCGGCCCGCGTGAATACGGCGCCGTGTTCCTCCCACCCGTCGCCCGCGGCCTCGCGTAGCTCTTCCTGCCGTGCCTTGTGCTCGCGCAGGTACGGGATGAACGGCGGCGGGATCGGCACGGAATTGCGGCTCTTCTTCGTCTTCGGGCGGGTGAAGACGAGTCCACCGTCCTTTCGCTCGGGACAGGCGCTCGCGTGCCGGGTGCACGTCTTCGGGCACGGCTTGGGACAACCGCGCCTGTAGCCCTTGTGCGTCGCGCAGTCCGGCGGGCAGGTCGCGAATCGGTGGAGGCGCTCGCCGCACGCATGAGGCGCCGTGCAGCCATGACGCCACGTGAGGCGCTGCAACTGCCACTGAGGATGGAACATCTCCCCGTCTAGGTCGACGTATGGCCACCGGAAGCCGAGTACCTCACCCTGCCGGAATCCCATTCCGACACCGACGATCCAGCGCATTGAGGTCGGGCGCTTGGCCGCAGCTCGCAGAAAAGCTTTCGCCTCTTCGATCGTGAACGGGTTGGCCTCGGTCTCGTCGACGGTCGGCGGATCCACGAGTGTGGCGACGTTCTCCGCGATGATCCGGCGGCGGTGGGCAATCTTCAGGGCCCGCGACAGGATGCGGTGCACTTTCAGCACGTGAGAGGGAGCGTGCCCATCGTCGAGCATGCCGCGGTACATCCGCTCAAGGTGCTCGGGCGCGAGCTTGTCGAGGCGGTGTTGACCGACGCCCGGGATGATGTCGTTGCGGGTCTTCGACCAGTAATCGTCGAGGGAACGCGGACGGAGCTTGAGGCTCGCGATGTTGGTGAGGTAGTTCTCCATCCACGCGGCCACGGTGGGCGCCCGGCCTGCCTTGGGGGCATGCCCCTTGTCCCGGGCCTTCTCCAATTCCTTGACCTTGTGGCGTACTTCGGCCTCGGTCTTGCCGCGCCGGTGGCGCCGGTCCGGACTTCCGTCGTCCTTGACGCCCATGGTCACGCGACCGTGCCACCAGCCGTCGCCGCCCAGGTAGATGGACGATTCCATGTTCTGTTTGCGGGGGCTCATGTGCTCCTCCATGCGGGAGGCGCCCTGAGCAGCGTGCTCGGGGCGCCTCTGGGGGTGTTCAGGTCAGTTGGGCAGCGGGGCGAGGTTCGCCACGTACGCTTCGAGATCCGCACGCCGGATTCGGCGCGTGCGGCCCAACTTGATGTACTTCAGGGAGCCTTCGGCCATCAGCTCGTAGACGGTCGACCGGCCGATTGCGAGGGCTTCGGCTGCTTCCTCCGGCTTGTACAGGAGCCGGTCGACCGGGGCAGCGATCGCGGTGCTCATTCGGGGTGCCTCCTCGGCAGCGCGTCTCTTGCCTTCTGGGGAATCCGCAACATCCGCCACGCCGCAACATTGCTGGTCAGCGGCTTGAATCTGTGGCGGATGCCGCTTCTGTTGCGGATAGCTGCCGCCACGCTGGGCGCGCGCGGCGGCAGCTTCGGGCACGGCTGGTCAGCCGGCGATGCGGAGCTGTCGTGTGTCGGTTTCGGCGAACATGTGGCGGCTCTCGGAAGGGGTATCCGCCACAGACTCACCCTCGTTGACCTGCGATGTTGCGGACGTTGCGGATGTTGCGGATTTCCCAGGGTCCGGGGGGCAGTACCGGCTCCACGCGTCGCTCAGATCCTCCGCGTAGTAGCCCTTCGGGGTCGTGCTGCCGACCCGGATCCCGCGGGGTTTGATCGGGGTGGTGTCGGGGCGCACGTACTGACTCAGCAGCCGGGACAGCGCGCGTGCGGTAAGCGGCTTGCTGCTCTGCCCGTCCTCGCTCAGATCAGCCCAGGGAGCGTCATCGAGCTGCAAGAGGACTTCCAGGATCGCGGCGGTGGGCATCCGGTCCACGCCGCAGAACACCCGGTCGCGCAGGTCCGTAAGCAGCCTGACGCCAAGGGATGCTTGGTCGCCCTCGGATGCGGCCTTGATGAGCGCGACGCACGCCACGCGGGCCCGCTCGGGCCAATGCCCGCCGGCCGCGTCCGCGACCGCGAGCAGCGGCTCCCACACGTCGGCCGGCCGGTCGGTGACGCCCTCGGGCATCTCCGGCCACGCCTCGCCGATCTGGTCGTGCAGGGGGGCTGCCCAGTCCGCGAGCCGATCACGAAGGACGTGGCCCTGCTTCTCGTGGATGCGGCGCCGGTAGGGCTCACACTTCTCGTTCGGTGCCTTCTTCCGCATGCGGATGATGACCGAGCGGGTCAGGATCGTGTCCGGCAGCGATCCGAGCCCGGCCATGGCGACCGCGCAGAACGACGGCAGGAAGGCTGCCTTCTGGTCGGATCCGTCCCCGATGCAGCGCAGGGACTTGGCGCCGCGCCGGTAGCCGGAGTTGAGGAACCCGCGGACCTCTTCGTTCCCGCCGGCCTTGGGCCCGAAGACGGTGTCGATTTCGTCGAAGAGGAGCGTGGGAGTGCCCTCATCTGCGGATACCAGCCGAAACAGCGCGTTGGCGGAAGCGTTGACCGTCGTTGCGGAGCGCGGGGTAAGCGTTTCGATGATCTCCAGTGCCCGCGACTTCCCCGAGCCTGGTTCGGGGCTCAGGAAGGCGATCCGGGCGGTGCCGTCGAGCGCGTCCATCAGGTGCGCATGCGCGTCCCACAACGCCACGGCCACATAGGCGTGTTCGGTGGGGAAGACGTTGAAGCGGCGGTGGAAGGCTTCCACCTCGTCCAGCAGCGCGGCCCCGTCGATGATCTCGGTCATGCGGCGGCCCTCCTTTCGGGCAGAGATGCAGGTGTGCCGGTGCAGGCGGATGTGTGGGTGGCGTACTCGGCCGCGAGCGCGGCCACCTCGGGTGCTCCGGTGGCGGTGCCGGTCAGCCCGCACGAGCAGGCGTAGGCGGCGTTCGGGGTGTCCCCGTGCCGTTTGGACCAGCGGGCGCCGTCCGAGTGATCCCGGTAGATGGGTGGGGCGTAGATGCGGATACCGGGCCGATCCGGGGTCGGGTCGGGCGTGCTGTGGCGGGCCTGGCTGCTGCGGAACTTCTCAGAGCGAACAGCAGAAAGGACGCCCTTACGGGCGGCGACCCTCGGCACGCCTACGGTCGGTGTGTCCACAGGCTGTGCAGCGGCCTTCGCCGGGCGGTGGCCGGTGATGCTCTTAGTAGGCAGGGGGCTGCTCATGCGGCCCTCCCGCCAGGGGTGTTGTGGGCGATGGACCAGTCCAGACCACGCGTGATGACGTCGTCGTAATAGCGCTGGGACTCGGTGGCGTTGCCCGATGCCGCCCTACTAAGAGCCTCCTCAACCTCCCCGCGGTCGAGGTCGCCGGACGCGACCAGCCGACCCAGAGCCCGCGCGGCCCGCAGCAGCACGGCGTTGCGGGTGCCGTCCGCGGCCGTGGCCACGTTGTCCGCCTCTCCCCGCAGCGCCGCCGCGGCGTATCCGCTCGCGCGGGTCGTGACGGCGATCGTGCTGCCCTGCGTGGGCCGTGGACGCGGCTTGAGCAGTCCGCGCAACCAATCCGGCAGCATGGCCGGGGCGCGATCGTCCAGAACCTCGTAGGCGCCGTCTGGGGTGGTGCTGCCGGGGGCGACGACGTACCCGCCCCACCCGCGTGTGTCGATCTTCTTCGCGAGGTGCCCGGCGGTGTTGTGCAGCCGGATTCCGGGGGGTTGGGTGAAGTACAGGTGCTCGCCACCGCGCGCGGTCCGCACCCGGTAGGTATCGGGGGCTGCCTGCTCGGCGCGCTCGCAGAGCGCTGCAAAGGAAGTCGCGCCGTCAGGCGTTCCTTTCGGATCTTGCGGCTTGAGTGTGTCCAGGTCGACGACCAGCAGCCCGGAAGGACCGGTGGCGATACCGACGTTGTAGGGCGCCTGTGCCCATGCGGCGGTGAGCAGTTCGGGGTCGGTGGTGGCGCGCTGCTCGGGCGTCTTGTGTCCGTCTGTGCAGCGGCCGGTAGCGGGGCAGTACTTGTCCGCGTGGCCGGCCGGGCGTTTGTCGCGCGGCCGTAGCGGGATGACGTGCCATCCGCGATGCGCTGCGTCTAAGGCCCAGGTGAGGAGAGCCCTGCTCGGAACGGTGGTCACGCGACAGCGCTCCGGTCCGTCCAGAGGCTGAGGATGCGGTGGTTGTAGGCGTCGACTGCCGCGGCGAAGGCTTCCTTATCCCCTGAGTGCAGCGCGTCCAGCAGTGCGGCGGTCTGGCGGTTGGGGCCGGGTGGTGCGATGGCGTCCAGGTCGCGGGTGAGTGTGTGGAGCAGGGCCCAGGTGAGGTACGGGTCCAGGACCATGCGGTGCTCGATCAGGGTGAGCGGCGGGCGGACGGTGAGCAGGACCAGGACGGTGCTGCCGTCGGGGTGGGGCTCGGTGCGGACCATGGTCACCTGCTCGGCGCCGTCCGGTACTCGCGGCTTGCCGGTGCAATCGGTCATGCTGGATGTCTCCAGTTCCGTGGATGGATGCTGGTTGGCAAGGGCGGCCCCGGTTCTTTGGCGAGATGCGGGGGCCGCCCTTGGCGTAGCTAGTGATCGTTGGCGTGGGCGACGGGGCCGGGACAGGTGGTTTCGGGGCAGTCGCAGCCGTTGCACTCGTTGCAGATGTCGCCGGAGCAGTCGTCACATAGCTCGTGTCCGAGACAGCCGTAGTCGGCGCAGTCGTCGCAGTACTGTTCGTTGTCGAGCACGCAAGTCCTCCTATGAATCAACGGTTGACGTTGGTGCGGTTGTTGGAGCCTTGCGGGTGGTTATGGCGCTGTCGCCGTTGGCGGCGGCCATAGTGCGGGGGCGAGCACGCGGTATCTCGTTCGGTATCTGTAGCGCCCGCTGCGGCACTGTCTGCTGCGCCCGGGGTTGCGCTCACTGATTCGGCCACTGGGTGTTTCCGCTGGTGACGGGAGCGCGGGAGCGTGGTCGGGGGGCGGACATCCCCTCTGCGGCCCCTTTGCCCCGTCTTTTTGGTTGAGGGAGTGAGGCGGTGGGCGTGGGCGTGGGCGCGGGACGGCCTCGGGGATCGGGGCGGCCGGTCGCGTTGCGCGTCGACCGGGGGCCGCGTGCCATGCCGCCCCGATGGCAACTCGGGAACGGTTAGGGCTACTTCTTCGAAAAGAGCTTGAGAGTGATGCCGCCGGCGCCGACCGGTCCAGCGGCGCCGGCGATGACGGTCGCGGTGTGCGAGGCCACATCCATCAGCCAGCACAGCGCGGCGACCACGCCCCACGTCCCGAGCGCGGCAGCCCCGGCGATCGCAAACGGGATCAGTAACTTCTGCCAGGGGAAACCGGCCGGGGTGGTGGCGGTGACGACGATGACGACGGGCTGGCCGGTGGCCTGTGCGTGCTGGAAGACGTCTGCAGGGATGTGCGGGGCTATCTGGCCTGGCGGGACGTGCTGGCTCATTTCAGACTCCCTCGGGGTGCGCCGCGGGCCCGCGCCAACAAGTGGCGCGGGCCCGTGCGGTGGATGGGTGTGCTTGTCGCGTGGCTTGTCGTCTCTCTTGTCGTGCGGCTTGTCGTCTGCCTTGTCTTGTCGCTTGTCGCCTCCCAGGTCACAAGCCGTCTCCGGGGCTCAGAGCCCCGTCAGACGACATGTGGTGAAGGAAGGACGACAAGCGACAAGCGATCAGCCCTCGGGCGTGTGGGAGCGGTGGACGTAGCGGGCTTTGGTGCCCTCTCCCATGCGGACGGCGGTGCCGTCCTGCATCCACGTTTTCAGCCAGCCGACGACCGTCTGACGAGTCGTGCCGTACGCGTCGGCGAGCGCGCGGGCGATCGCGGACGCTCCGGTGCCCTCGGGTCCGGCGGCGAGCAGCGCGGCGAGCGCGGCCTGTTGCGCGGGGCTGTCCTGCTCGCCCCGCAGCGCCGACAGGTTCAGCCCGGCCGGCCGCTCCGGCCCGTCACCTTCGGCGGCGGGTCGGGGGTCAGGTGCGGTGCCGAACTGCGCGTCGATCTCCTCACGGAACCGGCGCGCCAAGGCATCCTCCGGAGACTCGCGCTGCTCGCTCAACGCTGACAGCCGCAGCACCCCCGGCGCAGCCGACGACACGTCGCCGGCGTCGTCTGCCGCGACCTGGTCGCGCATCCAGGCGGTGCGTTCGGCGTCCCAGCGCCGCGCGTAGGCGGGCCCGGCGGCCTTGGCGGACACCGCGTCGAGCAGCGGGTGCCGGTCGGAGGTCGCGGCGGTGATCTCCCGGATCTGGTTCGGGAGGATCCGCCACGCCTTGAACAACGCTGCCGGAGATTCGGGGGTGCCCATGAACCCGGCTCCCTTGTGCGGGGCCTGGTCCACTCGCAGACCGCGAGAGCCGGGGAACATCTTGGAAAGGTCCATGCCCTCGGTCTCGCCGCCGGTGAGGGCGACGCGGACCTTGGCTTCCCGGCGGATCATCAGATTGCTCAGCACGCTGCCGGTCGCCCCGAGCGCTGTGAGCACGGTTCGCACGCCCATGGCGCGGGCGATCCGGATGACTTCCAGGATCTTGTCCCCGAGCTTGCGGATCTCCCGGTCGGTGCTGGCCAGGATCTCCGCGCCCTCGTCGATGACGAGCATGATCTGCGGAATCTTCGCGCTGACCGGCAGCAGGTCCGTGTTGGCCTTGGACAGCAGGTTCTGGTAACCCATCTTGCGTTGCTTGGCCACCCGCACCGCCGTATCCAGCATGGTCAGGGCTTCATCGTAGGTGCCGGCGAGCCAGTCGATGCCGGGCCGCACGGGCTTGCCGTCCTCCCGCACGAGTTCACCGTTCAGCGCGGGCAGCACCCAGGGCAGGCCGGCCGATCCGGCGTTCAGGTCGATCACCCAGGTGAGGATGTCCTCGGCGCGGGCGAACCCGGCGAGGATCGCGTGCACCATGTTCGTCTTGCCCGATCCGGTCGGACCGACGATCAACGCGCACTGCTCGCGCAGGTAGGCGAGGATCTGCTCGGCATTCGTGCGGTAGCCCCACGGGATGCCGGTGTGCACGGACAGCGGCCCGTAGTCGGCCGGGTAGGTGCGCTCCTCTTCCAGGACGTTGACCGTGGTCACGTCGATGATGACGCGTCCCTGGTGGATGCCGGGGGACGCGGTGGCGGTGCAGCCGTGCGGCAGCCGCGCATCCGCGGACAGCCGCGGCGACTCGCCGGCAATCCTGTTCCAGGTCGCGCCGCCGGGCGGGAGTTCGGCGTCGATGGAGAACCCGGCGCTCGTCTCCCACATCTCCACTCCCAGCACGCGCACGGTGATGGAGCAGACGCGTTGGATGCGGTCCACCCACTCCGCGGCGATCGCACGGCGCTCCGCGGACAACTCCGCGGCGATCTGCCGCTGTTCAGCGGCCATGGCCTCGTCCTCGCGCGCCTCCTCGTACAGCGCGGCAGACCGAGCAGCGGCGCCGATACCGACACCCACCGTGGCGAGCGATCCGAGAGCGGCCCACGTGAGGGGGCCGTGGGTCATGGCCCAGGTGGTCCATCCAGCGCCGACGAGCCAGGATGCGGCGCGGGTGGCGAGGGTGCGGCCGGCGTTGCGGACCCGGACGCCGGCGATGGTGTGACCCAGCGCGCCGGCGGCGCCGACGGCGAGGGCCCAGCCGGGGGGCATGGCGGTGGCGGCGCCGGTGGTGGCGACGGCGAAGGCTCCGGTGGTGGCGGACAGGGCGCCGGTCACGGGTCCGTGACCGGCAGCCCAGTCCAGCACCGGACCACTGCCCTGCATCTGCTTCTGTTTGGCGGTGGCGGTGCTGCTCATCTCAGACGTTCCAACCCTTCTCTGCCTCGGTGCCGTTGCGGGGGTCCTCGTGCCGGGCGATGTCCTGCGCGTGGACCTGGCGGAACAGCGGGCCCATGTCCTCGGCGACCGCGACGGAGCTCATCAGGGCGCCGAAGATGTCGCTGAACGCGTCCGCGACCTCCTTCTCCAGCGCAAACTCCGAGTCGGAGCGCTCCGCGAGGATCTTCATCACGTTCGCCACGCAGGTCAGCGCGGCCGGGAGTCCTTCGACCATGGCGAGGATCTCCATGCAGCCATCGGGCTCGTATTGATTGGCGGCCTGCTCCATGTCGGAAGCGGCCTCTTCGAACCGGAAGCCGGACACGTTCTCTCCTTCACTCACAGGGACATTCGTGCTGCTCAGGACAGTCGTGGGCGGTCGCTTGACGTCGCCGGCGATGCCGTTGCTGCCGTCCGTGGCTGCCTCGGCATCCGCGGCGGTTTCCCGCTCGGTGAGGTCGTCGCGGATCGCGTCGTCGCGGAGATTGCGGTGCTCACGGGCGGCGCCGACGATGCGGCGGTACAGGCGCCGGCCGGGGTGGATCAGCCACGGCAGCCGGAACTTCCGGCCGATCGGGCTGGTCAGGAAGCCGATCAGGCCGATCGGGAGGGCGAGCAGCGCGGCGAGCAGGCGCCGCCGGTGGAACCGGGCCGCAGACCTGCGCAACGCCTGCCGTGCCGCCTTGCGGGCGGGCGCCTTACGCACGGCACTCCGCTGCGTGTCGACGGTGGCGCCGGTCTTATGGTCCCGGCGCGCACGGTTCTTCGCGACCGCCGCATCGCGTGAGGCTCGGGCCTTACGGGCGGCGCCGCCAAGCATCCGCCCGGCGACACCGCGCCCGGCGCGGCTGTTCAGGCCGGCACTGCTGCGGGCGGCTTTGGCGTTGCGCCGGGCATCGGCGACCGCGCGGCGGGCCGCAGTGGTCTGCGCCCGCTGCCCGGCACGCGACCCGGCCGCGGCCTGCTGCGCACCACGTAGCGCCCGCACCTGCCCGATCAGGCCCGCGCTGTTCCTGTGCGCGCCAAGACCGGACTTACTCAGAGACTGGCCTGCGGTGCTGCCGTGCCGTGCGGCAGTACCGGCGCCGCGGCGGTGCCGGCCCGACACCCGGCCGGACCCCGCGCCGCCCGTGCGGCCAGAGCGGGAGCCATGCGAACGGCCCCCGGCTCCGGTCCCGCTCGCGCCGCCGCGGTGCAGGCCCGCGCTGCGGGCCGCGGCACGTCCAGCGTTGCGGGCTGCGGCGCGTCGGGGGTCGCGTCGCTTGTTGGGGGTGCGGGATCGGGTGGCGGCGACGGTGCCGAGGACAAGGGCGCCCGTCGCGGCGACCATGGCGGCGATCGGTCCGCCCGCCAGGGATGCCGCGGCGACCAATCCGACCGTGGTGTTCGTGCCGGACAGGGCGAGCGGAACGACCGGCCAGCCGCCGGGCGTGTGGTCGACCTCCTTCACGTCCTGTGTCGTTGTCTTCGGTGGCTCGGGCGGTGGCGGTGGTGCGGTGGGGGCAGCCTCAACGGCTACCGGTTCGGTGCTGAGTTCCGTCATGCTGTGAGCACTCCCTTTGCGGAGTAGGGCCCGGCCAATGGCTGTAGGAGGCGGGCGGCCGGGCCTGCCAACGGGTGTTGTGGGAAGCGCAGGTCAGAGCTGGTTTGGCTCCAGTGAGAAGAAAGCGACTGTGGCGCCGGAAAGGTTCGGGTCTTCGGCCGTCACGGCCTGGTAGAGCCGCTGATACATGTCCGCGCGAGTGGCGCCAGGCGGAGGGGTGCAGGTGCCCTCCTGTGTCATGGAGAACAGGCCCGGCTTCTCCAGGGACAGGACGAAGAAGTGCGTGCCCTGCTGCGGTGCAACGCTCACGGGTTCTCCTCGAAAAGGGTGTTCAGGCAGTGCGCTGTTCGTCGGCTGCCAGACACAGGCCGCAGACGCCATGCCTGGTGGACAGGCAAAAGCTGTAGGTGACCTGGCACTTGGGGCAGGTGCGGCGGGCGAGCATGGCCAGCGCGAGCGCGCCCCACTTGCGGGATGTCATCGGCCGAACGGGCTGGGCGAGGTCCTCGCGGTAGAGGTAGGCGACGCGGGGCGTGCCGGCGCGCCGGTTGATCACCATGAGCTGTGCGGCGATCGGCTGACCGCCGGGCCGCAGTCCGCGGGTGCGGAGTTGGCGGCGGGTGGCGTAGCCGTCCGGGGCCAACCGCCAGGGGAACGTCGGCATGCCGTAGCGGGCGCCGGTCGGGTCGAAGCAGCGGCTGTAGGCGGTCGGCATCAGTTGCTGCCGATGGCGATCAGGTGCGGGCGGTCGGCGTCGTCGGTGTTGCGGACGGCGAGGATCTGCTTGCGGGCCCACGACTCGCTCATGCCGTACGCCTCACCCAGCGCTCGCGCGGACAGCGGACGGTCGGCCTGTGCGGATTCGGCGTACGTACGGCGTGCGTCCTGCCGCATCCGCTCCAGCTCCGCTTCCTCGAACTGCGCCTGTCGTGCGGCCTCTTCCTCCCCACTTAGCTCCAGCGTGCGGACGGTGTGCGAGGCAGACTCAGACGGCGCCCGCACGGCATCCGCAGCCATATTTACCTGCGTCGATACCTGCGCCGCAGTCGTCTCCGGCCCTTCGGCCAGGGCGGCGTGCGGGCGGTCCGACGCGAGCGGTGCGGGGGTGTGCGGGAAGGATGCGGATGCGTCCGCACGGTGCCCGTCCGCCCTTTCGTGTGCGGGGGCGGGGTGGTGGTGCAGCACCTTGGCGACCAGGTCGGAACCGAAGTAGATCGAGCCGACCGGCAGCGAAGTGGCGAGCAGAACCAGGGCCCAGTTCGCTGGGTCCCAGCCGGCCAGGCGCCCCCAGTCCACCGCGTGAGTGTGGAGTGCAGGGATGAGGCCGTGGACGTAGTTCAGGACCAGGGAGGCCAGGGTGTAGGTGGCCAGCACGCGCAGCGCGAACCGCTTGTCGCGTTCGTCGGTCAGCACCAGCGTGGCGACCAGGGCCAGGGCCATCAGCCCGTCGACCACGAACGGGTAGAGCGTCGCCGCGGTCGCGTCTGCTCCGACCACGCGGGCCACGTCCCGCAGCGCGTTCCACGAGACCCTAAACGCCATCGCGACGACGGCGACCAGGGCCAGCACCAGCAGCGTCTTTCCGGACCGGTTCACACCGAACCCCCCGCCGCGGTCGGGGCCGGGGTGTCGACGTTCGCGAAGCCCGTCAGATGCACTTCAGCGCCCGCGTAGTCGACGGCCGCCAACAGCAGGCGCGTCCGGCCGTCGCTCTGCTCGCGATAGGTCACCGCGTCCGGGGCAACCCCGAGCGCTTCCCGCCATGCCTCGAAACCGGGCAGGTCATCGTGGAACGTCAGCTCCAGCTGGCCCGGGTAGATCGCGGACACTGCGACGTTCGGCGCCACCAGATGCCCGAAGTCCAGGGACAGCAGGCGCAGTGCGCGTAACGGTTTGGCCAGGTCGTCCAGGGCGAGGGTCTGGGAACTCATGCGCCCACCCCCGCCGCGGTGGCGCTCAGGTGGGTCAGCTCCAGTCGCGCGGCCAGCGCCCGGCGGCGGGCCCTGTGCAGTCGGCGGGCGTCCAGCTCGGACGGGGTGCGGTCAAGCGTGGTGATGTAGGCGTCCAGCAGGTCGATGTCCGCGAGGACGACCGGCATCTCGGTCTCGATCGCGTCTAGCTCCGCATCCGTCGGCTCCAGCCAATCGGCGAACGCGGTAACAGCTTCCTGAACAGTCACGATGTGGCTCATTGGGTCGTGTTCCTCTCACAGGGTGAACGGCCCGAACAGCACCCCCCGGAGCGGCTACTCCGGGGGTGCGCGCCGTTGTGGTCGATGGCCGCGCGGACAAGGTGCGCCGCGCGGCCGCAGATCAGCGGCCGGTCACGGCCGCGTGCGGATGAGGTCGGGGCGGGCGCACGGGAAGCGGCGGCTTCGTCCGCTCATGCTCGGAGTCGGTCATGAACGACCGCCCCGAGCACGGGTGTTGTCCTGGCTGCGCTTGTTCGCCTCAGCCGCCTTACGGGCCAGTTCCGCCCGCTCCGCGTCTGTCAGACTGGTAATCACAGGTGCCTCCAACTCAGGTGCCTGTACGCGGTCTCTCGGGGGGCAACCCGGGGGACCGCTCTGTGTTGTGGACCGGGATCTGTTCCGGCTCCCCTCGGCGCTGCTCGTACGAGACGAGCAGCGGAGGCAACCGGCCGCAGCAAGCGCCGCGAGGGTCGATGCGCGGCAGAGCCGCGTGGTCCGTCTTTTCGACTCGGGGAGACGGGGCCCACCTATGCAGTTCTCAAGCAACCACCAGCGCGGGGCCCCTAGTTGTGGCGAGCCATCCCGAGCCGGAGCCGCTCCTTACCGAGGAGGAGTGGCGTCGCATCAACAGACTGGACCGGTGGACCGGTCCAGTCAAGCGCCGAAAATGGAGTTGGATGACGATGGGCAGAGTTTGCACAGGTCAGTTCACGTGACGAGGCATCAAAAAAGCTGGACCGGCGGACCGGTCCAGCTTGGTTTGGGGGTGCCTACATGGCGTAGGTGTCCACCTGCTCGAAGAGCGAGGAGGGAGTAACACCTTCCTCGCAGACCAGCGGACGACCTTCCTCGTCGTGTGCCGTATGGAGGAGCACGGCGACCGGGGTGGCCGTCGCTACGTTCAAGCGCTCCGCCTCGGTGTCCGTAGCGAGGCGCACGGTGGTGATGTCTACTCCCTCGACCGGGAACCGTCCGGTCTGCCGGCGGACGTAGCGTGTCGTGCCCTCGGCGATGGGAGCAGTGTCGGCGAGGCGAGGTGCGGCCTCCGCGATCTCCGGAGGGAACCACGCCTCCACGCAGCTATTCGGGGTTCCGTCCGGGAGCTGGAGGACGCGGATGCGTCGAAGCGCCAGCACTCCGGGGGAGATCCCGAGTGCGACGGCGACGCGGGCGGGAGGCTCTGCCCAGTCGGGCGTACCGATGCGAAGGAACGGCATCCCGCCCAAGATGCGAGCCGACCCAGCTCGGCGGGCGCCGGCAGGGCGCGCCACAGGCGTCTCCGTGACGACGAAACCGGTGCCCTGCTTGGCCACCACCACGCCGTCGTTGCGCAGCACGTCCACGGCCTTGATGGCGGTAGCCCGTGACACGTCCCACTGCTCGGCCAGGTCGCGGCCGGAGGGGATGGTGGCACCAGGGGCGAACTCACCAGCGGCGATGCGGGCGCGCAGAGACTCGGCGATCTCTTCGTACTTCAGGACGGCCATGGCTTCCTCTGCTCCGCATGCTGGACTGGTCCACCGGTACACACGATACTGCGACCATGTCGAATCTCGAATTGGCACCCTCTGTGATGCGGTTCTACGGCGAGACAGTGAACGAGGACAGCCGCCTGCGTAGCTCGGCAGACGGACGTATGGAGTTGGCCAGGACTCAAGAGCTTCTCCGACGCTTCTTGCCCCCCGCGCCAGCACGCGTACTCGACGTGGGAGGGGGGACCGGGGTTCACGCTGAATGGCTTGTGAAGGACGGCTACGAGGTCACGCTCGTGGACCCTGTGCCCCGTCATGTCGACAGCGCAGCGGCCGTGTGCTCGGCGATGGTGGGAGATGCTCGCGATCTGCATGAGCCGGACGACAGTTTCGACGTTGTGCAGCTCCTTGGGCCGCTGTACCACCTGCCCGACCCCGATGATCGGCGTAGCGCGCTCGCGGAAGCCCGTCGCGTGGTGAAGCCGGGCGGATTGGTTGCGGCGGCTGCAATCAACCGTTACGCGTCGCTCTTTGAGCACGTCACATACGCCCACCTGCACACCGAACGGATTCGTGACTCCGTCTCCAAGATCCTTGAGACGTCCGTCTATGACGGTGTACGAGGGTTCACTTTGTCTTACTTCCACCGCGCTGAAGAGCTTGTGGCGGAGTTGGTGGCCTCCGGCTTGACGGACGTGCAGGTCTTCGGGATCGAAGGGCCCGCATGGTCGCTCGTGAAGGCAGCCGAGCAACAGCCGGGCGAGGGACCCACGGACGACCTGATCGCCTCAGCGATGGAGGCAGCGCGCATGGCGGAGCCGTACCCGGAATTGCTTGCTGCAAGCTCGCACCTGCTAGCCATCGGAAGGGCCCTTTAGGCATCAATGCTGGCGAACATTGAGAGGCATAGGTAGCCGGTAACGCGTTGCCTCGATCAAAGGTTCCCGTCTATTTAATGGCCAATTCGAACCTATGTGGGCATTAAATCGACAGGGAAGCGATCCCCGTCCGGGCTGCAGCTTTCTCGCTCCCGCTCCGGCTGCTGCTTGCCGTGCTTAAGCTCCGAGATTTAGCCGTTTCGTTAGCGGAATCCGTTGGATTTTCCGCTAGACTTCCAGGGCTAGCTTTTCGTGACGTTAGAGCCGAGGGGAGTTGCGCTAGTGCCGAAAGCGCAATTTGCGAGAGAAGCCGACATGCTCGAACCCATCGAAAGGCAAGCGTCTAAGCTGATCGGTACTGGCGGTAAAGTGTTCTTCGAGGTTCAGTCAACCTCTGGAATTCCCGACGTCGTTCTCGTGTGCTTTGACGAAGAGGCAATTCGTCAGCGGCGTTCAAGGTCACAAGGGGTAATCGTTGATCTCGCCTGCATGAGCGTCCTATTTTCTCTGCAGAAGGCACCAGGGGAGACTCAATCCCCTTCTCAGATCTCTAAATATTCCCACCTGAGCCCTGGTCACATTTCATCTGCAATTTTGCCTCAACTTGCTTGTTCTGGGCATGTGGAGCGGACTTCGAGAGGGCAGTGGAGGGCTGTAAGTCGTTTTCGCAGCTTGGCCACTCGAATCTGTACTGTCGAAGCCAAGATCCGGGACTGGAGAGGAGGATTCCAGCAGACCCTACGTCACGGTCTGGCGGCTGATGAGGCATGGTTGGTCCTGGATGCCGAACTTTCCGCTCCCGCTCTTGCGCACCGTGATTTGTTTTCGACCGCAGGTATTGGACTTGCTTCTCTCGATCAGAAAACTGGACTTGAGCCGCTCGTTCCTGCAGAGCCGGCCGGGCATCGTTTGGGAACGAGTGTGTACAGAGAGCTGCTCGTGGAGAGGGCTGCTGAGTTGTGTATGCGCGGAGAGGTGAGTGGGCCTATCCGACACGTCTTTGGTAGCGACCTAACCACATCTACAGGGCCTGACCCCAGGCGTCCAAATGCTTCGGAGACTGTTCGGCGAGAGGTAGGCCCGAGGCGAACCGTTGTGCGGCCGCCACAATTCTCCTGAGGGCGGCATGTCGGCCATTGCGTACTGAGTCGCGCTGGACCTTTGCAGTGAGTTCACCCATGCAGTGCAAGAAGTGGAGCGCGGAAAGCTCCTGCGACCACGGTTCGTTCGCATAAAGTGCAGGGCAGTAGGGGCACGTGCACTGAACATAACCTGTCGTCTTGGAAAGCAGTTTGTGAGTGCTTCGATCTGGAACGTGAAGGAGCTGTTTCTCGAAGTATCTTTCAATCGGAGTCTTTGCGCCCGCACGGAAGACGTACTCGGCGAATGCTTGGTCGGCCCCACTAACGCCAAGCCCGAATCCGGAAGCACCATGAGCCAGGGCATACCACCCGGTCAATCCGGTCTGCGGGAGGAGGAGGCACCGGTCCTCATCTGCGCACAGGTTGGCAAGCTTCTTAATGCCCGTGAGCAGCTCCGTTTCGTCCGGGGGGACAAACGCTCTACTCTGCGCCCACTGTACGCGGACGTAAAGAGTGTCAAACTGATCTTGGTCCATTATCTGGTCCAGTAGACGGTTCCTGAGTGTCGCGCTAGTAAGCCATCGAGATGGCAGGGTCAGATTCAGCGCGGCGCGTTCGCCCCGGCCTAGGCGGGAGAGGACGTCGTCCCCTTGCTCGCAGGCCCTATCTAGAGACGGTTGTGGATTGTCGGGGTCGAGCGCTCTACCCGGAGTTAGAAGGAGATTCGCGCCAGCAGCTCGCTGAGCGTCGAGCACCCGCTGTACCCAGTCAGGTGCCTCACTGCCGGCGAGGTAGGGGGCGTACTTGTATCCGCGGGCACTTATTGGCTCTTTGTGGAGCCTCAGCACCTCTGTATCCAAGAGGTAGCATTTTGGGTCTGCGATCCGAAGCGCGGAAACCGGTGACTGATCAAAAAAAATGCGATGGGCCTGGGAGTTGGCCGATGGAATGCTCGCAATGACACCCAGAGCTAGGCTGTCTCCGTAGGATGCATGGAGTCCAACTAGGAGGCGCGGAAGGAACCGGTAGTACCTCCCCCCGCGTTGGACGAGATAGATAGGACGCGAACCGCCTAGTGCCTGATCCCGGTCAATTCTGGGAGGTGCATTCTCGGTTCTGCTCGCCACTGATCCCGCTGGTGGAGCAGTGACAACGCTTCCTGCGCCTTCGCCACTCAGAATGAGGAAGCTGTCTTCGCTCGGTAGAGGGACATACTCTTCTTCTGCATCCAGATAGGCGTTGAGGGCCGCGTTCTCCAGCTCTTCCTCATCCACGGCGGGCCAGTCGAGTTCATCCTGCACGCCTGTGGACCAGGAAAGGTCAGTCTCGGGCATCGGGTCGGGCTCGTCCTGGTGCATGCATCCCCCTCTAGTTGCCCCGGCTAAGGCGAATCAGGTTGCTTGAAACACTGCCTCTTTCGTGCTCAACCATGGACGTAATGCGATCGAGGATCGCGCAAACGGCATCAGGGCAACTGGATGGAAGTGGTCGCGGTCCCTGTGCTAGGCGCGCATAGGCCTCATCGACCGTGTACATGTCGCCGATCTCGTAGAACGGGTGTTGCCCAGTTATGACATGCCTGGTGGTTACCCCGATGGCCCACAGATCTGCTGCTTTTCTTGCCCGCTGGCCGATCAATTGCTCTGGCGCCATGTACGGAAAAGTTCCGACATGGCCGGGATAGACGGTAATGGTGCTAGCGTCTATTTGCTTAGCAAGCCCAAGGTCCAAAATGACTGGAGAATCCCATTCCCCATTACGCAATGCAATATTTGCGGGTTTGATATCACGATGGATGGTTCCGGCCTTGTGTAGCGCCTGTGTCCCGCACAGAAGGCCACGCAGAAAGCCTTCTGCTTTCTGCGGGTCCAAGAATTCACCCTTTGTCGTACGTCCCTCGACGTCGCCGCCGTCGATGTACTCGAACCGCAACGCAGGCCGGAGTCTTCCGCGGAGTTGCAGGCTGATGGGGCCGTGGAAGGCAACGACGTACGGTGAGTTGACGCGGCGTAGACCCTCAACTTCTCGCTCTAGGCGGGCCACGGAGTAGTCGTCGACGCATATGATCTTGACCGCCTCGTCGCCTACCTTCCACGTGTCGCCGAAGGCGCCGGCCCCGAGAAACGTGGCTTCTGCGCCGAGCTGACTGGCGACTTCCTCGGGCGTGAACCGTGGCACAGCAGGCTGGTTCAAGGAGTCTCCTCGCCTCGTCGAGCGCTACGCCACGTGATGATGTGACCACACAATCATGCAGCATCTTGTTGTGCGATCAAGAGGGCGAACGCGAATCATCCTGGTCACGAACCAACCGAGTTGGCGGCGCGGTCGCGCGGCGGTCTCAGTCGGGGGCTCAATCCCTCCTTCTTCCAAGCTGGTTCGCCGACATCCACGGAAGTCCAGTGGTGGTGTTGACCAGCGTCTAACGCTCCACGGTGGACTCCGATGGACGTACGCGGAGCAAGATCGGACAACTTGTAATGCGTAGGTCGTCGGTTCGAATCCGACAGGGGGCTCAGCTTCAAGCCCAGCTCAGAAGGTGTCTGAGCTGGGCTTTTGCGTTCAGCGGGCCCGGCGGCGGCGCCGGGCGCGGGGTCGTGCCGACGGCACCGCGCAACTGCCGGCTGTCGCCATCGCGGCGTGCCCGAGCGTCGCCCGCACTGCCTTCGGGGCAGCGCCGGCAGTCGGCGCCGGGCTCGCTGCCTCGTGGCGGCCGTCGTGAAGCTTGATCGGCGGCAGCCCGGACGGCTGCGGCTGCGGCTGCGGCGGGGTCGGGAGCGCCGGTCGACGTCCACTTCTCAGGTTCGGCGGTCTGCTTCTCGCTTCAGGTCTGCGGGAGCATCACCGAGGCTCGGATCGGCTTGATGTCGAAGATGCTGTCGGCTTTCGGGGCGTCCTCGTGTACGTCGTAGGAGATGGGCATCAGCCGCTTGCTGATGTGGATCAACTCGGCGTCCAGGTCCGCCTCGCCCCAGGCGCGTGCGGCCAACTCGCCGCAATCAGGCCGTGGAAGAGCGGGGTCAGGGAGCACGCGATCGTCGTCGCTCTGTGTGATGAGTTGCGGGCGCCAAGTGGCGGATCGGGATGGCCGGGTGATGGCGCGTCAGGCCGTGTGGGCGGATATGTGAACGCCGTTGAGGGGTTATGTCGTGCCGTCGGGTGGGTTCCGCTGGGGGCGGTGGAGCCCGGCGGCAGCGGAACCCCCCCCCGATCAGGACGTACCGGCAGACCGGTACGTCCTGATCGTGCGAACGCGCGACCTTGTTGCTCGAACCGCCGTCGGCCTCACTCGAACCGCCGACGGCGTGGTGCGCCGCGTCTTCGCGGGGCCTGGGTCACTTGATGTAGACGAGGCCGTCGGTGGTGACGGTGGGACGGCCGCTGGTGCCGACCACGACGATCTTGACGGTGTGCTTGGCGCTGCTCGACCAGGTCTTGGTCCAGATCGCCTGCCGGTACAGGGTGGTGGACGACTTCAGGTCGACGGTGGAGATCTTGGTGCCGTCGACGTAGATGTACGCCTGGCCGGAGCTGGCGGCGCGGGAGACCACCCAGGCGGCGGAGCGGCCGGTGAAGGTCCAGCTGAGGCCGGCGCCCTGGGAACCGCTGGAGTAGGACTGGCCGCCGAGGTAGCTGGTGGAGGAGCGGGTGGTCCAGCTGCCGGACTTCGTGGCGGCGGTCTCCTGCACTATCACCGGGGTGTACGAGGGGGAGGACGTGACGTAGTTGCCGGCGTAGTCGTAGGCCCGCATCGACCATGTGGTGGCGATGCCGGACTTGGCGGTGCGGTTGGAGGTGGTGGTGGTCGGGCCGAAGGTGGCGGTGGTGGGCGACAGCAGCTTCACCTCGCGCAGGGCTTTGTCGTCGGTGGCCTTCCAGCCGAGAGTGACCGGGACGGCGCTGGTGCTGACGGTGCCGGAGCCCAGGGAGACCTTCGGGCTGGTGGTGAAGGTCGGTGCGGTCGTCTCAGCGACGACGGTCAGGGCGGCACTGGTCGCGGTCCTGCCGGACTGGTGCACGGCCCGCACGGCGACCGTGTGGCTGCCCAGGGCCAGGGTGGCGCCGGCGGAGGTGGCGGTGCCGGAGGCGGTGGCGACGCTCTTGCCGTCGACCAGCAGCTCGAACTTGGAGATCAACGACGCCGGTGTGGTGGCCGTCCAGCGGACGGTGATGGCGCCCTTGGTGTAGTACGTCGAGCCCGAAAGGCCCGCGCCGTCGACCGAGCTGACCTTCAGGCCCTGCACCGGGCCGGATGCCCAGGTGCGGATGGTCGGCAGTTGGTCGTAGAGCAGGCCGCCGGGGCACTGGGTGTTGTAGCCGTCCCGGTGACCGGAGATCCGCTGGAAGGTGTACTTGCTGCCCGCGGTGAAGCTGGTGTTGAAGTAGTTGTGCTGGTCCGCGCCCGCCGTGAGCTGGGTGGTTCCGGCGGGATCGGCGCCGTACTGGCCGAGCTTCCAGGCCGCCAGGCGGGCGACCGATGCCAGCGTCGCGTTGGTGGCGCTGGTGGTGGTGTAGTCACCGAGCACCGCGACGCCCGCACTCTCCCGGTTCCAGCCGTAGGTGTGTGCGCCGAACACCGGAAGGTCGACGCCGCCCTTGCGGCCCTCGAAGATGGTGCCGCATTTGTCGACGAGGAAGTTGTAGCCGATGTCCTTCCAACCGCTGACCTGGACGTGGTACGCGTAGATGCTCCGGATGATCGACGGCGAGTCGGCGCAGGAGTAGTCGTTCGCCCCGTCGGTGTGGTGGACGAAGACCGCCTTCACGTCCGCGTTGTACTCCGGCGCCTCGGGGCTGATCGACTCGTCGGCACCCCAGCCGGCGCGCGAGACGATCGGCGGTTCGGGCACGGTCGACGGCGGCGCCGAGGGCGGCGGGCTGGAGGACGTGCTCGGCGAGGGCGACACGGAGTCCGTGGGGGTCGCCGAGTCAGAGGGCGGGACGGACTCCGTGGGGGACGCCGACGCGGAGGGCGGGACGGAGTCGGTGGCTGCGGGCGTGGTGTCCGTCGCGGCCGGGGAGGTGGCCGTCTGGCCGTCCGTCGGCGTGGCGGTGGTGCCGTCGGTGGGCGCGGACGCCGTGGCGCCGGGACTTTCATCGACGACGAACGCGGCCCGTTCGGCCGCGGTGCCGCCGGCCTCGGTCTCGGCGTCGGTGATCACCCCCGGGTCGACCAGGTTGACCTCAAGCCCCTTGGGCAGAGCGGAGCTGCCGGCGCCGCTCTTGCGGACGATCTGCGCCTGCATGCCGTCGGAGGGGCCGACCCACAACGGCTCGGATGCTCCGCGCACTCCGGCACCCGGGTTCTCCAGCGGGTCGACGTTCAGTTCGAGGTCCTGCCAGGCACTCCACCGGCCGGTCTCGATGCTCCGGGTGCGTACCTGCGCCGTGCCGTCGAGCCGCTTGGCCGCCCCCGTCCATGAGACGCCGAGCATCGAGAACTGCTCGGTGTCCGTGCGCGGCAGCTCCCGCTTGTCGCCTGAGCCGCCCTTGAGCGCGAGGTCGTACACCTTCGCCGGCCGCTTGGCCCGGCGGGCCGCGCCAGGATCGGAGGACGGGCTGGCGACGGCGTAGGTCACCACACCCCCGCCGCCCAGGACCAGCGCACCGAGCGTCAGCCACGCCCGTCGTTTCATGCTCAGCGGTCTGTACGCATGCGACGTACGACGACCCACGATGTATCCACCCCTAGAAGGCCCGGAAAGGCCACAGAAAAAGTCACATGAGGCACACCTGTCACACAGGTAGCCGCCCTCTACAGCGCACCGCGTCCGACGAACGTCACAGGGCAACAGGCTGTGGTGATGCAGACCACTGCGATGGCGATGTGTCACGCGTCAGCGCTGGTCAGCCCGCTGACTGTGCGCCACCGGCAGAGCGGTGGAGCTGTCCTGGCCGACCGGCGCGGTCGTCACGATTCCTGGCCCGCGCCCCTCGGGCGACTCAGGTCGGCAGCCACTTCACCACCGCGTCCCCGCACTCGGCCGTCTGTGCGTAGAACGCCCTCAACTCCTGGTGCGTCACCGCGAACGCATGCCACGTCTCGGACTCCGCGGCCACACCGCCGTAGCGCGGCAGCAGTTCGGCGCGGGCGAAATCCCACAGCGCGTCGAAGTCGGCCATCGCCAGGAACCCGGCCACCTGGCGGGCCTGGGCCGCCGTCAGTACCAGGAACGGCGGCTTGTGCCGGTCGGCGCGGAACACCGGCCGACCACCGAGCACCACCTGGGTCCGGGGCCGGTCTTCGGCACGATGCGGGGGTGCGCCGGCGTAGATGCGCTCCTGGTCCAGATAACGCTTGTCCAGCGCCTCTTCACGGTGCCGGCGGACCCGGTTCCGGACCGTCTCCGAGTCGTCCTCGAAGAGTCGTTCGAGCCAGTTCGTGCTGTTGCGCAGTGCGGGGGGCGGTACCGCTCGCAGACGGAGGTACGTACTCATGCCAGAGGGAGCGCGCGGGGGTGCTGAAGCATTACGCGGCCCGACGGACCCCGTTCGGGGGAAGACACCTCGACCGTCGTGCGCGCGGCGGTGGGCGGTGGGGCGGTACCGCGCGGTTGCCGGGAATCCCCGGTACCGAGTGACGGATCGACCGCAGACTTCGCTCTCTTCGTATGTGACGGCAGCGCAGAGGACGAGATCCCGTGCGGCCGCCGGGCCGCCGCTGCTTCGCCGGACAGGGCTCGCTGCGGCCGTTGTGCCGCGACGCGACGGTCCGCGCGGCCTCGGCGGCCGGGTGGCGGGCACGGGCGACGACGGGAAGGGGCACCCGAGGCGTTGTGACACTTCTGCACGGACAGACGCTGGTAATCATGGGGCCGACGATGCGACCGGAGCACGGCGGACGGCATGCACTCGCCATGAACCCGGTACGAACGAGGACAGTCTTGGGCCAGGTACGGCAACCCCGGCGTGCACAGGCGTACGACGGGGAGTTGGGCGCGGCGGTCGCGCGGGCCCAGGACGGCGACGAGGCCGCCTTCGCGGTCGCGTACCGGATCGTGCAGCCGGGCCTGCTGGGCTATCTGCGCGGCCTGGTCGGCGACGACGCGGAGGACGTGGCCTCCGACGCCTGGCTGGAGATCGCCCGTGACCTCGGCCGTTTCAAGGGGGACGGGTCCGGGTTCCGCGGCTGGACCTCGACCATCGCCCGGCACCGGGCGCTGGACCATCTGCGTCGCCAGCGCGTACGGCCCCGGGCGGGAGGGACCGAACAGGACGTACTGGACCTGCCCAGCCGGAACAGCACGCATGAAGAGGCCCTGGAGTCCCTGTCCACCGAGCGGGCGATGGAACTGGTCCGCGGGCTGCCGCGGGACCAGGCCGAGGCCGTGCTCCTGCGGGTCGTCGTCGGCCTGGACGGTCCCGCCGCCGCACGCGTCCTGGGCAAGCGCCCGGGAGCGGTGCGCACTGCCGCCCACCGGGGCCTGAAACGCCTCGCCCGTCAGCTGGGCGTCGACGGCGACGCGGACGGGGGTGTGACGAATGAGGCCTCCGCAACGCTGGGTGAGTCGAAATGAACGACGTCGGCAACAGCAAGCGACGGACAGGATCAGACCCGGAACGCCGAACGAATCGAACCGGTCGAACAGGAACGGAAGCGGACATGGGTGAACGGCTGGGCGGTGACGGAGTTCCGGGCCGTCGACGTGCGCACCCTGGCGGCGCCGTGTCCGACCCGTGGGAGGTGCGTGACGCCGCCACGCTGGAAACGGAGCTGGGCGCCGTCCTACGCGGAGGCGAGCTCGACCCCGAGGTCGAGCAGCGGGCCCTGGCCGCCTTCCGGGCCGCCCATGACGAAGGCGCGCACCGGGCGCGCACCCGGCGCCGGGACGACTGGCGGCTGCCCGCGGAGCGGCGTGCCAGGCGTCCTGTGAAGGTAGCTCTCGGCGTGGTGTTCGCCAGTCTCACGCTGGGCGGAGTCGCGGTCGCGGCCATCGGTTCCGTCGGCTCGTCCACGGACGGTGGCGGTGCCGAGCGGGGGACCGCGCACCCGTCGACGGCCGCGCCGGACCAGCCGGGCGGTGAGGCCTCGTCGACGTCCTCCGGCGTCCCCGGACCCACGGACGGCCCGGCCACCGCCCAGGACGCCGAAGCCCACTGCCGTGCCTACGAGCAGGTCACGGATCGCGGCAAAGCGCTCGACGGAACGGCCTGGCAGCGACTCGTCACGGCCGCCGGCGGGAAGGACAAGGTCGCCGCATACTGCTCCGAGCAGCTGGCGCGGGCGACCGCCGCGCCGAGCAGGCCCGCCGACAACGGCAAGGCAGCAAGCGCCGACGCCTCCGGCAACGGCGCCGGCGGTACGGGCAACGCGGCCGAAAACGGCCGGGCGAGCGACACGAAGGGCAGCGGGAAGCACAAGTAGCCCCCGCCGTAACCGATCCGGCGGTGAAGTCATGCTCCTCCGCCACCTCATCCGAGGCCCGCGGGGGCTGCTTCAGTCCCGCGGTGGGCCCCCGGCACGCCAGTGACGGGGATCAGGTGATTCAGGAGTGCGTCCACAGGCACTTCCCCGGCGCGGTACGCGTCTTCTGCGGTTCCATATCTTCGTGTCGTGTACGCGGCGGGTCGGCAGGTCGCCCGCACCGGGATCCCGGGAGTCGCCGGGCCTCAGCCGCGTTTTCCGAGGGTCTCCAGTGCTTCGTCCGTGAGCCGGTACACCGTCCACTCGTCCTGCGGGCGGGCGCCCAGCGACTCGTAGAAGTCGATCGAGGGCCGGTTCCAGTTCAGGACGGACCACTCCAGGCGCTGGTAGCCGCGCTCCCGGCAGATCCGCGCGAGCTCCGTGAGCAGCGCCTTGCCGTGACCCCCACCGCGTGACGTCGGGCGTACGTACAGGTCCTCCAGGTAGATGCCGTGGACGCCGCGCCAGGTCGAGAAGTTCAGGAACCACAGCGAGAAGCCGACCGGCTCACCCGTGACGTCGTCCTCCGCGATGTGCGCGTACGCGGCCGGATTCTTTCCGAACAGCGCCTCGCGCAGCTGCTCCGGCGTCGCCCTCGCCTCTTCCAGGGCTTTCTCGTACTCGGCGAGTTCACGGACCAGGGCATGGATGACGGGGACGTCGTCGGGGGTCGCTGTACGAATCATGGGCCGAGACTAGCTCGGGAGGCTCCACCGGAAGTTTTTGGGCGACCAACGCGGCTCGTCCGGAATGTCGATCGCGCGAGGGACACTTCTGGCATGGGTGAATCGGACCATGCGCATCGACCGGGTCTTCCACAGGGTGTGGATGTACGTGCGCGGTGCGCCGGGCACGTACATCTGGCTGACGATTCTTTTCATCACGACCGTGGCCATGCACCACATGTCTCCGGATTTCGAAGAGGAATTCCTGCGGCAGCGCTCGACGAACATCCATGAGCTGTCGAACAACCCGGTACGGGTGCTGTTCGCGAGCGCCATGTGGATCGACGGCGGGCACTGGGTGCCGTACGCCGTGCTCTACACCGTCTTCCAGGCGCCGGCCGAACGCTGGCTGGGAACCGCGCGCTGGCTCGCGGTCAACGCGGCCGCACATGTTCTGTCGACACTGGTCAGCGAGGGTGCGCTGCTCTGGGCGATCAAGCACGGCGTGGCACCGCACTCCGCGGTCGACACCCTCGACGTCGGGGTGAGCTACGCCCTGGCGGGGGTGGTCGGCGTGCTCACCTACCGGATCGCGAGGCCCTGGCGGTACCCGTATCTGGTGATCGTTCTGGCGGTGTACGGGATTCCCTTCATGACCGCGCGCACCCTCACCGATCTCGGGCATTTCACCTCCGTCCTGATCGGTCTGGGCTGTTATCCGCTGACCAGAGGGCGCGGAAAAGCATGGAATCCGAAGGAGACAGTGGCCGCTCTTCGGGGATAGCGTCCCGCCATGAGCAGCTCGGCGAGCAAGGCCGTGAACGGCGGCATCTCCTTCTGGTACGCGGACGACGGCCTCCCCGCCCCCCGGGAGCCCCTGCCCGGCGACGCGTCCGCCGACGTCGTCGTGGTCGGCGGCGGCTACACGGGACTGTGGACCGCGTACTACCTGAAGAAGGCGGCCCCCTTCCTGCGCGTCACCGTCCTGGAGCAGAAGTTCTGCGGCTACGGCGCCTCGGGGCGCAACGGCGGCTGGCTCTACAACGGCATCGCGGGCCGCGACCGGTACGCCGAGCTGCACGGCCAGGAGGCGGCCGTGCGCCTTCAGCAGGCCATGAACGCCACCGTGGACGAGGTCGTCAAGGTGGCCGCGGAAGAGGGCATCGAGGCCGACATCCACCAGGGCGGCGTCCTCGAAGTGGCCTACACGCCGGCCCAGTTGGCCCGGCTCAAGGCATTCCACGCGCACGAGCTGTCGTACGGCGAGAAGGACCGCGAACTGTACGGCGCGAAGGAGACCGCCGAGCGGATCCGGGTCGCGGGCGCGGTGGGCTCGGCCTGGACCCCGCACGGGGCCCGGCTGCACCCGGTGAAGCTGGTCAAGGGCCTCGCCGCGGCCGTCGAGGCACTCGGCGTCACCATCCACGAGCAGACGCCGGTCACCGAGATCCGTCCGCAGCACGCGGTGACGCCGTACGGCACCGTCCGCGCCCCCTACATCCTGCGCTGCACCGAGGGCTTCACCGCGAACCTCAAGGGCCAGAAGCGCACCTGGCTGCCCATGAACTCCTCCATGATCGCGACGGAGCCGCTGACCGCCGGCCAGTGGGCGGAGATCGGCTGGGAGGGTCGCGAGACGCTCGGCGACATGGCGCACGCGTACATGTACGCCCAGCGCACCGCCGACGACCGCATCGCGCTCGGCGGCCGCGGTGTCCCGTACCGCTTCGGCTCGCGCACCGACAACGACGGCCGCACCCAGCAGGCGACCATCGACGCCCTGTACGAGATCCTCGTCCGCTTCTTCCCGTCGCTGACCGGCGTCCAGGTGGCCCACGCCTGGTCGGGCGTCCTCGGCGTGCCGCGCGACTGGTGCGCCACGGTCACCCTGGACCGCTCGACGGGCCTCGGCTGGGCCGGCGGCTACGTCGGCTCCGGCGTCGCCACCACCAACCTCGCCGCCCGCACCCTGCGCGACCTCGTGCGGCAGGACTCAGGCCAGGCGGGCGCGACCGACCTGACCACCCTGCCCTGGGTGAACCACAAGGTCCGCAAGTGGGAGCCGGAGCCCTTCCGCTGGATCGGCGTCCACGGCATGTACGCGACCTACCGCACCGCCGACCGCCGCGAACTGACCACCCACAGCCCGGAGTCGTCCCGGCTGGCCCAGCTCGCGGACCGGGTGTCGGGGCGCCACTGACCGGCAGGGGCCCGGCGGCCGAGGGCAGCTCCCGTCCCCGCGGTCGAGCGAGGGCGCCCCGCCGGGGACCGTAGCCGGAGTCGTCAGCCCACGGACTCCGGGACCGCCGCGCTCGACGCCGCGTGCTTCGGGGCCTTGGCCGTGACCATGAGGCCCGCGACCAGGCCGGCCAGCAGCAGGATGCCGGTGGCCCACCAGATGGCCACCGTGTAGCCGTGGACGACGCCCTCCCGGACGATCAGCGACTTCTGGGCGGGATTGTGGAGATGGGCGGCGATGTACGCCGTGCTGGTCGTGGTGGCGATGGTGTTCAGCAGGGCCGTGCCGATCGAACCGCCGACCTGCTGCGAGGTGTTGACCGTCGCGGAGGTCACGCCCGCGTCCTGCGGGGCGACCCCGGCGGTCGCGGTGGCGAAGACCGGCATGAAGACCAGGCCCATGCCGAGACCCATCAGGAGCAGACCGGGCAGCAACTGGCCCGTGTAGTCGGAGTCGACGGTGAGCTGCGTGAAGATCACCATGCCGCCGGCGGCGAGGATCGCGCCCGGGACCATCAGCGTGCGCGGCGCCACATGGGGCAGCAGCCGCGCCGAGATCTGCGTCGAACCGATGATGATCGCGACGGTCAGCGGCAGGAACGCGAGACCGGTCTTCACCGGCGAGTACCCGAGGATGACCTGGAGGTAGTAGGTCATGAACAGGAACATGCCGAACATGGCGATGACGGCGAGCCCCATCGTCAGGAAGCAGCCGGCGCGGTTGCGGTCCTTGACGATGTGCAGCGGCAGGAGCGGGCTCGGCGCCCTGTTCTGCCACCACACGAACACGATCAGCAGCGCGACGCCGCCCGCGATGAGGCCCAGTACCAGCGGGTCCGTCCAGCCGCGAGAGTTCGCCTCGCTGACCCCGTAGACGATCGCCACGAGTCCGCCGCAGCCCAGCACCGCGCCGGGCACGTCGAGGTGGACGTTCTTGTGGCCCGGCCGGTCGCGCAGCAGCCCGAAGGCGCCGATGACCGCGATGACCGCGATCGGGATGTTGACGTACAGGCACCAGCGCCAGTTCAGGTATTCCGTCAGCAGGCCGCCGACAATGAAGCCGATCGCCGCCCCCGAGCCCGCCAGCGCTCCGTAGATACCGAAGGCCTTACCGCGTTCCTTCGGATCGGTGAAGGTCGTGGTCAGCAGGGACAGTGCGGAGGGCGCGAGCAGGGCGGCGAAGGCACCCTGGAGGGCGCGGGCGCCGAACAGCATGCCGGGCGTGGTGGCCGCGCCGCCGATCCCGGACGCGACGGCGAAGCCGATCAGCCCGATGACGAACGTGCGTTTGCGGCCGACGAGGTCGGCGATCCGGCCACCGAGCAGCAGCAGCCCGCCGAAGGCCAGCGTGTACGCGGTGATGACCCACTGCCGGTTGCCGTCGGACATGCCGAGGTCATGCTGCGCGGAAGGGAGTGCGATGTTCACGATGGTCGCGTCCAGCACCACCATCAGCTGGGCGAGCGCGATGATCACCAGCGCCCACCAGCGGTGTGCGTCGGGACCCACGGGCGCCTCTGGTTCACCTGTCCGGGTGACACTCATTCGCCCAGAAGACCATGAAACAGGATGAGTCGCATCTTTGGATGACATGGCTTCGCGGGACGCGTTCCACGGGCTCGCGGTCATGGCTCCAGCACCACCTTTCCGATCGTGGCCCTGTCCTCCAGGGCCCGGTGCGCCGAGGCCGCCTCGGCGAGGGGGAAGCGGGTGACGGCCGGGGCGAGGCGCCCGGCCGCGGCCTCGGCCAGGGCCCGCAGTTCCAGGGTTCGTACGGGGTCGGGTCCGCCGGCCTTCCGCATCATCACGGGGCCCAGCACCTGCTCGGACACCCCTTCCACCAGGTACGGGGAGCCGCCGCGGATGCCCTCGCCGGACCAGCCGAAGACGATGTGCCGGCCGCCGGGGCCGAGCAGTCCGACGGCTTCCCGGGCGACCTCGCCGCCGACGCCGTCCAGCACGACGGTCGCCGCCCGGCCGCCGAGGTGCGCGCGGACCTTCTCCGGCCAGCCGGGGTCCGTGTAGTCGACGGCCGGATCGGCGCCGTTCGCGCGGGCCCGGGCCACCTTCTCCGGGCCGCCCGCGAGGCCGACCACGGTCGCGCCCGCGTGGTGCGCGTACTGCACGAGGAGCGTGCCGATGCCACCCGCGGCCGCGGGCACGACGACCACGGAGGAGGGGCCGAACTCGGCGAACTGCGCGATCCCCATGGCCGTACGCCCTGTTCCGATCATGGCGACGGCCTGGGCGAAGTCGAGGTTCCCGGGGATGTCGTGGAGGCGCTCGACGTCCGTGACGGCCAGCTCGGCGTAGCCTCCGGGGGCGAAGCCGAGGTGGGCGACGACGCGTCTGCCGAGCCAGAGTCCGGCGACGCCCTCGCCGAGGGACTCGACGGTTCCGGCGACCTCGCGGCCGGGGACGGTCGGCAGCGTGGGCTCGGGGGCCGGGCCGCCCCGCATGCCCGCGCGCAGGGCGGTGTCCAGGAGATGGACGCCGGCGGCGGCCACGGCGATACGGACCTGGCCGGGCCCCGGCTCGGGGTCCTCGGTCCGCTCGTGGACGAGATTCTCGGCGGGACCGAAGGCGTGCAGGCGGATCGCGTACATCGGGGCGCTCCTCAAAATCTGCGAGATCTACGACGGCGCGAGATCTACGAGGTCTACGAGGCCCGCAAGGCCCCGCAGGTCGGTGAGGCCCGCAAGGCCGCTCGCGAGGTCGGTGGAGTAACCACTTTTCAACCTCAAGCTCGCTTGAGGTCAAGGCGCTCCCGGATGCGCAGGGCCAGCGCCACGGCCTCCATCGCGCTGTTGAAGGACACCTCCGAGAGCACTCCGGGGGCGGCGACCTGGTCGCCCACGAGATAGACGCCGTCACCGCGGTCGATGCGCGGGCGGTCCCGCCAACTGGTGCCGGGCAGGTCGACCGCGCCCGTACGGCCGTTCGCGACGCTCGCGCGCCGCCAGGTGACCCGCTCGCGCCAGCCCTCGAAGGCGAGGTCGAGCAGCTGCTCGGCGCGGGCCACGCCGTGCGCCCCGGTCTCGCCCGGGGCGATCGGGATCTGCCCCTGGAGGAGCTGCTCCCCGGCCGGGGCGAGGGTGCGGTCCCGGGCGGTGAACCGTTCGATCCAGCCCGGCGCGTCCAGGTCGGAGACGGCGAACGCGTCGCCGCGGCGGCTCCGCAACGCCAGGTCGACGAGGGTGGTACGGCCGCTCGTCCAGGTCAGCGAGGCGTCCTTGAGGAGGTGGCGGGCGGCGTCGAGGGAGGTGGCGACGATGACCGGGCCCCGGTCCGCGGGGACGGCGTCCACCCGGGCCAGCGTCTCCATCCGTACGCCGAGGTTCCAGGCCCGCCCCGCCATCCGGTCGATGACGTTCGCCCAGCCGCCCCGGGGGCAGTTCGCCTCCGTCGGCAGTTTCATCGCCCGGCGCAGCCGCTCCTGCACGAACGCCGCGGACAGCGAACCGGGATCGTGGTGGAAGAGGGCGACGGCGGAGTAGTGGGCGGCGGCCCGCGCGCCCTCCGCGCCGGCCTGCCCGGTCGCCCAGGTCATGAAGTCGACGTCCGCGGGGGCCTGCTGGCAGGAGCGGCGCAGCAGCTTGAGCATCGCGAAGGGCGGGGTGCGGCGCAGCGCGCCCTTGTGACGCAGCCGCAGCCGGGCGGCCTCCAGGGGCGGGATCGGGGCGAGCGCCCCGATCAGGCCGCGCTGTTTGAGCCAGGTCCAGTGCGGTCCGGCGCTGTAGAGGGCGTGCGGTCCCTCGTTCGTCCGGTACGGCCCCTCGGCGGTCCTGGCCCGCCCGCCGAGGGTGTGGTGCGCTTCGTACACGGTGACCTCGGCACCCGCCTCGGCGGCGGTGATGGCGGCGGTGAGTCCGGCGAAGCCGCCGCCGATGACGGTGATGCGATGCATGGCTGGAGGTCTCCTCTGCTCGGGGTCCGAAGCTCGGGGTCCGGCGCTTGACGTCCCACGGTGCTCTGACAGCAGGCCTTCCTGTGCGTACGACGGGTTCGGGGCCCGGAATGTGACATGCGGGGAGTTCTCGCAGGTCGGCGCCGATTGTCAGTGGGGGCGGGCAGGATGGGGGCATGGCGAGGCGAGTGGCGGGCGGCCGCGGCGGTACGGGTGCGAAGGCGCCGGGGACGGGACTGAAGGCGGCGCGGCGGCCGGAGGTGCGGCTGCCGGTGCTGGAGCCGCACGACGGCGCGGAGCTGGAGCCGGACGGCGACTACGACGGGCTGGAGTTCCGGGACGCGGACTTCGCCGGACAGGACGGCGGGGGAGCCCGCTTCATGGACTGTGCGCTGACGGGCTGCGCCCTGGACGAGACGCGGCTGCACCACGCGCGCGTGCTGGACTCGGTCCTGACGGGCATACGGGGCGTGGGCACCGATCTCGCGGAGTCGACGCTGCGTGACGTAGAGGTGATCGACGCCCGCCTCGGCGGAGTGCAGCTGCACGGCTCCGTCCTGGAGCGGGTGGTCGTGCGCGGCGGGAAGATCGACTATCTGAATCTGCGCAAGGCGAGACTCAAGGACGTCGTGTTCGAGGGCTGTGTCCTGGTCGAGCCGGACTTCGGGGGCGCCCGCCTGGAGCGCGTGGAGTTCGTGGACTGCGTGCTGAAGGGGGCGGACCTCACCGAGGCCACCCTCGTGGACGTGGACCTGCGCGCGGCGGCGGAGCTGGACATCGCGCGGGGCGTGGACCGGCTCGCGGGCGCGGTCATCAGCACGGCCCAGCTCCTGGACCTGGCGCCGGTGCTGGCGGCGGCGCTGGGGGTACGGGTGGACGGGGGAGCGGAGGAGGTCTGAGACCTTCCTCGGCGGTCCCCGGCAGTCTCCGGCGGTCCTCGGCGGTCCTCGGGAATCCTCGGTAGTCCCTGGGAATCCTCGGCAGTCCCGGGCAGTCCTCGGCGGTCCCCGGTAGTCCCCGGGAATCCTCGGCAGTCCCTGGGAGTCCCCGGGGAACGTCGGCGTGGGCTCGAAGGCCGGGTTCGGACGGGGCCTAGGAGACGCGGGGGAAGCGGGCCTGCAGAGTCCAGATCGCCGGGTTCTCGGCGAGGTCGTCGTGCAGGTCGGTGAGGTCCGCGAGCAGGTCGTGCAGGAAGTCCCGGGCCTCGCGGCGGAGCTCGGTGTGGGAGAAGGTCAGCGGCTCCTCGTCGCCCGGCATCCAGTCGGCCTCGATGTCCACCCAGCCGAAGCGGCGCTCGAAGAGCATGCGGTCGGTCGACTCGGTGAAGTCCAGTTCCGCCTGCTGGGGGCGCGAGGCCCGGCTGCCGAGCGGGTCGCGGTCGAGCTGCTCCACGATGTCGCACAGCGCCCACGCGAAGTCGAGCACCGGCACCCATCCCCAGCCCGTGGACGCCTCCCGGTCCTTCTTGGTGTCGGCGAGGTAGACGTCGCCGCAGAACAGGTCGTGCCGCAGCGCGTGGACGTCCGCGCGGCGGTAGTCGGTCTGCGGGGGGTCGGGGAAGCGGTTGGAGAGGGCGTAGCCGATGTCGAGCACGTAGGTGATGGTGTCACGCCCGGCGTACCGCTTCCCGCCCGTAGGTTTCCGGCCGCCCTCGGGTATCGGGCCCGGGGGTCGGGACTGTTCTGGGGGTGGACCGGTGGGCCGGGTCAGGACGGTTCTTGGGGCTGGGACCCGGAGGTTCAGGGTCGCCCTGAGGCAGTGGGGCCGGGGTCCGGAGCCGACCGGGGATCGGGGTCGGGGGCGTCCGCCGAGCCGTCGGCACAGGGGCGGCGTTTTCCGGTCGGCTCCGGAGGCCTCCGGCCGGTGGGGGACGACTTGCCCCGCCCGCGGGGGGAGAGGCGGCCTAGGATCGCGGATGTGCCCCGATCTTCCGTCACCGTCCCCTTTGCTCTGGCCCTCACGCTCGTCGCCGGCCTCACCGCCTGCGGCGGGGACGACGTGCACGGAAAGCCCGGCGCGGCCGGTGTCGGCGACCCGTACTTCCCGAAGATGGGCAACGGCGGGTACGACGTCACGCACTACGGACTGACCCTCTCCTACGACCCCGGGGACAAGCGGCTGACGGGGACGGCCGAGATCACCGCGCGGGCCCTGAGCGACCTCAGCGCCTTCCATCTCGACCTGCGGGGACTGCACGTCACCGACGTCACCGTCGAGGGCCGGAGCGCCGGCTGGAGCCGGGCGGGCCAGGAGCTGACCGTGCGCCCGCACGACGACCTCGACAAGGGGGAGACGTTCCGTACGACGGTCCGCTACTCCGGGACCCCCGAGACGATCACCGATCCCGACACCTCCGAGGAGGGCTGGCTGCCAACGGCCGACGGCGCCCTCGCCCTCGGGGAGCCCACGGGGTCGATGGCCTGGTTCCCCGGCAACCACCACCCCTTCGACAAGGCGGCGTACGACGTCAGGATCACCGTCCCGGAGGGTCTCCAGGCCGTCTCCAACGGTGAGCTGAGGAGCGAGACGACCGCGAAGGGCAGTACGACGTACGCCTGGCACACGGCCGAACCGATGGCGAGCTATGTGGCGATGCTCGCGATCGGCAAATACGAGATCACGCGCTCCACGACGAAGAAGGGGCTGCCGGTCTACGTGGCGGTGGACCCGACCCAGACGCAGGCGAGCAAGAAGGTGCTCGGGGGGATCCCCGAGATCATGGACTGGGAGGCGTACAACTTCGGCCCGTACCCCTTCTCCTCCACCGGGGCGATCGTGGACCGGTCCGACGACGCGGGCTACGCCCTGGAGACGCAGACGCGCCCCGTCTTCCCCGGCGCCCCCGACACCAAGACCCTGGTCCACGAACTGGCCCACCAGTGGTTCGGCGACTCGGTCACCCCGAAGTCCTGGCGGGACATGTGGCTCAACGAGGGGTTCGCCACCTACGCGGAGTGGCTGTGGCAGGAGGACCACGGCGGCGACACGGCCGACGAGATCTTCAACTCCCTCTACAAGGGCGACTATTACGAACCGGTCGACAGCAAGGAGATCTGGGCCTTCCCGCCCGCCGACCCGCCCGGCGCCGCGCAGATCTCCGACCCGCCCGTCTACTACCGCGGCGCGATGGTCCTGCACAAGATTCGCCAACTGGTGGGCGACGACACCTTCTACGACATCATCCAGGGCTGGGCCGCCACCCGTCGCCACGCGAACGCGGACACGGCCGACTTCACCGCGTACGTCGAGAAGACCGCGCCGGGCAAGGACTTCAGCGGAATCTGGAAGGACTGGCTGTACGGGAAGGGCAAGCCGGCCCACCCGTGAGCCGCCGGGCACCGTGAGGGGCACCCTCCCCGGGCGCCGCGAGCCGGTGCGGTTGCCGGGTGTTGCGGGCATCTCGGGCGGGGCGGCCTCATGACAGGAGCCCCCGGCCGAAGTCCGGGGGCTCCTCTCGTCGTGCGGGTGCTCAGGATCAGACGCTGACGCCGAAGTCCTGCGCGATACCCACCAGGCCCGAGGCGTAGCCCTGGCCGACCGCGCGGAACTTCCACTCCGCGCCGTTGCGGTAGAGCTCGCCGAAGACCATGGCGGTCTCGGTGGCCGCGTCCTCGGAGAGGTCGTAGCGGGCGATCTCGGCGCCGCCGGCCTGGTTCACGATGCGGATGTAGGCGTTGCGGACCTGGCCGAAGTTCTGCGAGCGGGTCTCCGCGTCGTAGATGGAGACCGGGAAGACGATCTTCTCGACGTCGGCGGGGAGGCCCGCCAGGTTGACGTTGATCGCCTCGTCGTCGCCGGCGCCCTCACCCGTCCGGTTGTCACCGGTGTGGACGATGGTCTGGTCCGGGGTCTGCTTGTTGTTGAAAAAGACGAAGTGGGCGTCCGAGTAGACCTTGCCCTGGGGGTTGACCGCGATGGCCGAGGCGTCGAGGTCGAAGTCGGTGCCCGTGGTGGTGCGGACATCCCAGCCAAGGCCGACGGTGACGGCGGTCAGGCCCGGAGCCTCCTTGGTGAGCGAGACGTTGCCACCCTTGGACAGGCTTACAGCCATTGTTGGGAGTCCCTTCCCTCGTGACGTACGGGCTTCGTACTGGGGACGAAGCTACCGTCACCTCTATGAACGCCAAGGGGGGTACCCGAGGTTCCGCCTGTCTTTACCTTTTTTACCCAGAACCCCCTCTTCACTCCGAGAGACGCCGAAAACCGGGTGACGCGGACCGGCCGGGCACGCGACCATGAACACATGTCCGGTCCCTATGTCATCCGCGGCTCCGTCTCCCTGCCCGAGGCCGAGCTCATGTGGCGTTTCTCGCGCTCCGGCGGGCCGGGCGGGCAGCACGTCAACACCAGCGACTCGCAGGTCGAGCTCCGCTTCGACCTCGCGAACACCGAGTCGCTGCCGCCCGTGTGGAAGGACCGTGCCCTCGCGAAGCTGGAGGGACGGCTCGTCGACGGGGTCATCAGCGTCCGCTCCTCCGAGCACCGCTCCCAGTGGCGCAACCGCGAGACGGCGGCCGTACGCCTCGCCTCGCTTCTCGCCGAGGCCACCGCGCCGCCGCCCAAGCCGCGCCGCGCGACCCGTATCCCCCGGGGCATCAACGAACGCCGCCTGCGCGAGAAGAAGCAGCGCTCCGACACCAAGCGCGGCCGCACCGGCCGCGACTGGGGCTAGCCCCGCACTCCCCGCCCGCCCGTCATAGCGGCCGGGGCCGCCACCTCTTCGGCCGCGTCCCGGCGTCCCCTCTTTACCCCCCTCTTTGCCCGTGGCCGTGGTCCGGCTGTCACATCTCGGCCGCGTGGTCCGTCAGTTCCATGACGGACCGCGACAAGGAGTGGTGACCAGCGATGAGCGACAGCGCCCACGAGGACTTCCCGAGGGACGCGCGGACGGCGGACGGCGGGGGAGCGCACGCGCAGGACGGCAGCGAGTTCCTCGCCGCGCGGTTCGAGAGCCACCGCAGTCGTCTGCGTGCCGTCGCCTACCGCATGCTCGGCTCGTTCGCCGAGGCCGACGACGCAGTGCAGGAGGCGTGGTTGAGGCTCAGCCGCGCCGACGCGAGCGGGGTCGGCAATCTCGGGGGCTGGCTGACGACCGGGGTGGGCCGGGTCTGCCTGGACATGTTGCGATCGCGCAGGGCCCGGAGGGAGGAGCCGCTGGAGCCGGCGGCGGAGTGGCAGGGGGTGCGGATGCCCGATCCGGTGCTCAGTCCCCTCAGCGGGGTGGACCCGGAACAGGAGGCACTGCTCGCCGATTCGGTCGGCCTCGCGCTCCTCGTCGTCCTGGAGACGCTGACGCCCGCCGAGCGGCTCTCCTTCGTTCTGCACGACCTGTTCGCCGTGCCGTTCGACGAGATCGCGACCGTCCTGGGCCGTACGCCCGCGGCCTCCCGTCAGCTGGCCAGCCGGGCCCGCCGCCGGGTGCAGGGCGGCGCGCCGGTGTCGGACGCCGATCCGGCCCAGCAGCGGGAGGTCGTCGAAGCGTTTCTCGCGGCGGCCCGCGACGGCGACTTCGAGGCGCTCGTCGCCGTCCTGGACCCGGATGTCGTGGCCCGCTCGGAGCGGGGCGTGACGGCCGGCGCCATCGCCGTGGCGTCCAACGCGAGCAGCTTCGCGCACCTGGCCCAGATCGCGCGGCCCGCCCTCGTGAACGGCGTCGCGGGTGTCGTGGTGGTCGTCGACGGACGTCCGGCCGGTGTTCTCGCCTTCACAGTCGTACACGGCAGGATCGCCGTGATCGACATCGTCAACGACCCGGAGCGACTGGCGGTCCTCGACGTCACGGTCCTGGACTGAACCGGCCGCCGTCGTCACCGGACCGGACCGGACCGCCGAGCCGTTCGGCCCCCCGGCCGGGGGGTGCAGGCGGCCGCTTCGTCCGCCCTCAGCCCAGTTGCCGATAGCGGCCCTTGAAGTACGTCAGGGGGCCGCCGTCCGCGCTCGGCACGTGGGCCGTCAGGACGCGGCCGATGACGAGGGTGTGGTCGCCCGCGGGAATCCGCTGCTCGGTGCGGCACTCCAGGGTCGCCAGGGCGCCGCCCACCAGAAGCGCCCCGGACGTCTCGCCGCGGACGTACGGGATGTCCTCGAAGAGGAGCCGGTCGCTGATGCGGCCCTTCATGGAGAAACGGCCCGCGATGTGGCGCTGGCTCTCCGAGAGCACGGAGACGCCCCACAGGGGCTGTTCGTCGAGCAGGTCGTCCATCCGGGAGCCCTCGCGCAGGCTGACCAGGACGAGCGGCGGGTCCAGAGAGACGGACATGAACGCGGTCGCGGTCATGCCGACGTCCTCGCCACCCGGTCCGTCCGGGGCCAGCGGGGGCTCGTGTGCGGTCAACAGGACCACACCCGCGGCCAGCCGGGTCATGGCGGCGCGGAACTCGTCGTTGCTCACCCCCTCAGCATGCACGGACGGGGTGACGGGAAGGGCGGGGGAAGTCGTGAGCACGCCGAAACGCTAGTCTCCGCTCCCGGGGCCGCGCATCGGACCTCGGCCCGAACCCGGACCTAGGTCCGGGGACGGAGGGATGCTGGGGCGGAGCCGGATCGGAGCCGGGAGCGGGGCCGGGATCGGAGCCGGGGCGGGGTGGACGGAAGCGGAGACGAGGACGGCCGTACTCTCATCCGTACTCATTCAGTGGGCGTAAGAGTGCACAGGTTCTGCACAGACGTCCAATAATGCATTCCGTAAACGCACACTGAAATGCAGAAACTCCACTCAATTGCTCATGTTCCGTTGTGACTTGAGTCACAGGAGCCATATTTTGTTGACCCTGTGTACCGAGTGCGGAGCGCGCTGTGATTCAGTGGCGGGGGCGTTACGCAGGAAGCTACCAAGCAGTACGGCGTGATGCGGTTCACGGGAAGCGCCGAGCAGTCAGTACGGAACCGAAGAGCACCTAGTACGCCGAGAGAACCCTGGAGTTGCTGCGAGGTCTCGAGGGGAGGGCGAATGGAGACCGAGTCGGAGCCCTACGTCCGTCTTGCGACCCTGCGGCAGCTGCACCAGGTGATGGCGGACATGAACACCGCCCGCAGCCTGGCCGACACGCTGCAGACCGTCGCCGACGGCGTGGTCACCGGGCTCGGCTACGAGCTGGCCTGTGTCAACCTCGTACGCCCCGACGGCGACCTCGTCGTCGCCGCTCTCGCCGGTAATTCCGCCGCCGAAGCCCTCATCACCGGCCGCGTCGGCTCCCGCACCTCCTGGGACCGCCGGCTGACCATGGGCGAGGCCTGGGGCGACCTCCGGTTCATACCGCACACCGAGGGCTGGGTCCTCGACGAGGACGACGTACCGCAGTGGTACACCGACGGTCCCGCGCCCCGCTTCGAGGACGAGTGGCACCCCTCCGACCGCCTCTTCGCGCCGATGTACACCCCGAGCGCCTCCGGTGGCGGTGGCGGCAGCGGCAGCGGCCACGGCGAGCTGATCGGCGTGCTGTCCGTGGACCGGCCGCGCAACGGCCGCAAGCCCGGCGCCTGGGGCCGAGAGGCCCTCCAGATGTACGCCTTCCAGGCCGCCATCGCGATTAGCAATGCACGTCTACGCGCGAATATGCAGCGCGCCCTGGTCCGCCTGGAGCGCGAGCAGCAGGCCCTGCGCGCCAGCGAGGAGTCCTTCCGGCAGGCCTTCGAGTACGCCCCCTCCGGCATGGCCATCGCCGAGATGGGCGGCGACCAGCACGGCCGCATCCTGCGCACCAACGACGCCCTGTGCCGGCTTCTCGGCCGCCCCGCCTCCGCGATGCGCCGCTACTCCTTCTCCGACCTCGTGCACCCCGAGGACATCGGCACCCTGCTGCGGACCTCCGCCGAGGGCGGCCGGGCCGAGCTGCGGCTCGGGCGCCGCGACGGCACCTACGTCTGGGTCCACCTGCGCAACTCCGTCGTCGCGGACGCCGCCGACGGCCCCCGCTTCCTGCTCACCCACGTCGAGGACATAGAGGAGCGCAAGCGCCGTGAGCTCCAGCTCGCGCACCGCGCCTCGCACGACGCTCTCACCGGCCTGCCCAACTCCGCCGAACTGCGCTCCCGGCTCGGCGCCCGCCTCTGTCAGCGCCCGCAGTCCCTGCCGCCCGGCGCGGTCGCCTCGCTGGATGCGGCGTACGGGCACGCGGACTTCGCGGAGCTGACGACCGGCGAGTACGACGACAACGGCCACCCCGCGTACGACGGGAACGGGCACGGCTTCGACTTCCGGGCCGGCGCCGAGGCGTTCGAAGCCTTCGATCATCACGTGCACACCATCGCCCCGGAGGGTGAGACGGACGACGGCGCCAAGGGGCTCGCGGTGCTCTTCTGCGACCTCGACGGCTTCAAGTCGATCAACGACCGGTTCGGGCACAACGCGGGTGACGAGGTTCTCATCGAGGTCGCCCGCCGCCTCACCCACGGGGTCCGGGACGGTGACACGGTGGCCCGGCTCGGCGGCGACGAGTTCGTGGTGCTCGCCGACGGTCTCGGCCGGGCGGACGCCCAGGACCTCGCGGTACGCCTGCGGAACGCGATCATCCCTCCCATCAGGGTCGATGGGCGGGCCGTCCGGGTGGGCGCGAGTTTCGGCATCGGCTGGGCCCACTGCGGCATGACGGCGGACGAGGTGTTGAAATCCGCTGACGAACGGATGTATGTCGAGAAACGTTCTCGTCCCAAACAGCACAGGCGTGCGGGATAAGCCACAGGTCAGTAGGTTGATGCGGTGAAGGCCCCCCGTTCGGCCCAGCGAAACCGGGTAGGCTCGCCATTCATTCATGTACCGCATCAGAACCGCACCCGCTGAGGAGACCAAGGGATGACGCCCGGCAACAACGGCGCGAGCACGCCCGAGGACGACGACCCGTTCGGCTATCTCTACGCCGACGGTCAGGCCAACGGAGCCACGCCGCCCTCTGGAGGCGGCGGCTACGGCTACCCGGGCTCGGTCAACCGGGTGCGGGCGGTCGGCGAGCGCAAGTACGGCCAGCAGACCGCTCAGGGCACCTACGGCCAGCAGGCCCCCACCGCCCCGTACGGCCAGGTGCCGCAGCAGGCCGGCTACGGCCAGCCGAACTCGCACTACGGAGCCCCCGAGACCGTTCCCGGCGGTGCGCAGACGGCGCGGACGCCGATGCCCGGTCACGGTGACGGCGGCGGGCGCGGCCGTGGCCCCAACACCAAGGGCCTCCTCATCGGCGCGATCGCCGTGGTGGCCGCCGTCGTGATCGGCATCGCCGTCGCCATGACCGGCGGCGGGGACGACAAGAAGGGAGGCGACCAGGCGGGCTCGACCCCCCAGGCCTCCCAGAGCGCGTCCCCGAGCGAGACGGCGACGAACGGGTCCGACACGCCCGCGGAGCTCCCCAAGGTCGATGCGAAGGCGCTGAACCTGGGCGCGGGCGTGACGACGGCGTCCGACGTCGAGGGCGCCAAGGCGGACGGCGGGGTCTACGTCACGGGGTTCAACAACGTCGGCGCGTCCATCACCTGGAACGTGAGCGGTATCAGCAAGGCAGGCAAGTACTCGCTGAATGTCAACTACGGCGTGCCCGGCAAGGACGCCAACGCCACGCTCACCGTGAACGGCAAGGCGCAGGACCGCCCGCTCAACATGAAGAACTTCGCCCACGCCGCAGAGGGCGATTACGCGAAGGGGTGGACCAACACCTGGGGGGACATCACCCTCAACAAGGGCACCAACACCATTCAGATCTCCTGCGGGCAGGGCAACCAGTGCGACGCGAACTTCGACCAGCTCTGGTTGGAAGCGGGCTGGAAGTAAGCGGGCGGAAGTAGGCGGGCCGGCAGCAGTCGGCTGTGGGGCGTCAGGACAGCGAGGCTGTCGTGACGCCCCTCGGTCCTTCAAGCCGGGCGATCCGTCCCGGGCAGGCGTCCAGGTCCCGGGTCACGCCGCCGTCGCGTCCCCCGTCACCGAGATCTCGGCCAGCAGGTTCTCGTAGGTCGCGTGGTCGAACTCGCCTGCCGCGGGTGACAGCACGGTCGCCGTGGACAGGGCGACGGCGCGGGCGAGGCGGGCCGGCCACGGAAGGTGTTCCACCAGACCGGACATCAGGGCCGCCACCGTCGAGTCGCCCGCACCCGTGGGGTTGCCGGGCACACGGCGTGGCGGCGCGGCACGCCAGCAGCCGTCCGCGTTGACCATGAGGAGGCCCTGGGGGCCCAGGGAGGTCACGACCGTGTGCGCGCCGCGCCTGCGGGCGTCCCGGGTCGCCTGCAATGGCTCGTGGGAGCCGGTGAGTTCGGCCAGCTCGTCGGCGTTCGGCTTGACGATGTCGGGACGGGCGGCGACGCCCCGGCGCAGGGGTTCGCCGCTGGTGTCCAGGAGCACCGGGACGGCCGCCGCGCGGGCCGCGCGGATCAGCCCCGCGTACGCGCCCACCGGTACCCCCGGGGGCAGGCTGCCGCAGAGGGCCACTGCCGAGGCGGAGCGCAGCAGGTGCTCGTACGTCTCCTGGAAGGCCGACCACTCGGCGGGGGTTATCGCCGGTCCCGGTTCGTTGAGCTGGGTCGTGTCACCGGTCGTCGTGTCGACCACGGCTATCGTGCGGCGGGTCGATCCGTCCACCGGGACGAGCGCGTCCACCACCCCGGCGGTCTCGGCCAGTCGGTCCCGCACCGTGCGTCCGGTCGCGCCGCCCGTGAAACCGGTGACCGTCACCTCGTGGCCGAGCGCGGCGAGCACCCGCCCCACGTTCAGCCCCTTGCCGCCCGGACGTTCGGTCACCTCGGTCACCTGGTGCGAGCTGTGCGGCCGCAGTGCCCGCACCCGATAGGTGATGTCGAGAGCGGTGTTCAGCGTGACCGTAAGGATCACCTGGGCCGACCTCCCCCGAAGAGTTGTGTGACGTGGGCGCCGGTCGGGCGCCCGCCGGTGGTTCCGGAGGCTCGATCATGCCAAACACAACGGCGGTCGGCCCAGTCCCCCCGGGCCAACCGCCGTAAACAACAAAGGTGTGAATCATCCCAGTTGGGGAGCGACCACCCATTCGCCGCCGCGCATCACGCCCTTGAGGTTGAACTCGGCGTCGAGAACCACCAGGTCCGCGTCCTTGCCCGGTTCCAGGGAACCCACCCGGTCGTACCGGCCCAGCAGGCGGGCGGGGTTGGCGGAGAGGGCCGCCACGACGTCCTCGACCGGCAGTCTGTCGACCGTCACCGCGCGCTGGAAGGCGCGGTCGAGGGTGAGCGTGGAGCCCGCGATCGAACCGCCCTCCACCAGGCGGGCGACGCCGTCCGCGACCTCGACCTCCAGCGGGCCGAGCATGTAGCGGCCGTCGCCGAAGCCCGCCGCGTCCATCGCGTCCGTGATGAGCGCGACCCGGCCAGGACCCGCGTGATGGAACGCCAGCTCCAGCGACGCGGGGTGCAGATGCGTACCGTCGTTGATCAGCTCGACGGTGATCCGCTCGTCCTCCAGGAGCGCGGCGATGGGGCCCGGTGCGCGGTGTCCGAGCGCCGGCATCGCGTTGAACAGGTGTGTCGCCACGGTCGCGCCCGCGTCGATGGCCGCCTGCGTCTGCTCGTACGTCGCGTCGGTGTGCCCGATCGCGGCGATCACCCCGTGTTCGGCGAGCAGGCGTACGGAGTCGAGGCCGCCCGGCAGTTCGGGGGCGAGCGTGACCATGGCGGCCCGGCCGCGCGCCGCGTCGATCAGCTTGCGGACCTCCGCCGGGTCCGGGTCGCGCAGCAGTTCCTCGGAGTGCGCGCCCTTGCGGCAGGGCGAGATGAACGGGCCCTCGAAGTGGATGCCGGCGAGGTCGCCCTGCTCGGCCAGCTCGGAGAGCATCCCGGCGCGCTCGGCGAGGCCGTGCATGTCACCGGTGACGGTCGAGGCGACGACGGTCGTGGTGCCGTGCAGACGGTGGGTGTGGATGCCCCGCAGGACGTCCTCGACCGTTCCCGAGGTGAAGGAGGCGCCACCACCGCCATGGTTGTGGATGTCGACGAAGCCGGGGACCACCCAGTGGCCGGACAGGTCGGTCACGGGCGTGTCCGCGGGGACTGCCCCAAGGACTCCGGCAGGTTGTGCCGAGGGGTCACCCGCGTCGGCGATCCGCGGACCGTCGATGATCACGCGGCCGTCGTGCACGATCCCGGTGGGCAGTACCACCCGGGCGCCGGCGAGAACCTTGCTAGGGGCCATCGGGTGGTTACCTCCGGGGAGTCGTGGAAGTGGTGTTCAGGAGGTCCCGGGCGAGGAGCCCGGCACCGAGACAACCGGCGGTGTCCCCGAGGGCCGCGGGGACGATGGACGGCAGCTTCTGGAAGGTGACGCGTCGTTCGACCGCGGCCCGCAGGGGTGTGAACAAGGTTTCCCCCGCCTCGGCGAGCCCGCCACCGATGATCAGGGTGCGCGGGTCCAGGAGGGTGAGCGCGGTGACCAGGCCGTCGGCGAGCGCGTCGACGGCCCCCTGCCAGACGGCCAGCGCCCTCGGATCGCCCGACTCGACGGCCTTGGCGCAGTCCGCCGCGTCCGCCTCCGGGTCGCCGGACGCCTCGGCCCAGGCCTGGCTGACTGCCGCCGCGGAGGCGAACCGTTCGAGACAGCCGCGCTGCCCGCAGGGACACGGGGACCCACCGGGCCGTACGACGATGTGGCCGATCTCGCCCGCGAAGCCGTGCGCGCCTTCCTCGACCTTGCCGTTGATGCCGATGGCGCCCGCTATGCCGGTGCCCAGCGGGACGAAGAGGAAGCGGTCCGCTCCCTGTCCGGCGCCGATCCGGCCCTCCGCGAGCCCGCCGGTGCGTACGTCGTGCCCGAGCGCGACGGGCACGCCGAGTCGCTCGCCGAGCAGTCGGCGCAGCGGGACATCGCGCCAGCCGAGGTTGGCGGCGTAGACGGCGATGCCGTTCCCGGCGTCGACGATGCCGGGGACGGCGACGCCGGCCGCGAGGGCGCTCTCGCCGAAGTGCTCCTCGCCGTAGGCGCGCAGTTCGGCGGCGAAGTCGAGGATCTCCTCGACGACGGCGTCGGGCCCGCGCTCACGGCCGGTCGCCCGGCGGGCCTGGTACAGCAGCGCGGGGTGCCCGGGGGTCCGCGGCGGCGGCGCGTCGGGGCGGTCGGGGGAAGGCTCGGCGTCCACCCCGACGAGGGCGGCCTTCATCCCGGTGCCGCCCACATCGAGGGCGATGACATGTCTCACGGGGGACAGTGTCGCCCTTTACCCCCAGAGAGGTCTAGTCCACTCACGTGGTGTGGACCTTATGTCCGCATTCCGAGACGGATGCGGCAAGCACAGGCCCGGTCCCTGTTCCGGTGCCCCGTCCCCGGCGCCTGTCGGTGCCGGGGGCTACCGTGCTGTTCATGGAAGAGCTGCCCGCGCGCGAACGGAGCATTCTCGCCCTGGAGCGCCGCGGCTTTCCCGGCCCCGGTGCCAAGGAGCGCGCCATACGCGAACAGCTGGGCCTCGCCCCGGTCCGCTACTACCAGCTGCTCAACGCGCTGCTGAACGACCCGAGGGCCCTGGCGCACGACCCGGTGACGGTGAACAGACTGCGCCGGGTGCGGGAGGCCCGCCGGGACGAGCGGTGAGGGCCAGGGATGAGGGCGAGGGGCGAGAGCCAGGGGTGAGGACCAGAGGGTGAGGACGAGCGGTGAGATCGAGGCATTCCGGCCTACGGGTCCCCCGCTCGGCCACGAGTCAGCGGTGCGCCCGCCGTCACCCGGATAGGGTCGCCCCATGGGCAGCCACCCCGAATCCAAGGACTTCTTGCCGACCCCGGTGACCCCCGCCGGGCGCGACGCACTGGAAGCGATCCTCACGCGCCCCACCCGGACGGTCGTCGCACTCGACTTCGACGGAACCCTCGCCCCCATCGTCCCCGACCCCGACCGGGCCCGCGCGCACCCCGACGCGGTCCCCGCCCTGGCGGCACTCGCCCCCAAGGTCGCCTCCGTCGCCGTGGTCACCGGCCGCCCGGCCGGTGTGGCCGTGCGCCACGGCGGCTTCGCGGGGGTTCCCGGACTGGAGCACCTCGTCGTCCTCGGCCACTACGGCGCCGAGCGCTGGGACGCGGTGAGCGGCACCGTCACCGCCCCGGCACCGCACCCCGGTGTGGCCGCCGTCCGCGCCGAACTGCCGGGGTTCCTCGACCGGATCGGCGCCTGGCAGGGCACCTGGATCGAGGAGAAGGGTCGTGCGGTCGCCGTGCACACGCGCCGCGCCGAGGACCCCCAGGCCGCCTTCGAGGCGCTCCGGGAGCCGTTGGCCGAACTGGCCGCCCGGCACGGCCTGATCGTCGAGCCGGGCCGCATGGTCCTGGAGCTGCGGCCGCCGGGCATGGACAAGGGCGTCGCCCTCATGGAGTACGTCCGGGAGGTCGGCGCCGAGGCAGTCCTCTACGCGGGCGACGACCTGGGCGACCTGCCCGCTTTCGCCGCCGTCGACAAGCTCCGCTCCGACGGCGTCCCCGGACTCCTGGTGTGCAGCGGCAGTTCCGAGGTCGGCGAACTCGCCGAACGCGCCGACCTGGTGGTCGACGGGCCTGCCGGAGTCGTCCGCCTCCTCGCGGCGCTGGCGGCTGCACTCGCCTGAAGCTTTTTCGCCCCCTCCGCCCCTACCCGTCCCACCCTGGGGCTCCGCCCCGGACCCCGTTCCTCAAACGCCGGAGGGGCTGAAATGTCCCCGGCCGGGGCTGGATTTTCCGCTCAGGCCTCAAGTTCGCGCAGCTGGTCCAGGAACCACTGGGCCGGGGGCAGGGCGGTGGCCGCGGCGGCCAGCCGCTTGGTGCGCTCGGCCCGTTCGCCCGGCTGCATGACGAGCGCCTCGTGCAGCGCCCGCGCCGTACCGATCACGTCGTACGGGTTCACGGAGATCGCGTCCTCGCCCAGTTCCTCGTACGCCCCGGCCTCCCGGGAGAGCACCAGCACGCAGCCGTCGTCGGAGACGACCGGGACCTCCTTGGCGACGAGGTTCATGCCGTCCCTGATGGGGTTGACGAGGGCGACGTCGGCCAGCCTGTACGCGGCGAGCGAGCGCGCGAAGTCGTCCTTGACGTGCAGCACCACCGGGGTCCAACCCGGCGTTCCGTACTGGGAGTTGATCTCGTCGGCGACACGCTGCACCTCGGCCGTGTAGTCCCGGTACACCGCGAGGTCCTGCCGCGAGGGATAGGCGAACGCCACGTGGACGACCCGCTCGCGCCACTCCGGGTGGTCGTCGAGCAGCTGCCGGTACGCCAGCATTCCGCGCACGATGTTCTTGGACAGTTCGGTCCGGTCGACGCGCACGACGGCCCTGCGGCCCTCGCCGATCTCCTCGCGCAGCGCGGCCATCCGCTCCTCGACGTCCGCCCGGTGCGAGCGCTCGCGCAGGAACTCGGCGTCCGCGCCGAGGCCGTGCACACCGATGCGGGTCCGGCGGGGCGGCCCGCCGTCCAGGTGCTCGACCGCCCGCTGCGCGTCCGAGGGCGAGGTCACGCGGTAGCGCTCGGGGTCGATCTCTCCCGCGCAGCGCATGAAGGCCGTCGCCCACCGCCAGGTCAGGAACGCCAGCCGGTCGGCGCCGAGCATGCCGTCCAGCAGCTCCGCGCGGATGTCGTCGGGGAGCATCCGGAAGTAGTCCTCGGGCGCCCACGGTGTGTGGGAGAAGTGGCCGATGCGCAGGTCGGGGCGCAGCGCGCGGAGCATCCCGGGCACCAGGCACAGGTGGTAGTCCTGGACCAGCACGGAGGCGCCCTCGGCGGCCTCCTCGGCCAGCGCCTCGGCGAAGGCACGGTTGTAGGTCCGGTACGACGCCCACTGGCGCCGGAACTCCGCGTCGAAGACCGGCTCCAGCGGGGTCTGGTAGAGCATGTGGTGGACGAACCACAGGACGGAGTTGGCGATGCCGTTGTACGCGTCGGCGTGCACCTCGGCGTCGATGGCCAGCATCCGTACGCCGTCCTCGCCGACTCCGCGCCGTACGGCCTCCCGGTCGCCGTCGCCGAGGGCCGAGCACACCCATAGGGCGCCCGCGTCCGGCCCGATCGCCGAGAGTCCCGAGACGAGGCCGCCACCGCCGCGCCGGGCGTGCAGCGAGTCGTCCTCCCGTACCTCGTAGGTGATCGGGCCGCGGTTGGAGGCGACCAGAATCCGGTGGGCACCGTGCGTTGAAGCCATGCCTCGAAACCTAGCCCCGTGTCGAAACGCTCAAACGTTCCCTTCGGCCGTATGCGATCGCGTGGCCGGTCGGGCTGGTCTACGCGGCTCTGCGCCGCTGGTACTCGGAGATTTCGGTCATCGGTGGCCTTTCCTCCGTGTCCACCGAGTACGTGCGCGGCTGGAAACCGTCCCGGCCGCGCTCGAACTGGGTGAGGGCGGGGCGGATCAGGTGGCCGCGCGCCAGCCGGAGCTGCGCGGTGCGGTAGATCGCGGCGGCCATCCGGCCCAGCGCCTGGCCGTCCTGGTGGCGGTGTTTGCGGATGCCGACGTCGACCTGGGCGAGGGCGTCCAGGCCCACCAGGTGCAGGGCGTCGACGAGCATGCCCAGTTCGACGCCGTAGCCGACGGGGAACGGGAGCTGTTCGAGCAGGGAGCGGCGGGCCGCGTACTCGCCGCCGAGCGGCTGGACGAAGCCCGCGAGCTGCGGCCAGTGCATGTTCAGCAGGGGGCGGGCCATCAGCTCGGTGACCCGGCCGCCCTGGCCGGTGGCGCCGCCCAGCGGACGGTCGTACATGGCCTTGACCAGATCGACGCCCGGATCGGTGAGCAGCGGGCCCACGATTCCGGAGACGAAGTCGGACGAGAACTCCTTGAGGTCCGCGTCGATGAAACAGACGATGTCCCCGCTCGTCACGAGCAGTGACCGCCACAGCACCTCGCCCTTGCCGGGCACGGCCGGAATCCGCGGGAGGATGTCGTCGCGGTGCACGACACGCGCGCCGGCGGCGGCGGCGACCGCGGAGGTGCGGTCCGTCGAGCCCGAGTCGATGACGACGATCTCGTCGACGAGGGGCACCTGCTGCATCAGGTCGTGGCGGATGATCGCGACGATCTCGCCGACCGTCTCCTCCTCGTTCAGCGCGGGCAGTACGACACTGACCGTCGACCCGGTGATGCGTTTCGCGGCAATGAGCCTGTGGAGCGGGCGGTCGGTCACGGACCAGGAGCGTGTGCTCAGCCAGCTTTCGACTTCCTTCAGCACGGTCTGCGGCTCCTCACTGTCTGATCACACGCTCTCATCGGCGTGCCCGCTGCGGCCAGCGGCAGATCGATTGCCGTCGTCTCGCGGTTCGGACGACTATCTCAACTGTCCTGGCCTTCGGTTACAGTCTTGAACAACGCGGATGACCATCGCATGTCCTGGATCATCGGCGCGTAGCGCGTTCAACAGTTCAACAATCAAATACCGCTCATCCAGAGGGGCAGAGGGATACGGCCCGATGAAGCCCCGGCAACCCTCCAGCCGGTCTCGTACCGATCGATGTCGATCGCGTCGCGAGGCTCCCGGCTAGGGAAGGTGCCAAATCCGTCTCACGGCGAAGTGCGTCGTGAGGAAGATGAGGAGAAAGGGCCTCGCCTCCATGGCTGCGCAGACAGTTGCAAGCACCACGAACTCCGCCGATGCGGTGGACCTCGGCCCGGCCGCGGCGCTTTCCTGCCGCGAGTGCGGACACCGCGTCCCGCTCGGCCCGGTCTTCGCCTGCGAGGAGTGTTTCGGCCCGCTGGAGATCGCCTACGACTTCTCGGCCTACGAGACCGAAGAGCTCCGTAAGCGCATCGAAGCGGGACCCGCGAACATCTGGCGCTACGCGCCGCTCCTGCCCGTCCCCGCGGACGTGGCGGACAAGCCGAACATCAACCCCGGCTGGACCAAGCTCGTCCAGGCCGACAACCTGGCCCGCGAGCTCGGGGTCGACGCCGGAAAGCTCTTCGTCAAGGACGACTCCGGCAACCCGACGCACTCCTTCAAGGACCGCGTCGTCGCCCAGGCCATCGAAGCGGCCCGCGCCTTCGGCTTCACCACTCTCTCCTGCTCCTCCACCGGCAACCTCGCCGGTGCCGTGGGTGCCGCGGCGGCCCGCGCCGGCTTCCGCTCCTGCGTGTTCATCCCGCACGACCTGGAGCAGGGCAAGGTCGTCATGGCCGCGGTCTACGGCGGCGAGCTGGTCGGCATCCAGGGCAACTACGACGACGTGAACCGCTTCTGCTCCGAGCTGATCGGCGACCCGGCCGGCGAGGGCTGGGGCTTCGTCAACGTCAACCTGCGGCCGTACTACGCCGAGGGCTCCAAGACGCTGGCGTACGAGATCTGCGAGCAGCTCGGGTGGAAGCTCCCCGACCAGCTGGTCGTGCCGATCGCCTCCGGCTCCCAGCTCACGAAGATCGACAAGGGTCTGCAGGAGCTGATCAAGCTCGGGCTCGTCGAGGACAAGCCGTACAAGATCTTCGGCGCCCAGGCCGAGGGCTGCTCCCCGGTGTCCGTCGCCTACAAGGCCGGCCATGACGTCGTACGGCCGCAGAAGCCGGACACCATCGCCAAGTCGCTCGCCATCGGCAACCCCGCGGACGGGCCGTACGTGCTCGACATCGCGCGGCGCACCGGCGGTGCGGTGGAGGACGTGAACGACGAGCAGATCGTCGACGCGATCAAGCTGCTCGCGCGCACCGAGGGCATCTTCGCCGAGACGGCCGGCGGTGTGACCGTCGGCGTCACCCGCAAGCTGATCGAGAACGGTCTCCTCGACCCGACCCTGACCACGGTCGTGCTGAACACCGGCGACGGCCTCAAGACTCTGGACGCGGTGGCCTCGGACACCGGACTGACCGCGACCATCCGCCCGAACCTCGACTCCTTCCGAGAGGCTGGCCTCGCATCATGAGCGTCAACGTCCGCATCCCCACCATCCTGCGCACCTACACCGGTGGTGCCGCCGAGGTGACGGCCGAGGGCGCGACCCTCGCCGAGGTCATCACCGACCTGGAGAAGAACCACACGGGCATCGCCGCGCGCGTTCTGGACGACCAGGGCAAGCTGCGCCGCTTCGTCAACGTGTACGTCAACGACGACGACGTGAGGTTCGAGCAGGGTCTGGAGACGGCGACCCCGGACGGTGTGGGCGTCTCGATCATTCCGGCCGTCGCCGGAGGCTGATCGTTACCCTCGGTAATGCCGAACACGCAGAGTTCATCGAATTGCCCCCTCCGTGAGAGAAACGGAGGGGGCAATTCTGCATGGTTGAGCGCGCTACAGTTGGGGAAGCGACTTCGCTTTCGATGTTGGTTTCATGCCGGACGCATATGAGTACCCGTTCGGCGGCCGACAAGAAGTAGCCAAACTGCCTCCCCTTTATGGGTTGTTTATGGCGTTTACGGGGCCCGACTTGCCCTGAATCCTTGCGGATTCTCCGCATATCATCGATCAGCCATGCCCAGAATTCTCGTCCGATTGACCTGTTGCAGAGGGCAGTTGGACAGATACATTCAGCCGCGGTCGACGCGTTCCGGCGCACACCCCCAACCGTTGGGGGGTGAGGTCTGACCCGGATCCGCGAAGTGTGGATCTGTGCAAGGGCCAGTAATAGGGGAGTTAGGCATGGCTCAGGGCACCGTCAAGTGGTTCAACGCGGAGAAGGGGTACGGCTTCATCGCGGTCGACGGTGGTGCGGACGTCTTCGTGCACTACAGCGCGATTCAGATGGACGGCTACCGCACCCTTGAAGAGGGTCAGCGAGTGGAGTTCGAAATCTCGCAGGGCCAGAAGGGTCCGCAGGCGGACATGGTCAAACTCGCCGTCTGATCCGGGCGCGAACGGCCACCGACGCACTCACGCCGAGGGGCCCGCATCCCACCAGGGATGCGGGCCCCTCGTGCGTCCCCGGCGGCCTTCCCCTGCTCTCGTGCGCGCCCGCGCGCCCGCGAGCGCCCACTGCGCGGAGCCGCGCGCGGACCTGCGCCAGGAGGCCGCTCGTGGGGCCTGTTTTCCCGAGAGGCGCTTGCGTCCGCCCGTCACCCGAGCACCACCCCTCAACGAGCTCGCTTCGCGAGCACACCTTGCACTCGACGGGGTCGAGTGCTAATCATTGGCGTTAGCACTCTCCCAGTGAGAGTGACAGAACTTGGATCGGGCCAGTGAGGCCCGCAGGCCTGTGGGGCAAGGAACCACAAGGCTTGCAGGCCGTCCGTCGCGGGCGCGGGCACGATCCGGAGAAATCCACCCCGTCCGGGAGGACCACTTCACATGGCCAAGATCATCGCGTTCGACGAGGAGGCACGGCGCGGTCTCGAGCGCGGGATGAACCAGCTCGCCGACGCCGTCAAGGTCACCCTTGGCCCCAAGGGCCGCAACGTCGTCCTCGAGAAGAAGTGGGGCGCGCCCACGATCACCAACGATGGTGTTTCCATCGCCAAGGAGATCGAGCTCGAGGACCCGTACGAGAAGATCGGCGCCGAGCTGGTCAAGGAAGTCGCCAAGAAGACGGACGACGTCGCCGGCGACGGTACGACCACGGCGACCGTTCTGGCCCAGGCGCTCGTGCGCGAGGGTCTGCGCAACGTAGCCGCCGGCGCCAACCCGATGGCTCTCAAGCGCGGTATCGAGAAGGCCGTCGAGGCCGTCTCCGGTGCCCTCCTTGAGCAGGCCAAGGATGTCGAGACCAAGGAGCAGATCGCTTCCACGGCCTCCATCTCCGCCGCCGACACCCAGATCGGCGAGCTCATCGCCGAGGCGATGGACAAGGTCGGCAAGGAAGGCGTCATCACCGTCGAGGAGTCCCAGACCTTCGGTCTGGAGCTGGAGCTCACCGAGGGTATGCGCTTCGACAAGGGCTACATCTCGGCGTACTTCGCCACCGACATGGAGCGTATGGAGGCCGTCCTCGACGACCCGTACATCCTGATCGCGAACTCCAAGATCGCGAACGTCAAGGACCTGCTCCCGCTCCTCGAGAAGGTCATGCAGGGCGGCAAGCCGCTGCTGATCATCGCCGAGGACGTCGAGGGCGAGGCCCTGTCGACCCTGGTCGTCAACAAGATCCGTGGCACCTTCAAGTCCGTCGCCGTCAAGGCTCCGGGCTTCGGTGACCGCCGCAAGGCCATGCTCGGCGACATCGCCATCCTCACGGGCGGCGAGGTCATCTCCGAGGAGGTCGGCCTCAAGCTGGAGAACGCGGGTCTGGACCTGCTGGGCCGTGCCCGCAAGGTCGTCATCACCAAGGACGAGACCACGATCGTCGACGGCTCCGGCTCTGCCGACCAGGTCGCCGGCCGTGTGAACCAGATCCGTGCCGAGATCGAGAACTCGGACTCGGACTACGACCGCGAGAAGCTCCAGGAGCGTCTGGCGAAGCTGGCCGGCGGCGTGGCCGTCATCAAGGCCGGTGCCGCCACCGAGGTCGAGCTCAAGGAGCGCAAGCACCGCATCGAGGACGCCGTTCGCAACGCGAAGGCGGCCGTCGAGGAGGGCATCGTCGCCGGTGGTGGCGTGGCCCTGCTCCAGGCTTCCTCGGTCTTCGAGAAGCTCGAGCTCACGGGTGACGAGGCGACCGGCGCCAACGCCGTGCGTCTCGCCCTGGAGGCCCCGCTCAAGCAGATCGCCGTCAACGGTGGTCTCGAGGGTGGCGTCATCGTCGAGAAGGTGCGCAACCTGCCCGTCGGCCACGGCCTGAACGCCGCGACCGGTGAGTACGTCGACATGATCGCCGAAGGCATCATCGACCCGGCGAAGGTGACCCGCTCTGCTCTGCAGAACGCCGCCTCCATCGCCGCGCTGTTCCTGACCACCGAGGCCGTCATCGCCGACAAGCCGGAGAAGGCCTCCGCGGCCGCTCCGGGCGGCATGCCGGGCGGTGACATGGACTTCTGATCGACCCCGGTCGATCATCGTCCTGACGTTCCGAGGGCGGCACCTTCCCGTAAGGGGGGTGCCGCCCTCGGGCGTTTTCCGCCTCCCTTGTGGCCCGTCCCCTCCCCCTGAGCGTGGCCCGGATCACAGCGGCAGGTGTGGGCGCGGCGGAATGCCGTGCCCGATGCGGCGGTTGACGCTGAAGAGCAGTCGATGCACGTGCACATACCGCACGGAATCTCCTGTCTCGCCGACCACTCGACGTCATACCGACCACCTGTTCGAGGAGCCCCCACGTGACCGCTGACGCCGCGTCCCGCGCAGCCGAGATCCTTTCCCGTCCCGTCTCGATCAACGGCCTGACCGTCCCGAACCGGATCGCCATGGCCCCGATGACCCGGATGTTCTCGCCGGGCGGTGTACCGGGGGAGGACGTCGTCGGCTACTACTCCCGCCGCGCCGCCGCGGGCGTAGGCCTCATCGTGACCGAGGGAACGTACGTCGGCCACGACTCGGCCGGACAGAGCAACGACGTGCCGCGTTTCCATGGCGAGGACCAGCTGGCCGGCTGGGCGAAGGTCGCCGACGCCGTGCACGCGGCGGGCGGCACGATCGTCCCGCAGCTCTGGCACATAGGCATGGTCCGCAAGGCGGGCGAGCCGCCCTTCGCGGACGCCCCGCCCGTCGGCCCCTCCGGCCTCTACAAGGAGGGTGCCGAGGTCACCGGCAAGAGCATGACCCAGCAGGACCTCGACGACGTCATCGAGGCGTTCGCCAAGGCCGCCGCGGACGCCGAGCGCATCGGCTTCGACGGTGTCGAACTGCACGGCGCCCACGGCTACCTGCTCGACCAGTTCCTGTGGTCCGGCACCAACCGGCGCGAGGACGCGTACGGCGGCGACCCGGTGGCCCGTACGAAGTTCGCGGCGGAGATCGTCGCCGCGGTGCGCGCCGCGGTCTCGCCCGAGTTCCCCGTCCTCTTCCGCTACTCGCAGTGGAAGCAGCAGGCCTACGACGCCCGGATCGCCGAGACCCCGGAGGAGCTTGAGTCGATCCTCGCCCCGCTCGCCGCCGCCGGAGTGGACGCCTTCCACGCCTCCACGCGCCGCTACTGGGTCCCCGAGTTCGACGGTTCCGACCTCAACCTCGCCGGCTGGACGAAGAAGCTGACGGGCAAGCCCGCCATCACCGTCGGCTCGGTCGGCCTGGACGGCGACTTCATCAAGGCCTTCGCGGGCGAGGGCTCCCCGGTCAAGGGCATCGACGACCTCCTCGACCGCATGGAGCGCGACGAGTTCGACCTCGTCGCCGTCGGCCGCGCCCTGCTGCAGGACCCCGAGTGGGCGGCGAAGGTCCTGGCCGGCCGCTTCGACGACCTGGCCCCGTACGACGCGGCGGCGCTGGGTTCGCTCAGCTGACCTGAGCTGCCCCGCTGACCTGCTGTCCCGGAGGGACGGTGCCCGCCGCGACGCGGGCGCCGTCCCTTTTTGGTCAGCCGGTCAGCCGGTCGTGCCGAGGTGACCGACGAAGGTGCCCCAGGCGGCGGCGCCGAAGGTGATCACCGGCCCGAGCGGATTCTTGGAGTCCCGGACGGGGACGAGGGTGGGGTGACCGTCGGCGACTTCGAGGCAGTCGCCGCCGTCACCGGCGCTGTACGTCGACTTGCGCCAGCGAGCGACTTCGAGGCAGTCGCCGCCGCTGCCGCCGCTGTAACTGGACTTGTACCAGGCGGTGGTGGTCAGGTCGTTCTCACGGGCGTTGTTCTCCATGCTCGTAATCCTGCGCCACGGATTCGATCAGGGCCAGGGAGTCCTGAGGCGAAAGCGCCTCCGCCTGAAGGAGGTTGAACATCAGGGTGTGTCGGGCGACCGTACCCGGGTCGTCCAGCAGCTTTCCCATGTCGGGTCCCTCCACGAAGGTCAAGGATGGGGCGTCCTCGAACTCCATGAGCTTTACCGAGCCTTCCATCGCAGCGTGCGCCCCAGAGCCGAACGGCAGCACCTGTACGAGGATCCGGTGCCGTCGGATCAGCGCGGTCAGGTGACACAGGGCCTCCGCCATCACCCCGGTTCCGCCCACCTCCCGGCGCAGCACCGCCTCGTCCAGAACCGCCCACAACAGCGGCGTTGTTGGATCGTCGAGCAGATGCGCACGCTCCAGCCGGGCAGCCACCAACTCGTCGATCACGTCCTTCGTCGCCGTCGGCCGGTACGCGCGGAAGACGGCTCGCGCGTACTCCGGCGTCTGCAACAGGCCCGGGATCAGCAGCGCCGCGTACTGCCTGATCGCCGTAGCGATCGCCTCCGCCTCCGCCGCCTCGGCGAAGTGGTCCGGGTACCTCGACTTGGCGAGGGCGGCGCAGTTGCGTGTGAAGAACCCGTTCGTTCCCAGGATCTCGTCTATCTGGACGGCGTACTCAAGCTGCAACCGCCGTGTCCTCGACTCCAGTTGGCCGATGAACGAACCGCTGACGAAGAGCGGTTCGCCCAGCTCGGCCTGGCTGAGGCCGGCGTTCTCACGGGCGTGCCGCAACTCCGCGCCGATCATGGCGCGCGGTGAGGAGGACGGGTCGAGGTCTTTGGGTCCGGGCATGGCAACTTCCTGTCACACAGGAGGGGTTGTTGGAGCGCCGTCTCTTCCCAGGTTAGAGGCGTGATGGCCACGCTGTGTGGTGAATGCGAACACTCAGCGTGGAAGGTGCGGTGCGATGGAGATGACGTCGAGCAATCGCGTGCGGCCGACGGAGGAGATCGTCGAGGAGCTGCGGGCGGCACTGACCGGGGTCGGTGTGGTGCTGCCGTCGCTGCGGGTCGATCCGGTGACCGGTGCGAGCGACGAGCTGTTCGCCCTGGTCGCGCTCGGCCGCTGCAACGTGGGCACCGCCCAGAAGCTGACCGCCGTGCTGCGCGATCGCGGCGTACGTGACGGCGGTGGCGAGGCGTGAGCGACGAGTACGCCGTCGATGTGCGGGACGGTCGGCTCGGCCAGGTGATGGGCCGCGAGGGCGGCCTCGTACAACTGCGGCCGCCCGGCGGCGGATGCGAGTGGGACTGCCCCGAGGAGGCCCTCGGGGAGGTGCCGCCGGGGGAGGTGCTGCGGGCGCGGGTGCGACGGCTCAACGAGGAGGGACGGCTGCCGTGACCGCACGTCCGGGACAGGCCGGTTCCGGGTCCCCGGGTTCGCCCGCGGACCTGCCGACGGGCTTCCCGGCCCTCCCGGACCGCTCGTCTACAGATTCCCGATCGGTTCGATGTCGACCTTGACGGGCGTGCCCCAGATGCGGAGCACCTCGTAGTCGGTGAACTCGTGGACGAGGCGGTAGGCCATGCCGGGGCGGGGGGTCCGGCGCTCGGCGGCGAGGTAGCGCTCGGCTTCCTGGCGGTCGCGCCGGGGGGTGCCGCACAGGTGCCACTCCTGGCCGCTCCAGACCTCCGGGAGCCAGCGCTGCTGGGGCTGGGGGCGGTCGCCGCGGACCCCGTAGCGGGTCATCGTGCGGTCGGGCAGCTCGTCCGGGGCGGGCGTCCGGCCGTGCCCGTACGCGTCGTTCACCTCGGTGCGGCGGGCGGTGCGGCGGCGGGTCTCGCAGAGCAGGCAGCGGTCCGGGGCGCTCTCGTCCACCGGGCCGTTCGGATGCTCGGAGCAGCGGGTGGTGGGCGCCGCCGTCGTCACCGTCTCGTCGAGCAGGTCCAGCGCCCGCTTCAGGTCCGCCTTGACCTCGTGCAGCTTGGCGTCGGGGGTGTCGGTGTTCAGGGCGTCACCGTGCTCCCCGAGCAGCCGCAGGGCGCGGCCGAGGGCGGTCAGCTGTGCGTGGTTCATGGTCCCAGCCTCGCACGTGCCACCGACAGTGCGGCTAAACGGCGGCCTGTTCCGCGGCCTGTTCCGCCCGGCGGGCCGGTGTCACGCCGCCGAGGCCGAAGAAATAGGTGGCCGCGAATCCGACGACGTACCCGGTGATCAGGCCGCCCGCGTAGATCGCCGCGGTGAGGGCGAGGCTCCGGTTGCCGGACAGCAGCGGGAACAGGGCGAGACCCGAGGGGCCGATGGCCGTCGAGCCGACCTGGTCGCCCAGCATCGAGAAGAAGCCGATGAAGGCGCCGCCCGCCGCGCCGCCCGCGCAGGCGGTGACGAAGGGGCGGCCGAGGGGGAGCGAGACGCCGTAGATCAGGGGTTCGCCGACGCCGAGGAGACCGGCCGGGAGCGCCGATCTGATCGTCGTACGCAGTGAGGTGTCGTGGCGCAGCCGGACGTACACCGCGAGGGCGGCGCCGACCTGGCCCGCGCCCGCCATGGCCAGGACGGGCAGCAGAACGGTGTACCCCTGCTGCTCGATGAGCGTGGTGTGGATGGGGATGAGGGCCTGGTGCAGGCCCAACATCACCAGGGGGAGGAACAGGGCCCCGAGGACGAGCCCGGCGAAGGCGCCCGTGGTGGAGAGCAGCCAGGAGGCGGCCGTGCCGATGGCGGAGGAGAGCTCACCGGCCGCGTACATCAGCGCGTACAGCGTCACCAGGCCGGTCAGCAGCACCGTGAGGGTCGGGGTGACCAGGACGTCCAGGGTCGGCGGGACCCAGCGGCGGCAGCACTTCTCCACGTACGTCCCGAGCAGGGCCGCGGCCAGGGCGCCCAGGACGCCGCCCTGGCCGGGGGCGAGCGTCACGCCGAGGACCGTCACCTTGGCGACCCCCGCGTACACGACGACCGAGGCCACCGCGCCGCCCAGGATCGGGGTGCCGCCGAACTCCTTGGCCGTGTTGTAGCCGACGAAGACCGCGATCAGCGCCATGAACCCGGCGGCGATCGCGGTCAGGGCGGGGGTGAGGCCCCTCAGCACGCCGAGGTTGACCAGCAGGCCGTTGAGGCCCGCGATCACCCCGCAGCCGATCAGGCCGGGGATCAGCGGCACGAAGATGTCCGCGATCCGCCGCAGGAGCAGCTTGAGGGGGGTGGCGTTGCGGCGGGTCCGGGCGGCCTTCAGTTCGGCGCCGCGCAGGGCCAGCCGGTCGGCCGTGGTCGTCAGCAGCGCCTCGAACTCCGGCGTCACCCGGGCGACCGTGCCGGGACCCAGCACGATCTGGCAGGTGCCGCCGTCCGCGACCAGGCCGAGGACGGCGGGCAGGGCCCGCAGGCCCTCCTCGTCCACCAGTCTCCGGTCCCGCAGGCCGAGCCGGAGCCGGGTCATGCAGTGGGCGACGGTCAGGACGTTCGCGGGGCCGCCCACGAGGGGGAGGATCGCCGCTGCTGTGGTGGAGTCCGGTGTGCGCACTCCCCGAGCGTGCTGGTCAGCGGGACGCCTTCGCCAGCGCGGCGCGCAGATGGCCCTCGGACTCCTCCAGAAGGCGGGCGGCGGTGGGCCCGTCCACATCGCCCAGGATGATCAGGATGGCGTTCTTCACCTCGCCGTCCGTGGCGGCGAGCGCGCGTTCGATCTCCTCGTCGGAGGCGCCGGTGGCGAGCGCGACGATCCGGCGGGAGCGGGCCCGCAGCTTCTCGTTCGAGGCGCGTACGTCGACCATCAGGTTCCCGTACGTCTTGCCGAGCCGGATCATCGTGATCGTCGAGAGCATGTTGAGGACGAGCTTCTGCGCGGTGCCGGACTTCAGGCGGGTGGAGCCGGTGAGCAGCTCGGGGCCCACCACGACCTCGATGCCGTGGTCGGCGGCGGCCGCGAGCGCGCTGTGCGCGTTGCAGGACAGGCCGATCGTGAGCGCGCCCTGCTTCCGGGCGTGCTCGACCGCGCCCACGGCGTACGGGGTGCGGCCCGACGCGGAGACGCCGACCACCGTGTCGTCGGCCGTCACGGCCAGCGCGTCCAGGTCGGCCGCCGCCAGCTCCCGGGAGTCCTCGGCGCCCTCGATCGAGGTGACCATGGCGGTCGGGCCGCCCGCGATCACGCCGACGACCCGGGAGGGATCGGTGTTGAAGGTGGGCGGGCACTCGGAGGCGTCCAGGACGCCGAGGCGGCCCGCGGTGCCGGCGCCCGCGTAGATGAGGCGCCCGCCGCCGGCCATGCGCTCCGCGATGTCGTCGATCGCGGCGGCGATGAGGGGGAGCTGAGCGGCGACGGCCGTCGGCACCGTCGTGTCCTCCCCGTTCATGAGCTGCGCGATCTCCAGGGTGGGCAACCGGTCGATCTCGGACAGTTCCGGGCGGAACGCCTCGGTGGTCAGCGTCTCCAACTCTGCTCGAAGATCGCCGTAGTTGGACATGGAGGTCATGGTTGGAGCGGCTCTTTCCGGTGAGGTGTCGTACCGCGCCCCGGAGGCGGGGTGCGGGCCGGGACGACGTGCGGAACCGCCGCGCGGGCGCGACCAGCCACCCCGCGGACCGCAGTCTCCCCGCTGAATCAAGTCCCCCGGTCCGTTCGCGAGGCCGGTCTGTTCGCGCGGCGCGGCTAGCGGCCGCTGCGCGGGGAGTGGCGGTGCGCCAGGGCCTCGTACGAGGCGGACAGCGCGGGCGCCGCCGTCTCGTAGGTGCGCTGGGCGACCCCCACGAACAGACAGTCCACCACCAGGAGCTGACTGGTGCGCGACGACATGGCCGCCGGGCGCAGCTCGCTCTCGCGGGCGGTCGAGGTGGTGAGGATGTGGTCGGCGTACTGCGCGACCGGTCCGCCGGGGCGGCCGGTGATCGCCACCGTCGTCGCCCCGTGCTCGAAGGCGACCCGGAGCGGTTCGATGACGTCGCCGGTCGAGCCGGAGTGCGTGATGGCTATCGCCACGTCCTTGGCGCGCAGCTGCACCGCGTTGGTCACCGCGAGGTGCGGGTCGCTGTGCGCGTGGACTATGAGTCCGATCCGCATGAGCTTCTGCAGGAGATCCTGGGCGACGAGCCCGGACGCGCCGACTCCGTAGATGTCGATGCGGCGGGCGGTGGCTATGGCGGCGACGGCATGGCCGAGCTGGACCGTGTCGAGCGCGGCGGCCGTGTCCGCGAGGGTCTGCTGCTCGTCGTACGCGAGCTTCGCCACGACGTCGGCGATGGGGTCGTCGACCGCGATGTCGGCGGTGACGGCGGGGGCCCGGCCCGACTGCTGCTGGGCGGCGAGCCCGGCGAGCGCGAGACGCAGGTCCCGGTATCCGGGATAGCCGAGGAGGCGGGCCGTGCGCACGACCGTGGCCTCGCTGGTTCCCGTGAGCTCGGCGAGTCCGGTGACCGTGAGGGCCGCGCAGCCGGCCGGGTTACCGGCGACGGCCTCGGCGACCCGCTGCATGGAACGCGTCATCGAGGGGGCGAGGGTGCGCACCTTGGCCGCGAGGGCGGCGGGGGCGGGCGGTGCCTCACCCGCGAAAATTTCCTTCACGTCATGGGTCACATTATGAAAGATATTTTCCGTCGGGATATCGGTCAAGGGTGCACACAGCGACTCCTCCCCGTCCCTGCTCCCCGTCCTGAAGAACGGGGCTGCTCGGACAATGCCTGTGCGCCGCCGGATCGACGTCTCCAGCGGAGCGGCTCGGCGCCTCAACGCCATGACCAGCGACGATCCGATCCTCGATTGGCCTTCCGAGACCCATGACACCGACGAACCGATCCTGTTCCGCCTCAATATCGAGGTGGCGGACCTCGACCGGGCGTTCACGTTCTATTCGACTCTGTTCGGCGTGACCGGCCGCAGGCAGGCCGGCGCGCGGTGCTACTTCACCTGCGGTGGGGTCACGCTCCAGGTCCTGGACGTCTCTGGCCATGACACCGTCAAGCCGTTGCCGAAATCGCTGTACTTCACCGTCCGAAGCCTTGGCGAGGTGTTCGGTCGCGCCCGGGAACTGGGGTGCTTGTCGGACGAGCAAGTGCACGGTGTGTCCGGAGGCGAGATCGCCGTGCGGCCGTGGGGTGAGCGGTCCTTCTACGTCGATGACCCATGGGGCAACTCGCTGTGCTTCGTCGAGGCCGGGACGGTCTACGAGGGATAGCCGGTGGGCCGGCGGTCACGGCGCTGCCGGGACGGATTCGCCCGCTCCTGTCGAAGCCCCGACGAATTCACCTGTGAGCGGCCGCGGAGACCTCTAGTAGTTCAGAGACCTCTTGTCGTTCCCCGAGGTGTCGTTCATGCCGGGCTCCCGGGGGCGGGCCGGGCGTCAGGCGCTCACCCTCCGGAGACGGCCGCGCCCCAGCCCTTCTCCAGGAGGTCGAAGGCGCGCGTGACGGCCTGGCGGGGGTCCTGGCTGCCGTGGGCGATCCGGGGTGCTTCGAGGGCGAAGTGGGCGAGGGCGGCACAGGCCGGGTCGTCGGCCGGAAGTCCGCTCTCCTCGGCAATGGCGCGAGCGAGGGCGGTTTCGTGGCGCAACCACATGCGCTGGGCGTAGTCCCGCAACGCCGGGGTGTTGTCCACCAGTTCGATGAACGCGGTGAAACCGGCGTCGTCGTCCACGGCTGCGGCGCGGTGGCGCAGGGCGTGCTCGCGCAGGGCCGCGGGGATGGACCGGCCTTGGGGCCGCTCGTGTACGGCGGCGAGCAGACGGGCTTCCTGGTCGGCGTCCTCGTCGAAGACGAGGGCTTCCTTGACCGGGAAGTGCTTGAACAGCGTGGTGGTGGACACGTCGGCGGCGTCCGCGATCTCGCGGATGCCGACCTGCTCGTATCCCCGCTCGACGAAGAGGCGCAGAGCGGCGTCGGCCAGGGCTTGGCGGGTGGCGGCCTTCTTGCGTTCGCGGCGCCCCACCGGTGCTGTCGCCGGGGTGCCGGTGGTCGCGTCGGTCATGCCACGACCCTACACACTTGATTGTCCAACTTCAAAAGTTGTGTCGTTGCACTTATTGGGTCGGTGTGCTCTTCTGGAGTGGCGAGGCCGTGTGGCACAGCCCGGCCCGTTCCGCACGCTCCCCTCTGCCCGAAAGGCGTGACCAGCCATGCCCACTCAGCGCATCGCGATCATCGGCGCCGGCCCCGGCGGCCTGACCTGCGCCCGCATCCTGCAGCAACACGGCATCACCGCAGCCCTCTACGACCTGGACAGGTCCCCCACCGCCCGCAACCAGGGCGGCACCCTCGACATGCACCCCGACTCCGGACAGCAGGCCCTGCGCGCGGCCGGCCTCTGGGACGACTTCCTTGCCCAAGCCCGCCCCGAAGGCCAGCAGATGCGCCTGGTCGGCCGCGACGGCCGCATCCTGTTCGACGTGATCCCGCCCGAGGCCGACAGCGCCGAGGGCAACCCCGAGATCGACCGCGGACAGCTCCGCGACATCCTCCTCGGCTCCCTCAAACCCGACACCGTGCGCTGGGGACACAAACTCACCCGAACCGAAACCCTCGGCGACGGCACCCACCGCCTGCGCTTCGCGGACGGCACCAGCACCGACGCCGACCTCGTCATCGGAGCCGACGGCGCCTGGTCCCAGGTCCGCCGCCTCCTGTCCGGTGCGACGCCCCTCTACACAGGCGTCACCTTCGTCGAGACCGGGCTCGACGACGCCGACACCCGCCACCCCCGCCTCGCCGCACTCACCGGCAACGGCACCATGATGGCCCTCGACGACAACCAGGGCTTCGTCGCCCAGCGCAACAGCGGCGGACACATCCGCGTCTACCTCGGCATGCGCACCGCACAGGACTGGCATCAGCAGGCCGGCCTCGACCTGGCCGACACCGCCGCCGTCCGCGAGGCCCTCCTGAAGAGGTTCACCGGCTGGAGCCCCGACCTGCTCGGCTTCATCACCGCCACCGACAGCGGCTACACCAACCGGCCCCTGTTCGCGCTGCCCGTCCCCCATACCTGGACCCACACTCCCGGCGTCACCCTCCTCGGCGACGCCGCCCACCTCATGTCCCCCTTCTCCGGCATGGGCGCCAACCTCGCCATGCTCGACGGCGCCGACCTCGCCCGCGCCCTCATCGAAAGCCCCACCGTCGACGACGCCATCCGCGCCTACGAAGCCGTCATGCGGCCCCGCTCCATCCAAGCGGCCGAGGGAGCCGCGGAAGGCATCAACAGCGCCTTCTCCCCCGACGGCGCCGCACGGACCCTCGCCCACATGACCCAGCACCAGTGACATCGCTCAATCGCGACGCTGACCTGGCCTTCACTCGAAGACGCAGGGAGCTCCGGCGCTTCGTGCCCCCGGGCCGAGGATCATGGTCCTGTCCTGCCCGCAGGTCAGGATTCCTGCGAAGATTGAGGGATGGACCCCACCGACAACCCCCTCAGCCCCCTGGAGCAGGCGTTGCACGCGGCGCGCGCACGTGTGCTCGCCGACCTGATCGCGGGCCAGGTCGCCGAGGCGGACGTCGTCTCCCTGGTCGAGGACTCGGTGGTGCAGCGCCGCTGGTGGGTCGAGCAGTGGCCGGAGGGTGCCGGATTCGTCGCCGGGCTCGTCGCCCAGGACGTGCAGGACGCGCTCCTGGAGCGGTACGGGCGGTGGCCGCTCTGCCCGGTGTGCGCCACCGGCGACCCGCACGCCCTCGACGTCGAGCCCGAGTTGGGTCCCGACCCGCACTGGGTGTGCCACCAGGCGGGCGTGAAGGTGTCCCCGGTGGGCTCCCTCGCCTCGGCGACCGGCGGAAACCCACCCTCGTGACCGTCTACATCGATCCACCCACCTGGCCGGGCCACGGCCGGGTGTGGTCCCACCTGATCAGCGATGTCTCCTACGACGAACTCCACGCGTTCGCCGAGGAGTTGGGCGCACCCCCGCGCGCCTTCGAGCGCGACCACTACGACATCCCCTCGCACCGCTACGCGGACGCGGTCGCCGCGGGAGCGGTGGAGGTCAGCAGCCGCGAGGTCGTACAGCTGCTGCACGGCTCGGGACTGCGGCGCCGCAAGCGCGCGGGGTGAACGGGCGGGGTGAGCAGGTGGGGTGAGCAGGTGGGACCTTTCTCGTGGGGTGCTCAGCTCTCGCGGGCGTACAGCCGCAACGACGCCTCCATGCCGTGGAGTTCGCGGGCCGTCTTCTCCAGGTCCTCGCTCACGCGGGTGAATCCGGCGCGGGCGATCACCCGCTGGGAGGGGGCGTTCTCCCGGTCGATGGCGGCGAACAGGAGCTTCACGTCGTCGCGGGCCAGGGCCTGCTCGGAGAGGGCGCGCAGGGCCTCGGTCGCGTAGCCCCGGCCGCGGGCGGTCTCCGCGAGGTCGTAGCCGACCTCGGCGCGGCCCTCCTCGTCGGGCGCGCCGTGGAAGCCGATCCCGCCTACCGCCCGTCCGTCCTCACGCCGTACGAGGACGAACATCCCCCATTCCGGCCGGTGCACGCCCTCCTCGTACGCGCTGACGATCATCCCCGCGGCGTCCCGCGTGCCCTCGAACGGGCCGCTCTCGACCCACTCGAAGCCGCCCGTGCCGCCTTCGTGCAGATCGGCGGCGGCGGCCGGGGTGACCCCCTGGAGGGTGAGCCGCTCGGCGTCGATCACCAGGTTGTTGCTCCAGCGCCAGTCCGTGATCGGTTCCCGGCCGGGCAGGTCACCGCGCCCGGTGGCCCACCGGAGGGTGCTCCACGGGGCGCCGGGTTCGGGCCGCACCTGCGGGAAGATCCGCGTCAGGACCCAGGTGCACAGCTCGTCCGGCGGGCTGTACGGCAGGCCGAGTCCCTCGGCGATGTCGTGCGTGTGCAGCAGCACCTCGGCGACCCCCATCGCGGCGAAGCCCTCGCGGTTCGCGCTGCGGAACGGGTACGGATGGAAGGCGCGCACCTCGCGCGGTGTCGTGCGGACGGCGGCGGCGAGCAGCCCGCCGGTCGCCTCGATCACGTCGACGACCCCCGCGTTGCCGGTTCCGTCGTCCAGCGCGATGTCGAACGGCACGTACGCCGTCGTGGCCCGCCCGGCCAACTGCCCGGCGTACGCGATGAGATCACTGGCGATGTGCTCAGCGGTCCGCCGGCAACTCCACTCCAGCCGTCCCGCCCGTACGCCGTCCCAGTCCCGCCCTGCCGCCTGCCGCAGCAGCGCGGCACAGCTCGCGACGGCTTCCTCCACCCGGTCCCCACCCATGTCTGCCATACGGCCGAGAATAGGACGGATCACGCCTGGGAACGTACGGGATTCTTCGCCGACCCCCTCTTGCGCACGACCCGTGAACCGGACGTACGGCGGTGCGCTCGCAGCGACACGACCGCCAGGCCGATGGCGGCCACGGTCAGCACCGCGCCCGCCCAGGCGGTGGCCGCATACCCGAGCCCCGCGTCGATGACGGCGCCGCCGAGCCAGGGACCGGCGGTGTTGCCCAGGTTGAAGGCCGAGGTGGTGGTGGCCGCGGCCAGGGTCGGGGCGGCAGCGGCGACCTGGAACATCTGGGCGTTCAGTGCCGGGGCGGTGCTGAAGCAGGCGACCCCGAGCAGGAAGGAGAGCAGGACGGCCGCGACGGCGTACCGCCCGAGGAAGGCGAACGCGACGAGGACGACGGTGTCCGCCGCCATGCCGCCGATCAGCACTCCGAACAGGTGAGCGTCGGCGAACCGGCCGCCGATCGTCGTCCCGATGAGCGCGCCCACGCCGAACAGCGCCAGCACGGTCGGGACCCAGCCCTCGTCGAGGTGGGCGACATCGGTGAGCAGCGGGGCGAGATAGCTGAACGCGCAGAAGACGCCGGCCGCGGTGAGTGCGATCGTGCCGATGGACAGCCAGACCCGCCGGTCACGGAAGACGAGTACTTCCCTGCGGAGCCGCGGCCGCTCGTCCGGGGGCGGGAGGGGCGGGACGAGGGTCACGATGCCGACGAGCGCTACGGCGGACGCCGCCCCGACGGCCCAGAAGGCGGCCCGCCAGCCGAGCCCCTCGCCGAGGAAGGCGCCCGCGGGCACGCCCAGCACGTTAGCGATCGACAGACCGCCGATCATCACGGCCAGCGCCCGCGCCCGCGAGGTCACCGGCACCATCGCGATGGCCACGGCCGCGCCGACCGCCCAGAAGCCCGCGCAGGCCAGGGCGCTGACGACACGTGACACGAAGAGCACGGCGTAGCCCGGTGCGAGGGCTCCGGCCACCTGGCCGAGCCCGAAGACCGCAAGCAGGGCGACGAGGGTGGTCCGCCTCGGCAGGCGGAGCGTGGCCACGGCCAGCAGCGGCGCGCCGACGACCATGCCGATCGCGAACGCCGAGATCAGCAGACCCGCCCGCGGGATCGTCACGCCCATGTCGTCCGCGATGGGCGGCAGCAGCCCGGACAGCATGAACTCGCTGGTGCCGAGGGCGAAGACGGACAGGGCGAGGATGTAGACCGACAGGGGCATGCGGGGGCGGTCGCCGGCCGGGGTGGCGCCGGGAGCGGCGGCGGGTATGTCCGGCTTCAGGGGTCCGGGGCTCGGGGGCATGTCTCCTTCGTACGTGTTCCGGCGCCTGCCGTCGAACCGGTTTCCCGTCCGCCCGGACATCGACGGGCGCCCACGGCGGGTCGGTTGAGGCCCGGGGTGTGGGGGCTCGGTACCGGGGTGGCCGGGGGCGGCCGTGGCCGGGTTTCCGTCCGTCCGGGCATCGACGGGCGCCCACGGCGGGTCGGTTGGGGCCTGGGGCGTGCGGGGATGGGTACCGGGCGGCCGGGGTGGCCGGGGGTGGCGTCCGGGCGGCCCGGACCGGCACCCGGAACGTCCGGGGGCCGGCGGGTGTCCATCCCCCGGGCGGGCGGTCGTGGCATGGAGCTCGGTATCCGGACGGACGGGGACCCGGCCGACCCGTCATGCCTCCGTCAGCGCCGCCAGTTCGTCGCCCATGTTCCGGCGGGCCGGCTGCGCCCACACGCGTTCCCCGTACGGCGTCCTGAACAGCCGGGGCAGGTCGAGGAGTTGGCGCAGTACGGCCGCCCGGCCCACGCGGAAGGCGTCGTCGGGGACGAAGGCGTACTCCTCGCGGACGGCGGCGGTGTAGGCGGCGTACGCGTCCGGGGGCGACGCCAGGATCGCGAGATCCGCGTCGCACAGGACGGCGCCGTCGGTGTCGTCGTCGGCCGGGTCGTGGGAGACGGTGAGCCGGACGAGCCGGGCGACCTCGGCCGTGCGGTCCGCGCCGACGCCCAGCTCGGCCAGCGCGCGCTCGGCGAGCCGGGCGGAGCGCTCCTCGTTCTCCGAGCGGTCCGGAAGGTACACGGCGTCGTGGAACCAGGCCGCCAGCCGCACGGCGGCCGGATCCTCGGCGCGCTCCCCGTGCGCCTCCAGTACGTCGATGTGGTCGAGGACCGCGAGGAGATGGTCGGTGGTGTGGTACCGGCGCTGTGGTTCGGCCCAGCGGTCCAGGAGGTTCGCCGCGTAGGGCCCCGGCGCGGGGCCGGACCCGCCCTCGCCGTCACGCGCGGCCAGCACGGTGTCCGCCCAGCGCTTCGTCAGCTCCGCGTGGGCCGGGTGGCGGTTGCTCTCTGCTGCCATGACGCCATTGTCCCCGCCGAGGGGCGGACCCCGCGCCCCGGCGCCGCGACCGTACGCGACCGTCCGCGGGCTGTTGGGGCTGCTCGGGTCGCCGGGGGCGGAAGGGGACGGGCTGCCGATACCGGCTCAGGGGCGCCCGCGGTGGTGTTGCCCGCTGTCGTCCGGGCCGGGGCGGGTCCGTGAGCGGAACGTGCGGCGGTAGGCGTCCGGAGGCACGCCGACCGTGCGGTTGAAGTGCCGGCGCAGCGTCGTGGCGGTGCCCATGCCCGTGGCGGCCGCGATCGTGTCGACTCCGGCGTCGGTGGTCTCCAGCAACTCCTGGGCGTGCCGTATCCGTTGGGTCAGCAGCCATTGCAGCGGGGTGGTGCCGGTCACCGACCTGAAGTGGCGGCCCAGGTTGCGCGAGCTCATCCGCGCCTGGCGGGCCAGGTCCTCGACGGTGAGCGGACGGTCCAGCCGCTCGATGACCCAGGGGAACAGCTCGGCGAGCGGGTGGTGGTCCGGGGCGGGCACCGGGGTGGTGACGAACTGGGCCTGGCCGCCGTCCCGGTGCGGGGACACGACCAGGTGGCGGGCGACGGTGTTGGCGACCGACGAGCCGTGGTCGAGGCGGACGAGGTGCAGGCACAGGTCCATGGCGGCGGCCTTGCCGGCGGAGGTGAGCACGCTGCCGTTGTCCACGTAGAGGACGTCCGGGTCCACCATGACCCGGGGATGGCGGGCGGCCAGGGCCCGGGTGTGCGCCCAGTGCGTCGTCGCGCGCCTGCCGTCCAGCAGGCCGGCGGCGGCCAGGACGAACGCGCCGGTGCAGAGGGAGGCGACGCGGGCGCCCGCCTCGTGGGCCGCTCGCACCGCGTCGACCAGGTCGGCGGGCGGGTCCCGGTCGATGTCGGCCCAGCCCGGGACGATCACGGTGTCGGCCTGCGGGAGCCGGTCGAGGCCGTGGTCGGGCTCCAGCCGGAACCGGCCGACCCGCACGGCCTTCGGCCCGCAGACCGCGAGGTCGTACCAGGGGCCCGTCACGGCGGCCGGGGCGGAGCCGAAGACCTCGCAGGCCAGGGCCAGTTCGAAGTGGAGCATTCCGTCGGTGACGGCCAGCGCGACAGAGGTCATGTCCGGAATTGTACGGGGCATGGCGTTCCGGACACTCGTGCGGGACGCCCGCCCTCGTCAGGATGTCCGTGACGGATCAAGGCAGTTCACTTCGAGCACGGGGGAGAACCCATGGAGTCGGGGCAGGCAGTGACGGTGTTCGGCGCGTACGGGCACACCGGACGTTTTGTGGTGGCGGAACTGCTGGAGCGCGGATTCGTCCCGGTCCTCTCCGGCCGGGACGCCGAGAAGCTGAAGGAACTGGCGGCCTCGCGGCCCGGACTCGACGTCCGCCCGGCCTCGGTCGACGATCCGGATTCCCTCGACCAGGCGCTGGCCGGTGCGGCGGCTGTGATCAACTGCGCCGGGCCCTTCGCCACGACGGCCGCCCCCGTGATCGAGGCGGCCCTGCGCGCCGGGATCCCGTACGTGGACGTGGCGGCCGAGATCGAGGCCAACCTCGACACGTTCAAGCACTTCTCGGAGCGGGCCCGCGCCGCGGGAGCGGTGATCGTCCCCGCGATGGCCTTCTACGGCGGCTTCGGCGACCTGCTGGCCACCGCCGCGATGGACGACTGGACGGCGGCCGACGAGGCGCACATCGCGTACGGGCTGAGCGGCTGGCACCCCACCGCCGGGACGCGCGCCGCGGGCGCGGTCTCCCGGGAGCGGCGCGGCGGCCGACGCGTCCGTTACACGGGCGGGCAGTTGGAGTACCGCCAGGACGCCCCGCCCACCCTGGAGTGGCCGTTCCCCGACCCCATGGGGCCGCGGGCCGTCATCGGGGAGTTCTCGATGGCCGACGTGGTCACCCTGCCCAGCCACCTCGCCGTCCCCGAGGTGCGCACCTACATGACCGTCGAGGCGGCCGGGGAACTGTCGGCCCCGGACACCCCGGCGCCGCGTGCCGTCGACGGGCACGGGCGGTCGGAGCAGACCTTCGTCGTCGATGTCGTCGTGCGCTCCCAGGGCGCCGAACGCCGGGCCGTGGCGAGGGGCCGGGACATCTACGCCGTCACCGCGCCGCTCGTGGTGGAAGCGGTCGACCGCATCCTCACGGGACGCACCAGGACGGTCGGTGTCGCCTCCGCCGGCGAGATCTTCGACGCCCCCGAATTCCTCCGCGCGCTGTCCCCGCACATCTCCTTCGAACTGCGCGGCTAATGGGCACACCTCTCACGCTTCGCGCACTTCGCACGCTCCGCGGTCCGATCCGAGCAACAGCCCCTGGGGACGACAGCCCCTAGCGTGGAGTCATGATTCCTGGAGACGCACACGACGTACGGGACCCGGAACTGCCCGGTCTGCTCCTGCGCACCGAGCGCGACGCGCTGATCCCGCTGTTGCGGGCGAGGCCGGACGGCGACTTCGCGCGTTCGACGGCCGGGTGTCCGGCGTGGACGGTGCGGGACATGCTGGCGCACTGCTCGGCCGCGCTGATGCGGGTCGTCGAGAGCCGTTTCGAACCCGGGGTGTTCTCGCCCGAGGCCAACGACCGCGACATCGCCGAGCGCGTCGACTGGCCGACGGCACGGGTCGTCGACGAGCTGGAACGCGGGATGACCGAGGCGGGGCCGGTGATCGCCCGGGCCGGCGGTGTTCTCGACGCGGTCGCGCTCGGCGAGTGGGTCCATGCAGGGGACGTGCGCGAGGCGTTCGGGGAACCGGGCGCCTACGAGGGAGCGGGACTCCCGCACGCCCTCAGGCTGCTGGTCCGCTTCAGCCGCGAACGCGACCATGTGCCACTGCACGCGGATCTCGACGATCTCGACGACCCCCTGCGCCTGGGTGGCATCCCCGGCGACCGGCCCCCGGCCCGTTACCTCGGTGGCGCCGCGACCCTCGTACGGCTCTGCTCGGGTCGGCCGGTCGCGAAGACGACGGCGTACGAGCTGGTGGGGGCGCGGGAGGAAGAGCTGAATCTGTTCCGGTGAACGGAGGAAACCGAATCGGTCCGGGGAACGGGCGGAGCTGAATCCGCCCGGATGGACCGAAGAGCCGAATCCGTCGGGGTGAACGGTGGGACAGGGAGGGGCCGGAGGGAAATCCCTCGACGGCCCCTCCACTCGCCGTGATCTTCTCGCGCCCCCGCTCCCGCCCGCGTACTCTTGGATTGGACTAGACCTGTAGCGGCCCGAGGGAAGAGATCCGATGAGCGAGCGGAAGAGCGCAGTCCTGGAGGTGATCGCCCTCGGCGTGGAGGACGCGGTCGCCGCTCAGGCCGGCGGTGCGGACCGGCTGGAGCTGGTCACCGACATGGCGGCCGACGGGCTGACCCCGTCGGTGGAGACCTTCGCCGGGATCCGTGCCTCCGTGGACATCGCACTGCGCGTGATGCTGCGCCTGTCGGACGGCTTCGCGGCGGGCGGCGCGCAGGGCGTCGACACGCTCGTACGGGTCGCGGGCGCCATGCGGGACGCGGGCGCGGACGAGTTCGTGCTCGGTTTCCTGGACGAGCACGGCTGCCCCGACCTGGCCGCCGTGGAGCGGATCGTCGCCGAACTGGACGGCTGCCGCTGGACGTTCCACCGCGCGATCGACCGCGCCGCCGACCGCGACGCCCTGCGCAAGCAGCTCGCGGACCTGCCCGGCCTCGACGCCTATCTGACCGCCGGGTCCCCGACGGGCGTCGACGACGGGCTCTCCGTCCTCGCGACCGAGTCCGCCCGTCGCGGCGAACCGGGATACGAGCCGCAGATCATGGTCGGCGGCGGCCTGCGCCTCGATCATGTGCCGGGGCTTCGCGCCGGGGGCCTCGACGCCTTCCACATCGGCGGTGCCGCACGTCCGGGAGGCTGGACGGGACCGGTCTCGGCGGAGGCGGTACGGGAATGGCGCACCGCCCTCGACGCGTAGGACGCGGGCTCTCCTTGACGCGTTCGGCGTCGGCTCCCTGTGACGTGTAGGACGCCGCCCCCCTCGACGCTGGGACGCCGGCTCGCGTGATGCGTGGGAAGCCGGCCCCCCTTTACGCGTAGGACGCCGGCTCCCCTGGACGTGTGGGAAGCCGGCTCCCCTGGACGGATGAGACGTCGGCTCCCCTGGGCGCGTGGGACGTCGGCTCCCCGTGACGTGTAGGACGCCGGCTCTCCTTTACGCGTAGGGCGCTGCCCCTCTCGGAGTGTGGGGCAGCGTCTCCTCGTGCCGCCGTCCCCTCGTGCCGCCGTCCCCTTGTGCCGCCGTCCCCTCGTGCCGCCGTCCCCTTGTGCCGTCGTCCCCCCGATGCTTGGGCGCCGTCCGTCGGCCGGTCAGGTCGGCTCGGTCGGTCGGGCCCGTTCGGCTGCTCGGGCTGCTCAGGTCAGCTCGGGCGGGAGCGGGGCCGCGTGGGTCACGATCAGCCCCGAGACCGCCCTGGTGAGCGCCACGTACAGGCGGCGCAGGCCGGTGCGCTCGTCCGGCTCGCCGTCGACGACGGCCTGCGGCTCGTCCAGGACCACGTAGTCGTACTCCAGGCCCTTGGCGAGCGAGGCCGGCACCAGGGTCAGCCGGGTCTCGGCCGTCGTCTCCTCGCCCGGGCCGAGATACGTCCGCCCGGCCGCCGTCAGTGCCTCCGCGAGCACCGGGATCCGGGCGTCGGCGGCGATCAGCCCGACCGACCCCTCGTGGTCGAGCAACTCGTCCACCGCGCGCAGGACTTCGGCATCCGCCGTGCTCGCGCGCACCTCGAAGAAGCCCGGGTTCTCCCGCACCGACGCGACCGGTGTGAGACCGGGCGCGATGTGCGGCAGCAGGCGGGACGCGTAGGTGATGACGTCCGTGGGGACGCGGAAACCCGCCGTCAGTTCCTCGACCACCGCGTCCCCCTTGCCCAGGTGGCCGAGGGCCTCCTCCCAGCTCCGGGTCGCCCACGGGGTCGTCCCCTGCGCCAGGTCTCCGAGCACCGTCGCCGACCCCGTCGTGCAGCGCCGTCCCACCGCCCGGTACTGCATCGGCGACAGGTCCTGCGCCTCGTCGAGCACCACGTGCCCGAGGGAGTGCGTGCGCTGGACCAGGTCCGTGGCCTCGTCGATCAGCACGGCATCGGCGGCCGACCACTTCGCGGCCTTCACGCCGCGCACCGGCTTCGCCCAGAGGATCTCCTTCTGCTCGCCCTCGTCGAGCAGCCCCTCCGCGTGCGCGGCGAGGAACTCCGCGTCGGTCAGCAGCCGGAGCACGAGCTTCGGGGGGTCGACCTGCGGCCAGATCGCCTTGACGGCGGCCTTCACGGCGGCGTTGCGGGCGACGGCGTCCTGCACCCGGTCGTCCGGCGCCTCTCCCGAGCGCTCCATCTGGACCAGCACGGCATGCGCGATCCGCTGTGGAAGGGCCTGGTGGGCGGCGCCGTACCGGATGTCGCGGTCGAGCAACTCCCTGACGATCTCCTCCAGTTCGTACGCCGGGACGCGCCAGCGCCGTGATCCCCTGACCACCACCACCGGCTCGGTCGGGATGGTCACGTGCGAGCGGACGGCCCGGCGCAGCACCTGGGCCATCCGCGCGTCGCCCTTGAGCACGGCCGCGGCCGAGTCGTCACTGCCGCGTACCTCGACATGCGCGACCAGATCGTCGACGGTCGCCTGCCTGACCTCCAACTCGCCCAGAGCGGGCAGGACTTGCTCGATGTAGTGCAGGAAGGACCTGTTCGGCCCGATGACCAGGGTGCCGGTGCGGGCGAGCCGCTCCCGGTGCGCGTACAGCAGATACGCGACCCGGTGCAGGCCGACGGCGGTCTTCCCGGTGCCGGGACCTCCCTGCACACAGACCGAACCGGACAGCCCGGACCGTACGATCTCGTCCTGCTCCGGCTGGATGGTCGCCACGATGTCGCGCATCGGACCGACGCGCGGGCGCTCGATCTCCTGCTGGAGCAGCTTGCTGGTGGCCGCGGCCTCGGCCGGGTCGGAGAGGTGCTCGTCCTCGTAGGCCGTGAGGTCGCCGCCGGTGTAGCCGAAGCGGCGGCGCAGCCCGACGTCCATCGGGTCCTTCTTCGAGGCCCGGTAGAACGGCTGGGACACCGGCGCGCGCCAGTCGATGACCATCGGATCGCCGCCGGCGTCGTGGACATGCCGGCGCCCGATGTAGAACCGCTCGCCCTCCGCGCCCTCCGCCCGGTCGGAGCCCGGCGGGTGCAGATAGTCGAGCCGTCCGAAGAAGAGCGGGGTGTGGCTGAGGTCGGCGAGGGCCTTGATGCGCTCGCCGATCTGCCGGTGCAGCACCTCGGCGTTCACCCAGTTCGCGGTGACGTCGCGGATGTCGAGGTTCTCCGCGTCCTCGCGCATCGCGCGGAGCGCCGAACGGGAGTGGGAGAGGTGGGCGCGCTCGCGGGACAGGGGATCGTCGGACTCGGACGGGGCGCCGGACGGACCGTCGGACAGGGTGGACACGGGGAATTGCCTCCGGGGAAACCTGCTGCGGGGTTGCTGCGGGAGTGATGCAGATCGTGGATCTCTGCGGATTTCGTTGGGAATCTGTCCAGAATCCGTACGGAATCCGGTGTGATTCCAGGTGCCGTCCGGTTTCCGGCCGGGCGGCGGCACTCCGTGAAGGGAGGCGGGCAAGAGCGAAGATTCTAGGCGACGGACGGATGCCGGGGCCAATGGTTTTCCCGGTGCCTGACCGCCGTCTCAGGGTCGGGACCCGGGGACCCTAGGGGGCGGTGTCCGTCGTGAGGCGTAGGCAGGGTGGCCCGGAGCCGTACCAGGGGGTGGGCGAGGTTCGGTCCGAAGACCGACGCCATTCGGAGCAACGGTGCGCACCATGGAGGTATGAGTGCAGCCACTTTCACCCAAGGTTCTGCCCATCCCGGGCCTGTCGCGCGCGGCGCGACGGCCGTCACCTCCGTCAACCACCGTCACCTCCTCGGCGACGCCGTGCGCGCCGTCAAGGTGTTCGCACGCGCGGCCTTCGGGGTCGTCCTGCTCGGCGAATACGGCGAAGAATCAGGCGTCCGCCGCCGCTGACACGTACGCCCGCTCCTTTTCCGCGGTGTCCCGCACGCCTGGATACGCGGCCGGCTGTCCACGCCTGGCGCCGATACCCTCCAGGGCCCTCGGGGCAGCATGGTCCCGCCGCTGGGCCGCACCCCCGCCGTATGCCGCCGCGGCGGGCGGTACGCCGGGAGGACCTAGGCGGTCGGCGCCGCCGGCTCACCGCCGCAGCGTGCCGCGCGGGGCCTGTGGACCGGCCACCCGCCGGGGGGTGCCTCTATGTTCTTCGTCAAGCGTGTGGGCAGCTTCTGCCCGGGGTTCGATCTTCTCTGTGGGGCATGAGACTGTCAGGTCGTGCCAGAGATGACGAGTGGCTTGGAGGAGGCGTCGTCTCCTTCGTGGACGCAACGTGTTCGTGCCGGGCGTGACCTTGCTTCCTTCGCTGATGTTCCTGAGGCTGCGGAAACGCTGGTGGGACTGCTGCTGGACGTCGAGGACACGGCGGTGACCCGGCAGACGGCAGAGGCTCTGGCCCGGGTGGGGACGGTGGCCGCCATAAGACTTATCGCTCTCGCGGTTGCCGAGGCTGACGACAACCAGGCCGACTGGCTGCAGACCGGGGTGCATGACGCGCTCGTGGGACTGGGCGGTGTGCCGGACGTCGCAGAGGCCTGCGGGAAGCTCGCCCGGGATCCGGAAGAAGCTGTCCGTCGGGGGGCCGCGGATATCTCGGCATGGGCAGACGACACAAGGCGTTGATCTGCATCGACCTGCCTGTGGGCTGGTTCATGCAGCCGTTGCCTGGGGGACGCGGGGTTCGTAGAAGGTGCCGTCGCGGAGCATGGCGAACAGGACGCTGATGCGTTGGCGGGCGAGGCGGAGGAGGGCCTGGGTGTGGGTCTTTCCCCGGCCCGGCATTTGTCGTAGTAGGTGCGGGAGGCGGGGTCGCGCAGGGCGGCGAACGCGGAGAGGAACATGGCGCGTTTGAGCTGCCGGTTACCACCTCTGGGTGCGTGTTCGCCGTGGATCGATGTGCCTGACTGCTTGGTGGTGGGGCGAGGCCGGCGTAGGAGGCGAGGTGGGCGGCGGTGGGGAAGCCGGTGCCGTCGCCGACGGTGACCAGCAGGACGGCGCCGGTCCTGACTCCGACTCCCGGCATCGAGGTCAGGACCGGGGAAAGAGGGCGGTCCTCCAGCAGGGCTTTGATCTGGGCTTCCAGCGCCCGGCGTTGTTCGTGGACGGCCGTGAGGGAGCGGGCCAGGGAGGGGACGACGGTGTCGAGGGTGCCGGTTCCGGGGACGACGACGGTCTGCTCGTCGAGTGCGTCGAAGACGTCGTCGATCAGCCGGGCGGCCATACGCGGGGCCTTGGGCCGGATCACTTCGACCAGCCTGCGGCGCCCGGTTTTGCGCAGGGCGGACGGCGATCCATGGCGTTCCAGCAGCCAGGTCACGGCGGGGTGGTCCAGCCGCGGCCCGAGGACGCGTTCCAGGCTGGGGTGGAACTGGGTGAGCAGGCCGCGTATCCGGTTGGAGGTGCGGGTGGCCTCGGCCGCCAGGTCCTGGTCGAAGCCGACCAGCACGGTCAGTTCGGCGGTGATCTCGTCGGTCAGCTCCAGCGAGCGCAGGGTGTGCGGCATGGTGCGGGCGGCGTCCGCGATCACCGCGGCGTCCTTCGCGTCGGTCTTGGCCTCGCAGGGATACAGTTCGGCGATCCGGCGCATCGCGAGTCCGGGCAGGTAGGCGACCTTGCAGCCGGCGTGCCGGGCGACCGTCAGGGGCAGGGCTCCGATGGAGGCGGGCTGGTCCACGATCACCAGCACGGTGCCGAACTTCGCGGCCAGCTTGTCGAGGACGGCCCGCAGCTTCGGCTCGCTGTTGGGCAGGGGCTTGTCGAAGACCTTCTTGCCCGCCGGGGTCAGCCCGTGGCCGTGATGAGCACTCTTGCCGACGTCCAGGCCGAGGAACACGCCCACGTCTTCGGTGTCGAACATCGCACCCTTCCAGCGGATTTGACCGTGCCGGCCTAGGTGATGGTGTCGTACGCGCGCAGCCACGTTATGCAGACCTGCCGCCCGCGAACCGTCCGGCGTTGCGCCGGACCGGGCGGTGGCCGGACCTCTCATCAGCGTCTCCGACGGCACCTTCCGGACCCGGTGACACCACCCCCCAGGTCATGCCTTCGACAGGGGGACACAGTCATGCCGGGCCCGGAGGCCAGCGGCCCCATTGCGGAACCGCGAAAAAGATAACGGGAGCTACCGGGGTTCATTCGCAGTGCATCGGCCTTCAGGCCGGTGGTGAAGCGAATCTGATGGTTGTGGCGCGGAGCGTCACGGATGCTGTCCTGCGGAGCAGGAGGGCGCAGGCCTCACCACGGCCGACGCGGAGTGTCATGGGGTCCGATCCGGTGAAGCCGGGCAACACCTCACCCCGTCCGGCCGTTCCACTCCCCGGTTCAGGTCAGGGGGTACCGGCCGTACATACGTTCCCCCTGGTGGTGGGCAACGCTCGTTCGTACGATCACCGCATGCAGCTTCGGTACGCCTTCAGGCTGCACCCGCAACCGGGCCAACGCCTCGCGCTGGCCAGGGCGTTCGGGTGTGCCCGCGTCGTGTACAACGATGCCGTGCGCGCCCGCGAGGACGCCCGTGCGGCGGGCGAGCCGTTCCCGAAAGCCGCTGAACTGTCCCAGAAACTGATCACCCAGGCCAAGCGGACACCCGGGCGGTCCTGGCTGGGCGAGGTCTCCGCGGTCGTCCTCCAGCAGTCCCTGCGCGACGCGGAATCCGCGTACCGGAACTTCTTCGCCTCCCTCAAAGGTGAGCGGAAGGGCGCGATGACCGGTGCGCCCCGATTCAAGTCCCGCAAGGACAGCCGTCAGTCGATCCGCTTCACGGCCAATGCCCGCTGGTCGATCACCACTTCTGGGAAACTGAACCTCCCCAAGATCGGCGCGGTGAAGGTGAAATGGTCCCGCACCCTGCCCGCACGGCCCTCCTCGGTCACCGTGATCAAGGACGCGGCCGGACGGTACTTCGCCTCCTTCGTCATCGACACCGACCCGGCCGCCGACGCCGCCCGCATGCCCGACACCGACCGGACGGTCGGCATCGACCTGGGCCTCACCCACTTCGCCGTCCTCTCCGACGGCACGAAGATCGACTCGCCGCGGTTCCTGCGCCGAGCCGAGAAGAAACTGAAGAAGGCCCAGCGGGAGCTGTCCCGCAAACAGAAGGGATCCAGGAACCGCGAGGCGGCCCGCCTCAAGGTCGCCCGCGCCCACGCGAAAGTGGCCGACGCCCGCCACGAATTCCTCCACCGGCTCTCCACGAAACTGATCCGCGAGAACCAAGCGATCGGTGTGGAGGACCTGGCGGTCAAAGGACTCGCGTGTACCCGGCTGGCCAAGAGCGTGCATGACGCGGGCTGGGCACAGTTCGTGCACATGCTGGAGTACAAGGCCGCCCGGTACGGGCGCACCCTGGTCAAGATCGGCAGGTTCCGGCCGACCTCGCAGACCTGCTCGGCCTGCGGTGTCAAGGACGGCCCCAAGCCCCTGCACATCCGGGAATGGACCTGCAGCGCCTGCGGCACCGTCCACGACCGGGACCACAACGCCGCGATCAACGTCAAAACGGCCGCCGGACTGGCGGTGACAGCCTGCGGAGCGCCGGTAAGACCAGAGTCCCTTCTGGCGCAGCGTGAAGAAACAGGAAGCCACGGAAGCCCGCCCGACGCCCGTGCCGCGTAGCGGCACAGCACCGAGCGAGCAGGCCAGAATGTCCCTCCTCAGGCAGGGAGAGCAAGTCAATCCGTGTCGGTCAGGAGTTCGTCGGCGTCCATGATCCGGTAGGCGTAGCCCTGTTCCGCCAGGAAGCGCTGGCGGTGGGCGGCGAAGTCCTGGTCGATCGTGTCGCGGGCGACCACGGAGTAGAAGTGGGCCTGGTGGCCGTCGGCCTTGGGACGCAGGACGCGGCCCAGGCGCTGGGCCTCCTCCTGGCGGGAGCCGAAGGTGCCCGAGACCTGGATGGCCACCGTGGCCTCCGGCAGGTCGATGGAGAAGTTGGCGACCTTCGACACGACGAGCACGCTGATCTCGCCCTCCCGGAAGGCGTCGAACAGCTTCTCCCGCTGGGCATTGCTGGTCTCGCCCTTGATGACGGGCGCGTTCAGATGCTCGCCCAGCTCGTCGAGCTGGTCGATGTACTGGCCGATCACGAGGATCTGCTGACCCGCGAACCTGCGGACCAGCGCCTCGGTCACCTTCCGCTTGGTCGCCGTCGTGGCGCAGAAGCGGTACTTCTCCTCGGTCTCGGCGGTGGCGTACGCGATCCGCTCGGTGTCGGTGAGGTTCACCCGCACCTCGACACAGTCGGCCGGCGCGATGTAACCCTGCGCCTCGATCTCCTTCCAGGGCGCGTCGAACCGCTTGGGCCCGATGAGCGAGAAGACGTCCGACTCGCGTCCGTCCTCCCGTACGAGCGTGGCGGTCAGCCCCAGCCGGCGCCGGGCCTGGAGGTCGGCGGTGAACTTGAAGACGGGAGCGGGCAGCAGATGGACCTCGTCGTACAGGATGAGGCCCCAGTCGCGGGAGTCGAAGAGTTCGAGGTGCGGGTAGACGCCCTTCCGCCGGGTCGTCAGCACCTGGTAGGTGGCGATGGTGACCGGGCGGATCTCCTTGCGCGTGCCGCTGTACTCGCCGATCTCCTCCTCGGTCAGCGAGGTCCGCTTCACCAGCTCGTGCTTCCACTGCCGGGCGGAGACGGTGTTGGTCACGAGGATGAGGGTGGTCGCCTTGGCCTGCGCCATGGCACCGGCCCCGACGAGCGTCTTGCCCGCGCCGCAGGGCAGCACGACCACACCGGACCCGCCGTGCCAGAAGTTCTCCACGGCCTGTCGCTGGTAGGGCCGCAGCGCCCAGCCGCTCTCGTCGAGCTCGATGGCGTGCGCCTCGCCGTCGACGTACCCGGCGAGGTCCTCGGCCGGCCAGCCCAGCTTCAGCAGGGTCTGCTTGATCTGACCGCGCTCGGAGGGGTGCACGACCACGGTGTCGGGGTCGATCCGGTTGCCGACGAGCGGTGCGACCCGCTTGGAGCGCAGCACCTCTTCGAGGACGGGCCGGTCGGTGGTGGTGAGGACGAGTCCGTGGGCGGGATGCTTGCTCAGCGTGAGGCGTCCGTAGCGGTCCATCGTCTCGGCGATGTCCACGAGCAGCGCGTGCGGGACCGGATAGCGGCTGAACTCCACCAGCGCGTCCACGACCTGCTCGGCGTCGTGCCCGGCGGCCCGCGCGTTCCACAGGCCGAGCGGCGTCACCCGGTAGGTGTGGATGTGCTCGGGCGCCCGCTCCAGCTCGGCGAAGGGGGCGATGACCCGACGGCAGGCGTCGGCCAGCTCATGATCGACTTCGAGCAGAAGCGTTTTGTCGGACTGGACGATGAGGGGTCCGTTCACACCCGTCCCTTTCTGCGTGGCGGCACCCGGCGCGGATGCTCGGCCAAACGTCCAGTGTGCCCTACCGGCGGGTGATCACGGCTGGTCGTCGGCCAGCTCCGCCACCCCCGTGACCCTGTGCAGCGGATAGGTGCGGACCTCGTCCGCCGTGTGGTCGTACGCCGTGACGAAGCCGCCCTCGACCCGGATGGGGGCGATGACGCGCTGACTGGCGGCGCCCTCGGCGTTCACGTAGCCGATCCACACCGCCTCGCCCGTCATGACGGCGGCCTGCATGGTCGCGAGGGTCTCGGCGGAGCTGGTGCGGGGCAGCCCGCCGTCGACGGGACGGCCCACGGCCGGGTCCTCCTTGCGCGGGGCGGTGGAGGCGAGGTCCCCGGCCCGGATCGCGCGGACCGCGGCGCCGAGGAGGGTGGCGTCGGGGACCGGCGGGCCGTCCGGGACGGGCTCCGGGGCGGTGCGCGGCGGGGTGCGGTGGGCGTGCGCCCGACTGATCAGGACGTCACCCTCCGCCGACTCGGCGGCCGGCGCGAAACCCATCGACCTGAGGCCGGTGAGGAGGCCCGCCGGGTCGCTCTGCGCGGCCAGCACCGTCGGCGCGATCCGCCGCAGCCCGAACTCCTGCGAACGCTTGTCGGCGAGGATCTCGTTGAGCACCGCCTCGTCGTCGCAGCGGACGTACGCCGACGCCGCCCCGATCCGCAGATGGCCGTGCCGCCGCGCCATGTCGTCGATCAGATAGGCGAGCGGCTGCGGGACCGGTGTACGGGAGTGGGCGGCGAGGAAGGCGTGCAGGTCGGACGCCGAACGGCCCGCGTCGAGCGCCCGGCGCACCGAGCCCGGAGTGAAGCGGTAGACCGTCGCCCCGCCCTTGGACTCGACGTCCGCGAGCACCCCGAGCGTGTCGGCCAGCGGACGCTCCAGGGGGCCGGGCGCGACCGCGGTCAGGTCCGCCTGCAGCAGGACGTGGTCGAGCGGTTCGGGCAGCAGCGGGGCGAGGAGTCCGGCGGCCCGGGCCGTCGCCGCGGCCCGCTCGGCGGGGGAGTGCGGCACGGGGACGGTCACGGGGTGGTGCCGCTTGTGGGCGGGCAGCTTGTCACCCGGGCCGGACGGCTCCGCCCCCTGCGCGCCCGCCGCCGCCGGCAGACCCAGCAGGGCCCGCCCCTGCGCGGACAGCGCGCCCCGGCCGGTCACCCCGAGCAGCTCCGACTCGGACAGCGTCCAGCGGGCCAGCCGGGCGCGCAGGTCGTCCGGCGCGGGCCGGGCACCGCGCGAGGGCCGTTCCCAGTACAGCCGGGCGAGGAGGGAGTCCGTGGCGGGCGAGGTGCCCTCGGGAAGCTCGGCGAGCAGGGCGAGGACGCGGTGGCGGACCTCCGGCGCCGCGGAACGGTCGAGGCCGGGGCCGAGCGCCGAGAGCGTACGGTCCTTCGCGTCCCGTCCGCCGACCAGACCCGCCGTGCGGGTCGCCTCGAGCCACGCCGAGGCGAGCCGCGCCCAGCGCTCCGCGGCGGGCAGCTCCAGCCACGCGTCGTAGGCCGGCGTCGCCGCGTACCGTTCCTCCGCCTCGCCGTCCGACGCCAGCAGGCCCGCCGCGTAGGCGAGTTCCACCCAGAACGCGGCGATCGGCTCGGAGACGTCGAGCGCCACCGCCGTCCGCTTCAGGTCCCGCACGCTCAGCCCGCCCGCGCGGAGCACCGCGGGGCCGCCCTCGTGCCAGTCCTTCAGCAGCTCCTCGACGGTCGCCAGCGTCGTGTACGCCTGGCCGGCCGCGGCGGCGTCCACAACCTGTGGACGGTGGGGTGTCGCGGCCTCGACCGCGGGCGCCACCGGCTCGGTGACCCGGTGCGCGCGGCCCGCCCGCAGATGCAGGGCGACCTCCCTGGGCAGAACGACCGTGCCAGGACCGGTCGGCAGCAGCAGCCCCCGCCCGATCAGCCAGCGCAGATGTGCCGCGGGTTCGGCCGTCACCTGCCCGTACGGCGGCCCCCACACCAGCCGGGACAGCACCTCCACCGCCTCGGCGGGCGCCTCGTCGAGCAGCGACGACATCCGGTTCCGGTCGCTGAACAGGGCACTCAGCGAGGCCACCGCCGACACGGAGTCATGGGTGGACGCCAGTCCCGCCGCGGCCACGATCTCCTGGATGCGCCCCGGCGACATGCCCGCCGTGGCCTCGCCGACCGTCGGCCCGAGACCCGTCGGGGACGGGTGCTGCGGCGACGGCGCGAGCAGCTCACGTGCCGTCCGTACGAGCCGCAGGCGGTCGTCGCCACCCCACAGGAGCGCCTGCTCGCGCAGCGTCCCGAGCGCGTGCGGGAAGGCCGCCGTGACCGTGGGGTCGCCGTCGTCGCCCGCCAGCAGCCCGAGCAGTTCGTCGTACGTCGCCGGTTCCCGCGCCACCGCCAGCGCCTCCGCCGTCTGCAGCGTGAAACGGTCCAGACGCTCCAGGGCGCGGACGACCGACGCTCGCGTGCCCGCCCGGGTGGCCAGTTGGGTGAGATCCGTGGGGACGGGGGTGATCAGGTCCGGCCGGGACCGCAGAAGGGCGGACAGCGAGGCGTCGTCCCGCGCGCGGAGGGCTTCCGCCAGGGACCGCGGGGCGGTCGTCTCGGGGCTCATCCTGTCAACGGTAGCGGGTGGCGGGCTCCCCGGGCCCGGCCCCCGGCCCGTGGAACGTTCTCCGGGCCGCGCGGCCGGGGCGGCCGACGACGGTCGTACGGCTGCCCGAGCCCCGGGCGGGGCGCTCCCGCACACGGAAAAACCGGTACCTTCGTCACCACGGGGTATCCAACGCACCCGCCCCGGAGGGGACTTCGTGGGGATCGAGAGCGACCAGCTGGTCTTCGACTATCTGAGCCGGGTCGGCGACCTGGCCCAGCAGCGGCAGTTGCCGTCGGCCACCCGGATGCGCCTGGTCACGGAGCTGCGGGGCGAGATCGACCGCCGCCGGGCGAAGACCACCGTCGACAGTCCCGCCGCCGTCCGCCGCATCCTCGACCGCCTCGGCACCCCCGACGAGATCGTCGCGGCGGCCGGACAGGGCACCGGCGGCACCGCGGCCGGCACGCGGACCTGGGCCGCCGTGCCCGCCCAGCGCGCCGCCACCGAACCGGAGGAGCGCCCCAAGGGACTGCGCCGCGTCGTCCCCCGCCCCCGTCCCGCGCAGGAGCGGCCCGCCGAGAGCGCCGGCGCCGACACACCGTCCCCGCCCCACCTGGCGAGCGCCCACGAACTGGGCGACAGCGCGACCCGGCCCGACTGGTGGCGCGCGAACAACAGCCCCTTCGGGCTCGACGACAGCGTTCCGGGGTTCGTCGGCGGCGTGGAGATCCCCGACCTTTTCAGGCCGCCCCCGGGGGAGAAGGACCGCGAAGCCGAGGAAGAGGCGAACCCGGCCAAGGAGACAGCGGCACCGGGCCCGGAGGACGAGCCGGCGGCCGAGGCCACCGTCGCGCGCCGCTTCCCGCGCCGCCTCCCACGCCTGAGCGGCTACACCAACCCGCTGCTCCTGCTCGCCGCCGCCCTCCTCGTCGCCGGGGCCGTCCTCGGCAACTGGTTCGCGCTCGCCCTCGGCTGGCTGATCGCCTACGGCTCGCGCCGGCTGACCCCCGCGGAATCGAAGTGGGCCGTCCTCGTCCTGCCGGGCCTGTCCGTCACGGCCGGCATCGTCTGGCTCTGGGGCCGTACGAACGGCCGCTGGGGCACCCCCGTCGCCCAGGGCCACATGAGCGACGCGATGACCCAGACCTGGCCGTGGATCGTCCGCGGCGCGGCGGTCACCTCGGCCCTGTACCTGGTCTGGCGCTCCCAGCGAGGCCGCTGACGCCCGGCGCTGCCGCCGCCTGGCCGGAGAAGGGGCAGGACCGGCGCGCCGAAAATGCCTGGACCGGGCACCCGGCGACCTGGGCAGAATGGCCCATATGACGTCTCCCGCGCTGACCGTCGGCTTCGACCTCGACATGACCCTGATCGACTCCCGTCCCGGGATCCACGCCTGCTACGAGGCGATATCCGCACGGACCGGGACGTACATCGACTCGGATCTCGTGGTCACGCGGCTCGGTCCGCCGCTGGAGGAGGAACTCGTCAACTGGTTCCCGGCCGAGGAGGTCCGGGCGGTGGCCGACCTCTACCGCGGGATGTACCCCACCTACGCGATCACCGGCACGCTCGCGATGCCCGGCGCGCGCGAAGCCGTCGCGGCGGTGCGGGCGGCGGGCGGGCGCACGGTCGTCGTCACCGCGAAGTGGGAGCCCAACGCCAGGCTGCACCTGGACCACCTGGACATCGACGCGGACGAACTCGTCGGCAACCTGTGGGCCGAGCAGAAGGCGGTGGCGCTGCGCGAGCACGGCGCGAGCGTGTACGTCGGCGACCACACCGGCGACGTACGCGGCGCGCACACGGCGCGGGCGTACGCCGTGGCCGTGGCGACCGGGCCGTGCGACGCCGAGGAACTGCGCGCGGCGGGCGCGGATGTCGTCCTCGGCGATCTCACGGAGTTCCCGGCATGGCTGGAGAACTACCGCTGAGGGCGCTGAGGGCACAGCGGAGCCGGCCCCGGTCCGCTGGAACGGCCGTTGTCGGGAACGGGCCCGGAACGGCCGCCGTCAGGAACGGGCGGCGCGCGCCCGGCGGCGTCCCTGCGCGGCGGACTGGAGCACGCCCGCCGCGGCCAGCAGGAAGCCGACGCCCATGAGCATGCTCAGGCCGAACATGTAGAACGGAAAAGGTTTCGTACCGAGCAACAGCGGTGCCACGGTGACCAGTGTGGCCAACGCTCCGATGAAGAACACGATGGCACCGGCACGGATCAGCCGGTCACCGGCTTCGGGGGAATTCGCTTGGGTTTTGTCACGCACCCGACCAGGGTAGTTCCCTGCGCGAAGGAACAATCCAGCGACGTCTTGTCACGAGCCGACGGACCATTAGCCTTGGTACCGGCGGGTCGGCTGACCCGCTGTAGTGCTATCCAGAGGCGTTTTACGGGAAGTTGCCCCTGCAACCACCCGTGTCGTTCCCAGAGAAGTTTCCGACGAGTACGAGGACGAGGACAGACGTGCCCACCGGCAAAGTCAAGTGGTTCAATACTGAGAAGGGCTTCGGCTTTCTCTCCCGTGACGACGGCGGCGACGTCTTCGTCCATTCCTCGGTCCTGCCCGCCGGAGTAGACGCCCTCAAGCCCGGCCAGCGTGTCGAGTTCGGCGTCGTCGCCGGTCAGCGCGGCGATCAGGCGCTCTCGGTGACCCTTCTGGAGCCGGCCCCCTCGGTCGCGGCGGCCCAGCGCCGCAAGCCGGACGAACTGGCCTCCATCGTCCAGGACCTGACGACCCTCCTGGAGAACATCACGCCTTCCCTGGAGAAGGGCCGCTACCCCGACAAGGCCTCCGGCAAGAAGATCGCGGGCCTGCTGCGCGCGGTCGCCGACCAGCTCGACGTATGACCGTCCGTCAGCGGCCCCCGGCCGGGGGCTGAGGAGAACTCGGAAAGGTCCGGAGGGAAATCAGGGGAAGTCCAGCGCGTTCGGGCCGAGGGGCGGCACCAGCCCCTCGGCCGCAGCGCGCGTGAGGAGTCCGCGGACCGCCGCGTATCCGTCGTCGCCCAGATCGGCCGTGAACTCGTTGACGTACAGGCCGATGTGCTGGTCCGCGACGCTCGGGTCCATTTCCTGGGCGTGTTCCAGTACGTAGCCGCGGGAGGCCTCGGGGTCGTCCCAGGCGGCACGGACCGAGGCGCGGGCGGCGTCGGCGAGCGTCCGTAGCCGCTCCGCGCCCAGCGACCGTTTGGCGATGATCGCGCCCAGCGGGATCGGCAGCCCGGTGGTCTGCTCCCAGTGCTCGCCCAGGTCGGCGAGCTTGTGCAGCCCGTAGTTCTGGTACGTGAAACGCGCCTCGTGGATGACGAGCCCCGCGTCGACCTTTCCGTCCCGGACGGCCGGCATGATCTCGTGGAACGGCATGACCACGATCTCGCCGACCCCGCCGGGGACCGTCTCGGCAGCCCACAGCCGGAACAGCAGGTACGCCGTCGAGCGCTCACTCGGCACGGCGACGGTGCGCCCCCCAAGCTCTCGGCTTCGCTCGAGCAGGGAGGTGCCCCCGTCCCCCGCCTCCCTCGTCAGCACGAGCGGACCGCAGCCCCGGCCCAGCGCGCCGCCGCACGGCAGCAGCGCGTAGCTGTCGAGGACGTACGGCAGCACGGCGTACGACACCTTCAGCACGTCGAACTCGCCGCGCTCGGCCATGCCGTTGGTGATGTCGATGTCCGCGAAGGTCACGTCCAGCGCGGGTGCGTCCGGGACGCGGCCGTGCGCCCAGGCGTCGAAGACGAAGGTGTCGTTGGGGCAGGGTGAGTAGGCGATCCGCAGGGCTTCGGCGGATTCAGTGGGTGCGCTCATGCGGGTTCCAACTCTCCAGGAGGGGCCCCAGCTTCCCGAAGGCCTCGGTGAGGGCCGCGAGGGCGTCGCCGACGCGCCACGCGGCGCGGTCACGCGGTCCGACGGGATTGGACACCGCGCGGATCTCCAGTACCGGCACCCCGTGTGCGCCGGCCGCCTCGGCGACCCCGAACCCTTCCATCGCCTCGGCGAGGGCCCGTGGATGCCGGGCGCGCAGTTCGGCGGCGCGGGTCGCGCTGCCGGTCACGGTCGACACCGTGAGGACCGTTCCGACGCGTCCACCGATGGCGGCCGCGACCTCTCGTACGAGTGATTCCGGTGGCCGATGGCAGACGGTCCCGAAGCCGAGCTCGGTGACCGGCAGGAACCCCTCCGGAGCCTCCGCGCCGAGGTCCGCCGCGACGATGTCGTCGGCGACCACGAGCGATCCCACGGGCGCGCCGGGCTGGAAGCCGCCGGCGATGCCCGCGCAGACGACGAGGCCGTAGGGCGCGCCTTCGAGGGCGGCGGCGGCCAGTGCGGCGGAGACGGAGGCGGCGGCCAGTGCGGGGCCGACACCGGCGGCGAGCAGATCGCACCCACCGAGCCGGTGGAGCGTCGCCCCCGGAAGCCGTATCTCGCGCGCCGTGCCGGACGACGCCGCGGCCACCGCTTCCCTCTCCGCGGAGACGGCGGTGGCCACGAGCACCTTCGGCCCGGCGGCGGCGATCAGTTGTCCGAGTCCTTCTTGAACTTGAACGACCACAGGCCGGTGACGGTCTTGTCGCCCTCCTTGATGGAGACGAGCGTCGAGCTGCCCGTGGCGCCGTACTGCTGGTTGAAGAACACGCTGCCCGGAATGGTCAGGTACGTCTTCTTGGTGCTTTCGGGCAGGAGCTGCTGCCCGTTCATCAGGATCGTCCAGCCGTTGTCGGCGATCTTCGGGTCCACGCCGAACCGGACGGTCGCGTCGGGGTCGACGTCGATGGACTTGATGTCCTTGGACCGCAGGCAGCTCGTCAGGTCCGCGGTCTTCACGGCATCGCCGTCGTTGTAGCAGTCGGCCTCGGAGCTCACCGAGTTCGTGCCGACCGTGACGGTGGCCATGGGTGTCGGCTTGTCACAGGCGGACAGGGCGAGGAGTCCGGCGGAAACGGCGCCGACCGTGGCGACGGCGCGGCGACGGCGCGCAGCGCGTTGTCCATTAGCGGCTCTGCCGCGGGGCAGGGAGGTCATGGCCGAAGGTTATCGGGCGCGCCCACCCGTGCCCCCACGTGGGGTGCGGCGTGCCGTGTGTGGCCCCCGCGCGGCTCAGGAGACCCGCTGCCGGGCCGATCCGCCGCGCCGGGCCACGGAGAGCAGGCCCCGTACGGTCGTCAGCCAGCCGACGGCGACGATCCCGGCGGCCACGGAGAGGCCGAGCGGGCCGTTGAGCGGCATCGCGATGCCGATGGCTCCGCCGAGCACCCAGGCCATCTGGAGCAGTGTCTCGGAGCGGGCGAAGGCCGAGCTCCGGACAAGTTCGGGGACGTCGCGCTGGATCAGGGCGTCCAGGGACAGCTTGGCGAGGGCCTGCCCGAACCCGGCGATCGCGGCGAGGCACGCCACCATCACGGTGCCGAAGAAGAGCGCCGCCAAGATCGCGGCGGCCAGCACGAACGCCACCACCGTCACGATGATGATCTCCGGGGCGCGCTGTTTCAGCCAGGCTCCGACGGCCGTTCCGAGCGCGTTGCCCACACCCGCCGAGACGACCACCAGGCCCAGCGAGACCGCCGCGCTCTTGCCGCTGAGCGGGTGCTCGCGCAGCAGGAAGGCGAGGAAGAAGATCAGGAAGCCGGACAGACAGCGCAGCGAGGAGTTGGCGCCGAGCGCGTGGGTGACGGCCGTCCCCACGGTCCGCAGTCCGGGGCGCGGGGGTTTCTTCAGGTGCGGGCCGTGCAGATGCTCCGCGTCGGCGGCGAGCAGCGCCTTGTCCTCGCCCTTGGCGGAGTCGACCTTGGGAGGCAGCGAGAACGACAGGAACGTGCCCCCGATGAAGATCGTGAAGGCGCCGTAGAGCGGATAGCGGGCCCCCAGCGACTGGAGCACGGCGGCGATCGGCCCGGCCACACCGGTGGCCAGGAGCCCGCCCAGAGTGACCCGGGAATTGGCTTTGACCAGGGAGAACGTGGGTGGCAGGAGCCGGGGTACGACGGCACTGCGGACCACGCCGTACGCCTTGGAGGCGACGAGTACGCCGAGCGCGGCGGGATACAGCTCGAAGGTGCCGCTGACGACCGCCCCCGCCAGCATCAGCGCGAGCATCGCCCTCGCGAGCATCGAGCCCGCCATCGCGGCCCGTCGGCCGTGCGGCAGACGGTCCAGCAGCGGGCCGATCACGGGGGCGAGGAGGGCGAAGGGCGCCATTGTGATGCCGAGGTAGAGGGCGACCCTGCCGCGGGCCTCGTCGGTCGGCACGGAGAAGAACACGGTGGACGCCAGCGCCACCGTGATCATGACGTCGCCCGCGCCGTTCACCGCGTGCAGTTCGATCAGTTTTCCGAGGCCCGACTCGCCCGCTCCGTGCGCGTGGGTCGCCTTGCGGATGCCGCGCGCCGTCCGCGTCACCGGGAAGTGCAGGGCACGTCCCACCGCGCGGACGGACCCGGTCACCCGGCCCGATCCGCCATTCCGGTTACTCCCCTTGGCGCCACCGATACCGGTTGCTCCCTGGGGCGACCTTGCGGATGCCACTCCGTCATAGTGCCCCGAGTTCGGGGTGCGTAGTGCGGTTACCGCGCGTATGGGGGCCGAGTGGGGGGGCGTGTGGGGACGATCGGGTCCCCCGCCGGACCCCTTTTCGACGAAGCAAGCCGGACCGGCCCCTGGCGGACCACTCTCGCGGGCCACTTTTCCGCCGAATCGAAAGGGGGCTGCGCGAGGTGGATCATTTTCGACGAGGAGAGGCGAGGAGAGGCGAGGAGAGGCGAGGAGAGGCGAGGCGAGACGGGCTGCGCCCGGGGTGGATGACTTTTCGGCGAGGAGAGACGGGCTGAGCCCGGGGTGGATGACTTTTCGGCGGAGCGGGACGGGCTGCGCCTGGGGTGGATGACTTTTCGGCGGAGCGAGGCGGGGGGTGAGGGTGGGAAACTTTTGGCGCGGAGCGCCGGGGATATCGCCGCGGAGCGGCGGAGAACGGGCTGCGGAGCGGCCGGCTCCGGATGCCGCGGAGCGGCAAAGATCCCGGCGCGGAGCGCCGAAGACGCCCGCCGGTGTGGGCCCAGGGGCCAGGAGAAGGTAGCGTGCGTAACGCGCCTGCGGCGATTGTTCTCGGCCGCGCGCCTCTCGGCCATCCCGCAGAATGGATGGCGTAGGTGCGCCCGAGTGCGATCGGGCGCGGACGTCGACGCGGCCCACCGGTCCGCTCCGTCCGCACCCCCGCCGGAGGAATGGCGCACCCGTGAGACGGCGTAGGAGAGAAGCGATACCTGTGAGCGCAGCGACAACGCGAAGCCGCACCCCGGACCGTCTGTGCGCCGAGGCGGTCGACCTCGCCCGCGCGGCAGCCGAGGAGGCCGCCCACCCAGGCATCGTCGGCGAGCACCTCGGACTGGTCTCCGAGGGGGACCGCGTTGTCACGCACTACTTCGAGTGCAAGGAACCCGGGTACCGCGGCTGGCGCTGGGCGTCGACCGTGGCCCGCGCCTCCCGGGCGAAGAACGTCACCCTCGACGAGACGGTGCTGCTGCCCGGCACGGACGCGCTGCTGGCCCCGGAGTGGGTGCCGTGGAGCGAGCGGCTCCGCCCCGGCGACATGGGCCCCGGGGACCTGCTGCCCACGGACGCCGAGGACCTCCGCCTGGAACCGGGCTACTCCGGCGAGGACGAGCCCGCGCCGAACTCCGCGGTCTCCGAGGACATGGCCGAGCTGGTGGAGGCGGAGGACGCGGAGGTGACCGCGGGTACGCCCGCGAACCTGCCGATGGCCCCGCGCCGGGGCTCGATCGCGTCCGTGGCCGAGGAATTGGGGCTCCGCCGGGCCCGGGTGCTCTCCCGGTACGGGCTGCATGTCGCGGCCGACCGCTGGGAGGAGTCGTACGGACCCAAGACGGCGATGGCGCAGGCCGCGCCCGCGTCGTGCGTCAGCTGTGGCTTCCTGAATCGCATCGGGGGCTCGCTCGGACAGGCGTTCGGTGTCTGTGCGAATGAGTTCTCGCCGGCCGACGGGCGTGTGGTGTCCCTCGCTTACGGGTGCGGTGGGCACTCCGAGGCCGCGGTCATGCCGAAGCCTCCGCGGCCGCCGCTTCCGGTGATCGACGAGACCCAGGTGGACCCGTTCCCGCTGCGTCCGTCCCCCGACTCGGGGTCCGTACCCGCGACCTCCGACGAGTCCACAGAGGAACTCGGCCACTCGTAGCCTCCGCGGCGGCGGCCCTCCCTGCCTGGTGGCCTTCCCTCCCTCGGCTTTTTTCCTCCCGGGGCCGCACCCCGCCTGGCCCCGGCACAGCCACGGGCTTCTTTCGCCCCCTCCGCCCCTACCCGTCCCTGGGGCTCCGCCCCGGACCCCGCTCCTCGAACGCCGGAGGGGCTGAATCTTGTCGGAGGGGCTGAATCCTGCCCCCACGGCCGAGGGGCGGCACGCGGCGGCAGAAGCCAGGGAGAGCGCGCGGTACCTTCATGCCGCGACCCGGCGCAGCATTCGCGGTCGCGCCAGGCGAGAGGGAGAGTGAACCCGTGAGTAAGTTCGTGCGGCCGGCTGCCGAGGGTGCGGACCCGTTCGGCACGGCGCGTCTGCGCCGCGGTGTGCTGGACGCCTGGGCGACCAGCCCGGCCCGGTTCCGCGAGGACGCCAACGCCGAGGAGGACCTCGTCCTCGGCGGGTACCGCGACCGGCTCGTCGTGGAGCTCGCCCAGAACGCCGCCGACGCGTCGGCCCGCGCCGGCGCCCCGGGCCGTCTGCGCCTCACCCTCCGCGACGGCGTCCTGGTGGCGGCCAACACCGGCGCCCCCCTCGACGCGGCCGGCGTCGAGTCGCTCGCCACCCTCCGCGCCTCCGCGAAGCGGGACGCGCACGACACGGCCGTGGGCCGTTTCGGTGTCGGCTTCGCCGCGGTCCTCGCCGTCACCGACGAGCCCGCCGTCGTCGGGCGGCACGGCGGTGTCCGCTGGGCGCTCGCCGAGGCCCGCGATCTCGCCGCCGGCACCGCCGGGAACAGCCCCGGCCTCGGTGACGAGATCCGCCGCCGGGACGGCCATGTGCCGCTGCTGCGGCTGCCGTTCGCGGCCGAGGGCACCGCCCCGGACCCGTACGACACCGCCGTGATCCTGCCGCTGCGCGACACCGCCGCCGAGGACCTCGCCGAGCGTCTCCTGCGGAACATCGACGACGCCCTCCTGCTCGCCCTGCCCGGCCTGGAGGAAGTGGTCGTGGAGATCGGCGACGCGGAGGTCCGCACCCTGCGCCGCGCCGCCGCCGAGCACGGGGCCGTCATCGACGACTCCCGCGACGGCACGACCCGCTACCGCACCGTCGACCGCAACGGCCCCCTCGACCCCGCCCTGCTCGCCGACCGCCCGGTCGAGGAGCGGCTGCGCCCGTACTGGTCCGTCACCTGGGCCGTCCCGGTCGACGACGAGGGAGCCCCGGCCCGCCCGCGGACCAGCCCCGTCGTGCACGCGCCGACGCCGAGCGACGAAGCGCTCGGCGTACCCGCGCTCCTCATCGCCTCCCTCCCGCTCGACACCACCCGGCGCCACGCCGCCCCCGGCCCGCTGACCGACTTCCTGGTGCAGCGCGCGGCGGACGCCTACGCCGAACTCCTCGCCTCCTGGCGGCCGGTGGACACCGGGATCATCGACCTGGTGCCCGGCCCGCTCGGCAAGGGCGAGCTGGACGGCGCGCTGCGCCAGGCGATCCTGGACCGGCTGCCGCGCACCGCGTTCCTGCCGCCCGCGGCCCCGCCGGACCGGATGCCGGCCGCCGACACCCCGGACGACTGGCCCGAGAGCAGCCCCGCGGAGAACCCCACCGTCCTGCGGCCGCGCGACGCCGAGGTGGTGGAGGGCGCGGGCGCCGAGACCGTCCGGGTGCTCGCCGAGGTGCTGCCCAGCCTGCTGCCCGCCGGGCTCGAACGGCGGGTGGAACTGCGCACGCTGGGCGTCGCCCGGGTTCCGCTCACCGAGGCCGTGGACCGGCTGGCCGGTCTGGAGAAGGACCCGGCGTGGTGGCACCGCCTGTACGACAGCCTGGCCGGGGTCGACCCGGACCGGCTGTCCGGACTGCCGGTGCCGCTGGCCGACGGCCGCACGACGATCGGGCCCCGCCAGATCCTGCTGCCCACCGCAGAGGGGTCCCTGGTGGCCCCCGACACGCTCGCCCGCCTCGGCCTCAAGGTCGCGCACCCGGACGCCGCCCATCCGCTCCTGGAGAAGCTGGGCGCTGTGCCGGCCTCACCCCGCGCGGTGCTCACCACCCCGCAGGTGCGGGCCGCGGTGGCCGCCTCGCTCGACGACGAGGGCGGGGCGTGGGACGAGGACACCCCGGACGCGGAGGAGCTGGCGGACACCGTCCTCGCGCTGGTCCGTGACGCCGCTCTCGACCCGGGCGACGAGCCCTGGCTCGGCGCTCTCGCCCTGCCGGACGACGAGGGGGAGCTCGTGCCCGCCGGTGAACTGGTGCTGCCCGGCAGCCCGTTCGCCCGGATCATGCGCGAGGGCGAACTCGCCTTCGTCGACTCCGAACTGGCCGACCGGTGGGGCGAGCAGCCGCTCGCCGCCTGCGGCGTCCTCGCGGGCTTCGCCCTGGTGCGCGCCACCGACATCGTGCTCGATCCGGACGAACTGGAGCCGCGCGACGCGGACTTCGCCGAGCCCGACGACGCGGGTCTGCTGGACGCGGTGGACGTGTGGTGCGAGGACGTTCTGGACCGGCTGCCCGATTCGCCGGTGCCGCCCGTCGCGACCGAGATCGTCGCCGTACGGGATCTGGACCTGGTGGACGACGACCGGTGGCCGCAGGCCCTGGCCCTGCTCGCCCAGCCGCCGCTGCGGGACGCGATCACCCAGCAGGTGCGCATCCTGCTGCCGGACGGAACGCACGAGATCGTCCGGCCGTACACGGCCTGGTGGCTGCGCGGGCATCCGGTGCTCGACGGGCGCCGGCCGGCCGGTCTGCGGGCCGCCGGCGGCGATCCGCTGCTGCGCGGCCTGTACGACGAGGCCGACGCGACCGGCTTCGACGACGAACAGGTGCTGCGGGCGCTCGGCGTCCGTACGTCCGTGGCCGCCCTGCTCGACGAGCCCGGCGGCGCCGCCGAACTGCTCGACCGGCTCGCCGACCCGGACCGCGAGGTCTCCGGCACCCAACTGCACGCCCTCTACGGCGCGTTGGCCGACCTCGACCCCGAGCAGGTGACGCTGCCTGACGAGCTGAGGGCCGTCGTGGACGGCGAGGTGCGGGTCGTGGACGCGGCCGACGCGGTGGTCGTGGACTCACCGGACCTGCTGGCGTTCACCGACGGGGTGCCGCTGCTGCCGGTGCCGCCCTCACGGGCCGCCGAGCTCGCCGAGCTGTTCCAGGTACGACGGCTCAGCGAGTCCGTCACCGGAGAGGTGACCTCCGAGGGCACCGAGCACGACGTACCGGAGTCCGTACGGGTCCTGCTGGGCCCCGGGACCCCCGCCTCGTACGTCGAGCACGAGGAGCTCGTGGTCGACGGCACCGAACTCGACTGGCGCCGCACCCGGGACGGGGTGCTGCACGCCGCCACCCTGGAGGGCGTCGCCGCCGGACTCGCCTGGTCGGCGAGGCAGTGGCCGCGCCGCTTCGAGGTCGCGGCACTGCTGGAGGACCCGTCCCGCACCGAGGAACTGGCCCGGGACCGCTGGTTCGACTGACGGGGCCGATCGTCCGGACCGGCCGGTCCGGACGATCGGCACGTTCCGCCCGGTCCCGTGGCATTCCGGGGCCGGGCGTTTCTCTGTGTTTCACCATCGGTCCGTAACGCGATCACAAAAACTACGGCTTCCTCACCCCGCCCGTACAACCAGTCGCGCCTCTCACTAATCTCACTCGTGAGTCAACAGACTCACTGATCACTTGGGTCCCGTGCTGACGACGAGCCGTGAGGAACGACCACCGCCGGGACCCCTTTCTCCACTTGGGGAACCCCACATGCGCATACGAGCCACCGTGGCCGCCGTCACCGGCGCCCTGGCCCTCTCCGCTCTCGCCGTGCCGGCCGCGCAGGCCGCCGGCAACTCGGTGTCCGGCGTCACCGTCTCCAACGTCGTGATCAACAGTGGCAAGAACATCGTGGTCGGCGCCTCCGCGGAGGTCACGGTCAGCGCGACCTACACCGTGACGCACCCCTCGACCGTCAGCGCGAGCTCCTTCGCGACCGGCCCGGTGCTCTACCGCGGCACCTCGATCACCTCGCCGAGCGACGTCCTCGGCGGCGACGACCCCGGCACCTGCACCGCCTCCTCCTCCACCGTGCTCAAGTGCACGGCCAAGCTCCAGTTCCGTCCGGCCTCCTCCGACGAGACCGAGGACCTGTTCAGCGCCGAGGCCGGCGCCTGGAAGGTCGGGTCGGTCGCCGCCGACGCCGACAACAACCTCAAGTGGCAGGGCGACCTGGGCACCAAGAACCTCCAGCGCTACTCCAAGCTGACGGTCAACGCCTCCCCGGAGCCGGTCGTGAAGGGCAAGACCATCACGGTCACCGGCGCGCTGACCCGCGCCAGCTGGGACGTCGCCAAGTACTACGGCTACGGCACCCAGCCGGTGAAGCTGCAGTTCCGCAAGGCGGGCACCAGCACCTACACCACCCTCAAGACGATCAACACGGACAGCTCCGGCAACCTGAAGACGACCACGACGGCCACCGTCGACGGTTACTACCGCTACAGCTTCGCGGGCACCACGACCACCTCGGCCGTCAGCGCCACGGGTGACTACGTCGACGTGCAGTAACACCTGAAGCAGCCCCTACGCGGGAACGCGGCGGTCGACCCACCTCCACAGGAACTCCAGGACGGCCGCCGCCACCACCGAGATCAACACCGCGATCCACGGCATCGTCGCGCCGACCAGCTTCAGCGCGAAGAAGTGCTGCAGTTTCGGCACCACGAGCACCAGCAGGAACGCCCCGCCCATCGAGGCGACGAGGCAGATCCGCCACCAGGTGTACGGCCGGGCGATGATCGCGAGCACCCACATCGATACCAGGAAGAGCGTCAGCGTCGCGGCGCTCGTCTCCGCCTCCAGCGAGCCGCTTCCCGTGTAGTGATGGCGCGCGATCAGATACATCACGAAGGTGGCCACTCCCGCGACGACTCCGCCCGGGATCGAGTACCGCATCACCCGCCGCACGAAGTGGGGCTGGGCGCGCTCCTTGTTGGGGGCGAGGGCGAGGAAGAACGCCGGAATGCCGATCGTCAGGGTGGACAGCAGAGTCAAGTGGCGTGGCAGGAAGGGGTATTCGACCTGCCAGCACGCCACCAGGACGGCCAGCAGCACCGAGTAGACCGTCTTCACCAGGAAGAGCGTCGCGACCCGGGTGATGTTCCCGATGACCCGGCGGCCCTCCCCGACCACCGAGGGCAGTGTCGAGAAGCTGTTGTTGAGCAGCACGATCTGGGCCACCGCGCGGGTCGCCTCGGACCCCGAGCCCATGCTCACCCCGATGTCGGCGTCCTTCAGCGCCAGGACGTCGTTCACGCCGTCGCCGGTCATCGCCACCGTGTGCCCGCGGGACTGCAGGGCGCCGACCATGTCGCGCTTCTGCTGCGGGGTGACCCGTCCGAAGACCGTGCCCTTCTCCAGGGACTCCGCCATCTCCGTCGGCCCGTCCGGCAGTCGGCGCGCGTCCACGACCTCGCCGGTGAGCCCGAGCTTGCCGGCGACCGCGCCCACCGACACCGCGTTGTCCCCGGAGACGACCTTGGCCTTGACGTCCTGGTCGGCGAAGTAGCGCAGGGTGTCGGCCGCGTCCGGGCGCAACCGCTGCTCCAGGACGACCAGCGCGGCGGGCCGGGCGGCCTCCGCGACGCCGGGGTCGTCCAGGTCCTTGGTGGTCTTCGCGAGCAACAGCACCCGCAGACCCGCCTCGTTCAGCCGCTCGGTCTCGGCGAGCGCCGCGTCCCCGGCGGGCAGCAGCACGTCGGGAGCGCCGAGCAGCCAGGTGCTCGACTCGCCGTTGCCCTCGCTGAACCCGGCGCCGCTGTACTTGCGGGCGGAGGAAAAGGGCAGCGACTGGGTGCAGCGCCACTCCTCGCTGTCCGGGTAGGCGGCGATGATCGCCCGGAGGGAGTCGTTCGGCCGCGGATCCGACTCGCCGAGCGCGCCGAGGACCCTGCGCAGATACGACTCGTCGGTGCCCCTCAGCGGCCGTAGCTCGGTGACGTCCATGCCGCCCTCGGTGAGGGTTCCGGTCTTGTCGAGGCAGACGGTGTCGATGCGGGCGAGGCCCTCGATGGCGGGGAGTTCCTGAACGAGGCACTGTTTTCGGCCAAGCCGGATGACGCCGATCGCGAAGGCGACGGAGGTGAGCAGGACCAGCCCCTCGGGGACCATCGGCACGATCCCGCCGACGGTCCGCGCGATGGAGTCCTTGAAGCCGTGCTGCTTGACGACGAGCTGGCTGATGACGAGGCCGATGGCGGTCGGGATCATCATCCACGTCACGTACTTGAGGATCGTGGAGATACCGCTGCGCAGCTCGGAGTGGACCAGCGTGAACCGTGAGGCCTCCTCCGCCAGCTGTGCCGCGTACGCCTCCCGGCCCACCTTCGTCGTGGTGAAGGCGCCGGTGCCGGCGACCACGAAACTGCCCGACATCACCGGGTCGCCGGCGTGCTTGACCACGGGGTCGGCCTCACCGGTGAGCAGTGACTCGTCGATCTCCAGCCCGTCCGCCTCCGCGCAGGTGCCGTCGACGGCGACCTTGTCGCCCGGCCCGATCTCGATGAGGTCCCCGAGCACGATCTCCGACGATCTCACCTCGGCGGCGACCCCGTCCCTGCGGACGGTCGGTTTCACCTCGCCGATGACCGCGAGTGAGTCCAGGGTCTTCTTGGCCCGCCATTCCTGGATGATGCCGATCCCGGTGTTGGCGATGATCACGTAGCCGAACAGGCTGTCCTGGAACGGCGCCACGAACAGCATGATCAGCCAGAGCACGCCGATGATCGCGTTGAACCGGGTGAAGACGTTCGCCCGGACGATCTCGCCCACGGAGCGGCTGCTGCGCACCGGGACGTCGTTCACCTCGCCGCGCGCGACCCGCTCGGCCACCTCGGCGGCCGACAACCCCTCGACCCGCCGGGAGGCGGGTATGGGCACGGGGTGAACGGGATCGAGTCCGGCGCCCGCGTCGATGTGGGTCATGCATTCGACGGTACGTGCGGATATGCGGCTTCACCCGCCGAGTGCGCCGAACTTCCGACCTGGGGAGGACGGGGCGCGGCGGGGAATGCTGCCGTGGGTGGAGGTGAAGCCCCGTTACTCCGTCACGGGGGTGGCGGGGGAGCCCCGTTACTCCGTCACGGGAGCGCCGGCGGCGTGGGCGCGCTTGATCGCGGCGTCACGCTTGCGGACGTACCAGATGCCGATCAGTCCGAGGCCGGCGCCGGCCAGACAGGTCCACAGCCACCACAGGTGTCCGTGGTCGTCGAACCAGCCGTAGAACGGCAGCTGCACCAGGAAGAGGACGAACCAGAGGATCGTGCCGCCCGTGATGGTGGCGACGACGGGGCCCTCCAGGGGCTCCGGCGCCTCGTGCTTGGGGGTCCACTTCGCCATGTGCACAGCTTACGAGGACCGAGGACCGGTTGTGTTCGCACCCGCTCTCCCCTTGTACGGCAAGGGTCTACGCGCGGAGATAGCGATTTCTGACTCATATGTTCATACTGAAACCGTCCGAGTCTGGCCAGTTGTATTCGTATAAAACACCAACAGCGACCTGGGGGAACCTGATTGGTGAGCGACCACTGACCAGGCTCGATCACGTCCCCGTCCCCCTGCACGTTTGAGGACCCGCATGTCCACCTCGGCCGCCACCAAGGCCCCCGCCCCGCAGGAGCCGGAGTCCCGGCCCACGCAGAGCGCCCTCGACCGCTACTTCAAGATCTCGGAGCGGGGCTCCAGCCTCCCGCGCGAGATCCGCGGCGGTTTCGCCACCTTCTTCGCGATGGCGTACATCATCGTGCTGAACCCGATCATCCTGGGCAGCGCTAAGGACATGTACGGGCACCACCTCAACAACGGGCAGCTGGTCACCGCGACCGCGCTGACCGCGGCCTTCACCACGCTCCTCATGGGCGTCATCGGCAACGTGCCGATCGCGCTGGCGGCGGGCCTCGGCGTGAACACGGTCGTCGCCCTCCAGCTCGCGCCCCGGATGTCCTGGCCGGACGCCATGGGCATGGTGGTCCTCGCGGGCTTCATCGTGATGCTCCTGGTCGCCACCGGTCTGCGTGAGCGCGTCATGAACGCGGTGCCGCTCGGCCTGCGCAAGGGCATCGCGATCGGCATCGGCCTGTTCATCATGCTGATCGGCCTGGTGGACTCCGGCTTCGTCACGCGCATCCCGGACATCGCCCAGACGACGGTCCCGCTCCAGCTCGGCACCGACGGTCACCTCCACGGCTGGCCCGTCCTGGTCTTCGTCCTCGGCACTCTGCTCACCCTCGCGCTGATCGTGCGCAAGGTGCCCGGCGCCATCCTCATCTCGATCGTCACCATGACGGTCGTCTCGCTGATCATCAACGCCGTCACCACCGTCCCGTCCTGGGGTCTGACCACCCCGAAGTGGCCCGGCAACCCGGTCGCCAGTCCGGACTTCGGTCTCGTCGGCCAGTTCAGCCTCTTCGGCGGCTTCGGCAAGGTCGGCGTGCTGACCGGCGTCCTCTTCGTCTTCACCGTGCTGCTGTCGTGCTTCTTCGACGCGATGGGCACGATCATGGGCATCAGCGACGAGGCCAAGCTGACGGACGCGCAGGGCAACATGCCCGGCATCAACAAGGTCCTCTTCGTCGACGGCATCGCCGTCGCCGCGGGCGGCGCCACCTCCTCCTCGGCCACCACGTGCTTCGTGGAGTCCACGGCCGGTGTCGGTGAGGGTGCTCGCACGGGCTTCGCGAACGTGGTCACCGGCGCGCTCTTCGCCGTCGCCCTCTTCCTGACCCCCGTCGCCACGATGGTCCCGTCCCAGGCCGCCACCCCCGCGCTGATCGCGGTCGGCTTCCTGATCATGTCCCACTCGGTCAAGGAGATCGACTGGGCGGACTACACGATCGCCATCCCGGCCTTCGTGACCATGATGCTGATGCCGTTCACCTACTCGATCACGAACGGCATCGGGATGGGCTTCATCACCTTCGTCGTGCTGCGCCTGGCGGCGGGCCGCGGCCGTGACATCCCGGTCGCCATGTATGTGGTGTCGGCGGTGTTCACCTTCTACTACCTCATGCCGGCCCTCGGCCTGACCTGAGCGGCACCTGCCGTACGGGGTCTCACGTGCCCCCGCCTCAGGTGACCCCGTAGAACTTCTCCGTCTCCTCGACGGCGGTCTGGAACCGCTCGTCGAAGTCGTCGCGAATGAGCGTCCGGACCACATAGTCCTGGACGCTCATTCCGCGTTTCGCGGCATGTTGTCGGAGCCGGTCGAGCAGCTCCCCGTCCATACGCAGGCTGAGCACGCTGGTCCCCATGGAGTCGAGGGTCGCCGCTTCCCGACCGGATCAGGGTCACTTTCCGGAGCGATCTCACTCGTATGAGTGATCCGCCGATTGGATGGCGCGTTTCACGGGCATCCCATTGTTCTTTAGCGAGGGTAATGAGTTACGCTAAAGAACATGCCTGACCTCACCCATGGCGACGACGAGGCCGCCGTGAACGCCTTGCGCTCCGCAGTGATGCGGTTGTCGCGTCGACTCAAGCACCAGCGGGTCGACGAGTCGCTGAGCCCCACCGAGATGTCGGTGCTCGGCACCCTCGCCCGCTGCGGCAGCGCCACGCCCGGCGAACTCGCCCGCAAGGAACATGTGCAGCCGCCGTCGATGACCCGTATCGTCGCGCTGCTCGAAGCCAAGGCGCTCGTCAGGCTGGAGCCGCACCCCGAGGACCGGCGCCAGAAGGTCGTGACGCAGACCGACAAGGCTGAGGCGATGCTCGAAGAGAGCCGCAGCAAGCGAAACGCGTTCCTGGCCGGACTGGTCGAGGGCCTCGACGAGGACGAATGGGCCAAGCTTCGCGAAGCCGCCCCCGTCCTGGAAAAGCTCGCGCACATCTGACCGCCGGCGGCCCTCTTCCGATCCCCGATCACGGATCCCCGATCACGGACTCCGGCCTCGGATCCCCGATCGCAGAGCACGGTGACGATCCCCGATCCCGGATCACCGAGGGCCGCCCTCTCCCCGCAAGCGCCGGCGCACCCCCATGACGCCGACGTCCACGACTGCCCTGGAGGCGAGCCCTTTTGAGTACGGGACCCGGAGCATTCTCCGCCCCCGCACCAGCCACCCACGACCCCGCAGCCACCCGCGACTCCCCCCGCTCCTCCTCGATGTTCAGCTCGCTGAAGATCCGGAACTACCGTCTGTTCTTCCTGGGCCAGGTCGTCTCCAACACCGGCACCTGGATGCAGCGCATCGCCCAGGACTGGCTGGTGCTGAGCCTGACGGGCTCCTCCGCAGCGGTCGGCATCACCACCGCGCTCCAGTTCCTGCCGATGCTGCTCTTCGGCCTGTACGGCGGTGTCCTCGTCGACCGGCTCCCCAAGCGCCCCACGCTGCTGGTGACCCAGACGGCGATGGCCCTCACCGGCCTCGCGCTCGCCTTCCTCACCCTCTCCGGCCATGTCCAGGTCTGGCACGTCTATCTCGCCGCCTTCGCCGTCGGTGTGGCCACCGTCGTCGACAACCCGGCGCGCCAGTCCTTCGTCTCCGAGATGGTCGGCCCGGGCCAGCTGCAGAACGCGGTCAGCCTGAACTCGGCCAACTTCCAGTCCGCGCGTCTGGTCGGCCCCGCCGTCGCCGGCCTGCTGATCACCGGCGTCGGCACCGGCTGGGCCTTCCTCCTGAACGGTCTGTCGTTCGCGGCCCCCATGGCGGGCCTGCTGCTGATGCGTGCCCGTGAACTGCACGTCGTCGAGCGGGCGCCGCGCGCCAAGGGCCAGCTCCGCGAAGGCCTCCACTACGTCGCCGGCCGCCCCGAACTGATCTGGCCGATCGTCCTCGTCGGCTTCATTGGCACCTTCGGCTTCAACTTCCCCGTCTGGCTGTCGGCGTACGCGGACGACATCTTCCACTCGGGCGCGGGGGCCTACAGCCTCTTCAACACGCTGATGGCGATCGGCTCACTGGCCGGCGCGCTGCTCGCCGCCCGGCGGGGCACGGCCCGGCTGCGCGTACTGATCGCGGCGGCGGTGGCCTTCGGCGCGCTGGAGGTGGTGGCGGCGACGGCCCCCACGCTCTGGCTGTTCGCGCTCCTGATGGTCCCGATCGGCATCTTCGGACTGACGGTGAACGTCACCGCGAACACCTCGGTCCAGATGGCCACCGACCCGGCCATGCGCGGCCGTGTCATGGCGTTGTTCATGATGGTCTTCGTGGGCGGCACACCGCTGGGCGCGCCGCTGATCGGCTGGGTCACCGACGTCTACGGCCCCCGGGTGGGCTTCGCGCTCGGCGGACTGGTCTCGATGACCGCGGCGACGACGATCGGTCTGGTCCTGGCCCGCCTCGGCGGCCTGCGTGTCTCCTTCGGCTGGCACCACGGACACCCCCGGATCCGCTTCGTCCCGCGCGTGCGGAGCGAGGAGCAGTTGGCCACCGCGGTGTGACCAGGCGCCCCGGAGGCGGTCGGTCCGCTCACGCGGCCGGCCGCCTCACGCGTACGCAGGGAAGCGATCAGCACACGGGAGCGGGCCGTCTCGCCGGCTCCCGTGTGCTGATCGTCGTTCCCTGGAAGGCTGGCCCCATGAGACTCTTCGCGGCGGTACTGCCCCCTGCCGATGTGGTGCGTGAACTGGCCCCGGAAGTGGACGCGTTGTGGCGGATGCCGGGTGCGGACGCGTTGCGCTGGACGGGCCGCCCGGGCTGGCACTTCACCCTCGCGTTCTACGGAGAGGTGGCCGAGGACATCGTCCCGGACCTCGCGGAACGGCTGCTGCGGGCCGCCCGTCGCACCCACCCGTTCCCGCTGTCCCTGCACGGCGGCGGGCACTTCGGCGGCCGTGCCCTGTGGGTGGGGGCGGCGGGGGATGTGGAGACCATGCGGCTGCTGGCCGACCGGGCGGAGGCCGCAGGCCGGAAGGCGGGCGTCGAGATGGAGGAGCACCGCCGTTACCGGCCGCATCTGACGGTGGCCCGCAGCCGCGACTCCACGGACTTCAAGCCCTACGTCGCCGCCCTGGACACGTTCGCCGGGAAGTCCTGGACGGTGGGTGAGCTGTGTCTCGTCCGCAGCAACCTGCCGACGTCGGGAGTGCCCGGTGAGCAGCCCCGATACGAAACGGTGGCGAGCCGGCCGCTGGGGGCGGGCGACGGGACCGGCGGGGCGGACGGTTAACCTCGATGGCGTGAACCCGAAGACCCGTAACCGGATCATGGCCGGTGTGCTCGTGCTGATGTTCTTCGTCGTGGCCATGGCGGCGGCGGTCAGATAACGACCGCCACCGCCGGACGCCGACAGCGGTCGGACAGCGACCGCCACCGCCGGACGTCGGGGGGCGGTCGGAGAGCGACCGCCACCGCCGGACGCGGGGCGCGTTGCCCTGCTACCAGGCGAACGCCTCGGGGGACGGCCCCGGTCCCGGGAAGATCTCGTCGAGACCCTCCAGGACCTCCTCCGACAGTTCCAGTTCCGCCGCGCGCAGCGCCGACTCCAGTTGCTCCGCGGTGCGCGGGCCCACGATGGGGCCGGTGACACCGGGACGGGTCAGCAGCCAGGCCAGCGCGGCCTCTCCGGGCTCCAGACCGTGCTTCTCCAGCAGATCCTCGTACGACTGGATCTGGGCGCGTACGGCCGTGTTGGCGAGGGCGTCGGCGGACCGGCCGCTCGCCCGTCGGCCGCCCTCGACCTCCTTCTTGATCACACCGCCGAGAAGTCCGCCGTGCAGCGGGGACCAGGGGATGACACCGAGTCCGTACTCCTGAGCGGCCGGGATGACCTCCATCTCGGCGCGGCGTTCGGCGAGGTTGTAGAGGCACTGCTCGCTGACAAGGCCGATGGTGCCGCCCCGGCGGGCGGCGATCTCGTTGGCCTGGGCGATCTTGTAGCCGGGGAAGTTGCTGGATCCCACGTAGAGGATCTTCCCCTGTTGCACCAGGACGTCGATCGCCTGCCAGATCTCGTCGAACGGCGTCGACCGGTCGACGTGGTGGAACTGGTAGATGTCGATGTAGTCGGTCTGCAGGCGCTTCAGGCTCGCGTCGACCGCCCGCCGGATGTTGAGGGCGGAGAGCTTGTCCGAGTTGGGCCACGGTTCGCCCTCGGCGGCCATGTTCCCGTACACCTTGGTGGCGAGAACCGTCCGCTCACGCCGGTCGCCGCCCTGCGCGAACCAGTTCCCGATGATCGATTCGGTACGGCCCTTGTTCTCGCCCCAGCCGTACACGTTCGCCGTGTCGAAATAGTTGATACCCGCGTCCAACGCCGCGTCCATGATGGCGTGGCTGCCGGCCTCGTCGGTCTGCGGCCCGAAGTTCATGGTGCCGAGGACGAGCCGGCTGACCTTGAGCCCCGTGCGTCCGAGCTGTGTGTACTTCATGACTCACCAGCCAACGGCGTGGAGTGCGCTCTAGGCAAGAGCGGGGCGGGACGGCACGGGAGGCCGAGGGAAGTCGATCCCCGGCCGCAACCGGTCGAGTGCAGCCGCGCGGAACAACGATACGCACGGTGACCGGGCAAGGCCCTTTTTCGGTCAGGACGGTTGGGCCGTGTACGGCTCGCCCAGGTCCCAGGCCTGGTACATCGCCTCCGCGAAACCCTCCGCGATCTTGTGCTCGCCGCTCGCGTTCGGGTGGGTGCCGTCGTACGTGTCGAAGGTGGTGTCGTACGAGGGGGGCGGGGACGCGAGCAGCAGCGGGGAGCGCGGCTCGTCGAGGTCCGCGACCGCCTTGGCGAGCAGTTCGTTGAACGCGGCGACCTGGGCGGCGAAGGGGGCGTCGGACTCGGCGCGGACGTTCGGTATCACCGGGAGCAGGACCATGCGGATGCGCGGGTTCGCGGCGCGGGCCTCCTCGACGAAGGCGCGGGCGTTGTCGGCGGTCTGGACGGCGTTCGTGTAGAAGCCGAGGTCGATGAGGCCGAGGGAGACCAGCAGGACGTCTGCGCGCTGCGCACGGACCGCCTCGCGGATCAGCGGGGCCATGTGCAGCCAGCCCTCGCCCCAGCCGGCCAGGTGGGCGCGGGGGAACTCCGGGTCCGCGTACTCGAGCGAGTCGGGGGACTCCGTCGCCTTGTCGTACAGCGTCTCGCGCGGTCCGACGATCTTGAACGGGCCCCCGTACGTCGCGCGCAGGTGCTGCCACATCCGGTAACGCCATGTGTGTTCGCCCGCGCTACCGATCGTCATGGAGTCGCCGACGGGCATGAACCTGAGCATCCGCTCATCATGGACGATCGGTCCGGGTGCCATGAGCCCTGAAGGTGTGAAGCTGGACACGCTCACGTGCGGTCCGGCGAGGTTCACGGGGCCGGGTGGGCGCAGGGGCGGGCCGGTGGGGGTCCTGGTGGACCGCGACGGCGTGAACGGGCCGATGGGGTGGCAGGCTTGGGCCCATGCGCCGATCGCCTTCGTTCGTGTCCGGAGCCGCCGCCGGAGCCCTTGCCGGAGCCGCCCTTGCCGTCGCCCTCGCGGCGCCCGCTCTCGCCGACGGCGGGGACGGCGGATTCACCATCAAGGACCCCCGGATCAAGGAGTCCAGCGGCCTCGCCGCCTCGCGCATCCACCCGGGCATCTACTGGACCCACAACGACAGCGACGACGGGCCCTATCTGTACGCCGTCGACAGCAGGAGCGGCCGGACGGTCGCCACGATCACCATGAGCGGGGTCGGCGCGCCCAGGGACGTCGAGGCGATCTCCATCGGCCCCGACGGCGACCTCTACGCCGGCGACATCGGCGACAACCTCGGCGGCAAGTGGGACCACGTGTGGATCTACAAGCTTCCCGAGCCCAAGGTGCTCAAGGACCAGACGATCCGTGCCACGCAGTACGTCGTGAAGTACTCCGACGGCCCCCGCAACGCGGAGGCGCTGATGGTGCACCCCAAGACGGGGCGCGTCTACATCGCCGACAAGAACGAGGACGGCGGCCACCTCTACGAGGGCCCCGCCCATCTCTCCGCCACCGGCACCAACATCTTCAAGCCCGTCGCCACCATCGACCTCTGGGTCACCGACGGCGCCTTCTCCCCCGACGGCCGGCAGCTCGCCGTACGCGGCTACCTCGGCGGCATCGCCTACGCCTGGAACGACGGCCGGATCAAACGCCAGGGCCGCCTGGACGTGCCCCTCCAGGGCCAGGGAGAGTCCATCACGTACACCCCCGACGGATCGAAGCTCATGTACGGCAGCGAGGGCGCGGACAGCCCCGTGCAGCCGGAGGACGCGCCGGGCACCGGCGGATCCGACTCCAAGTCGCCCTCCAAGGGCGGCGGTTCATCCGCCGCCGGGGACGGGAGCGGCGGCGGAATGAGCGGCGGGGTCAAGATCGGCGCCATCGCGGTCGCCGCCCTCTTCGCCGTCGTCTTCGGCTTCAAGAGGCTGCTGCGCCGGGACTGACGGGCGCGCCCACGACTGAGGGGCGTCCGGCACGCTCGCGCGTCGGACGCCCCTCAACTCGCGGGAACGGAACGGTTAGAGCTTCTCGATCACGTAGTCGATGCAGTGCGTCAGCGCCTCGACGTCCGCCGGGTCGATCGCCGGGAACATAGCGACGCGCAGCTGGTTGCGGCCGAGCTTGCGGTAGGGCTCGGTGTCGACGATGCCGTTGGCGCGCAGGACCTTGGCGACGGCGGCGGCGTCGATCTCGTCGGCGAAGTCGATCGTGCCGATGACCTGCGAGCGCTTGGCCGCGTCGGTCACGAACGGGGTGGCGTACTTGCTGTCCTCGGCCCAGCGGTAGAGGCGGGTCGAGGAGTCCTTCGTCCGGGCCGCCGACCAGGCGAGACCGCCCTGGCCGTTGATCCACTCCAGCTGCTCGTTGAGCAGGAAGAGCGTGGCGAGGGCCGGGGTGTTGTACGTCTGGTTCTTGCGGGAGTTGTCGATCGCCGTGGGCAGCGAGAAGAACTCCGGGACGTGCCGGCCGGAGGCGTGGATCCGCTCGGCGCGCTCGATCGCGGCCGGGGAGAACACGCCGATCCACAGGCCGCCGTCGGAGGCGAAGGACTTCTGCGGGGCGAAGTAGTAGACGTCGGTCTCGGCGATGTCGACGGGCAGGCCGCCGGCGCCGGAGGTGGCGTCCACCAGGACGAGGGAGCCCTCGTCGGCGCCCTGCACCCGCTTGATCGGGGCGGCGACACCGGTCGAGGTCTCGTTGTGAGTGAAGGCGTAGACGTCGACGCCCGCCTCGGCGACCGGCTCGGGGTGCGTGCCCGGGTCGGAGGCGACCACGGTGGGCTCGGCCAGCCACGGGGCGAGCTTCGCCGCCTTCGCGAACTTGGAGGAGAACTCGCCGAACGTGAGGTGCTGCGACTTGTTCTCGATCAGGCCGTGCGTCGCGACGTCCCAGAACGCGGTGGAGCCGCCGTTGCCGAGGACGACCTCGTACCCGTCGGGCAGGGAGAACAGCTCGCGCACGCCCTCGCGCACCTTGCCGACCAGGTTCTTGACCGGGGCCTGGCGGTGGGATGTGCCGAGCAGAGAGCTACCGGTCGCGGCGAGCGCGTCCAGTGCCTCCGTCCGCACCTTGGAGGGGCCAGCGCCGAATCGTCCGTCGGCGGGCTTGATGTCAGCGGGGATCTGGATATCAGCCACGCCGGGAGCCTAGCCGTTCGGGGAAACCTCGGCGAAACGTCGTCCGTCGGCTGAGACGGGCGGGTTGACGCGGGCCGGCGGCCATCGTCGCCGGAGGGGCCGTGACCGGCCCCTCCGGCGAGCTGCCGCTCCGTCAGCTCGCCTCGTTCGGCGATCAGCCGCACGGGTGGCTCACGGGCGGTTCACCTCATTCGGCGGTCAGCCGGACCGGCAGTTCGAACAGGTCGTTCTGCGTCACCACCGGCTTGTTGCGGAGTCCCGACACCGGGACGGCGAGGTCCAGGGACGGGAAGCGCTCGTACAGGGCGGGCAGGGCGACGCCCGCTTCCAGGCGGGACAGGGCCGCGCCGGGGCAGACGTGGGGTCCGTGGCCGAAGGAGATGTGCCGGTTCTGGCTGGTGCGGCTGATGTCGAAGTCGCCCGCGGTGGGACCATGGGCGTTCTCGTCGCGGCCGATCGCGCCGTACGACACGATGAGCGCGTCGCCCGCCGGGATCACCGTGTCGCCGACCGGGACGTCCTCCGTCGCGAAGCGGATGAGGACGTGGGAGGTCGGGGTGGAGTGGCGCAGGGTCTCCTCGACGACCGCGGACCAGTCGGCCTCGCCGGACAGGACGAGGGCGCGCTGGTCGGGGTGGGCGGAGAGGTTGACCACCGCGTTGACGATCAGGGAGATCGTCGTCTCGTGGCCCGCCGCGACCATCAGCTGGAGGGTGGAGACGATCTCCGCGTCGGTGAGGTGGTCGCCGTCCTCGGAGGCCAGGATCAGTGCGCTGGTCAGGTCGTCGCCCGGCTCGGCGCGCTTCGCCGCCACCGTCTCCGCCATGATCCCGGCCAGTTCGGTGAGCGTCGCGATGACCTCGGCGGGCGGGGTCTGCGTCGAGAAGAACTTCTCGAAGAGCTCCTTCAGGCGCGGCAGGCGGGACTCCTCGATGCCCATGAGGTCGGCGATGACGTACATGGGCAGGGGGTAGGCGAAGTCGGCCTTCAGGTCGACGACATCCCCGGTGAGGTTGTCGAGCAGACTCTCCGTCAGCTTCGAGATCCGCTCCCGCATCTGCTCCACCCGGCGCGGTGTCAGCGCCTGCGCCACCAGCGTGCGCATCCGCCGGTGGTCCGCGCCGTCCACGGTGAGCATGGAGCGGCCGGGGTTGGCGAGTCCGATCAGCGGCCAGTCGGGCGCGATCTCGCCGCGCTGCCAGGCGCCCCAGACGTTGATGTCCTTCACCAGACGGGGGTCCGTGAGCAGGGCGCGCGCCTCGGCGTGGTGGGTGACCGCCCACACCGGCACACCGCCGGGCAGTTCGACGGCGGCGAGCGGCCCCGCTGCGCGCAGCGCGGCGCTCTCGCCGTCCAGGTCGGTGACGAAGGGGTCCAGGACTATGCGGGTCTCTTCGGTACCGGTGGTCATGCGGGGGTGCCTCCAGGGGCTGGGGTAGGAGTACTGCTTCCCGGGGGCAGGGGACGGCCCCGGACCCCGGCCGGACAGGACGTCGGCCGGGCGCAACGGCGTCTCAGAGGACGGGGACGGGCGTGAACCGTACGGGCAGTTCGCTCAGGCCCCGCAGCCACGGGGAGGGGCGCCGGGTCAGCGCCTCGGCGGGTACGGCCAGGTCGATGTCCGGCAGCCGGTCCAGGACGACCTCGATCCCGGTCCGCGCGATGACCTCGGCGACCTCCTGAGCCGGGAACGGGCAGCGGTGCTCCCCGTGACCGAAGGAGAAGTGGGCGTTGTTGCCGCCGGTGAGCGCGGAACTGTCGGTGCGGACCTGGGGGTCGGAGTTGGCCCCCTGGAGGCCGAGCAGCAGCAGGTCGCCGGAGCGGACCCGGCGGCCGCCGAGCTGGGTGTCGCGGGAGGCCCAGCGCCCGGCCACGTTCTGAGTGGGGGTGTCCTCCCACAGCACCTCGTTCATGGCCTCGGCGACGCTGTGCCGACCGCCGAACAGGGAGGCCGCGAACCGCTCGTCGGTGAGCATCAGGCGCAACGAGTTGCCGATCCAGTCGGCGGTCGGCTGGTGGCCGGCGGCCATCATGACCATCAGGTCCTGGACGATCTCCTCGTCGTTGAAACCCGCGGTGTTCGCGAGCATCCGGGAGACGACGTCGTTGGCCGGTGTCTCCTTGCGGTCGGTGATCAACTCGGCCATGGAGGAGGCGAGATGCTGCTGTCCGGCCAGCGCGCCCTCGCGTCCGTTGATCATGTCGTTCAGCGCGGTCACCAGGCCCGGACCCTGTTCGTCCGCGAAGCCGTAGAGCGTCGCGAGGACCCGTACGGGCAGTAGGGCCGCGTAGTCGCCGACGAGGTCCGTCTCGCCCTTGGGACAGACGGCGTCGATCAGTTCGTCGGCGAACTTCTCGGCTTGGGAACGCAGTTCGAAGGCGTCGACGGCTTCGAGGGCGTCGCTGATCATCGCGGCGCGCTCACGGTGACGTTCGCCGACGGTGTACAGGATGGACGGCTGCTTGCGGCCGATCATCGGCAGCAGCGGCCAGTCGTCGGGGATGCGGTCCCACTGGCTCCACAGGTCCGAGTCCCGGCTGAACAGCTGGGGATCGCCGGTTACTTGGTGCAGTTCGCGGTAGCCCAGCACCAGCCAGGCCGGGATGTCGCCGTCGAGGACGACCGGTACGACGGAACCGTGGTCGCGCCGCATCTCCCGGTACAGCTCGGCGGGTTCGGTCTGGAACCGCGCCCCGCCGAGGGGGACGGGCGCGGATGCGGTGGTGGGGGTCACAGCGCCAACTCCGGTGATTGAAGGGCGCCTTCCGCGGCTGCGGCGCCGTGACGGGCGTAGCGGGACTGGAGGTGTTCCACCAGGGTGATCAGCACCCGCTTGCTGGACTCCCGGGAGCGGGCGTCGCAGTCGAGCAGCGGAACGTGCGGGTCGAGGTCGAGGGCCTCGCGGATCTGCGCGGGGGTGTGCGGGGGCCCGCCGAAGTCGTTGCAGGCCACGATGAAGGGCGTGCCGTGGTGCTCCAGCCGGTCGATGGCGTACCAGGAGTCGTCGATACGACGGGTGTCGACCAGGACGATCGCCCCGAGCGTTCCGGAGAACAGCCGGTCCCACAGGAACCAGAACCGCTCCTGCCCGGGTGCGCCGAACAGGTACAGGATGTTGTGCGTGTCCAGCGTGATGCGCCCGAAGTCGAAGGCGACGGTGGTCGCGGACTTGCCGCGCACCTCGCTGATGTCGTCGACGGCCTCGCCGGCCTGCGTCATCGTCTCCTCGGTGTTGAGGGGACGTATCTCGCTGACCGAGCGGACCAGGGTCGTCTTGCCGACGCCGAAGCCACCCACGATCACGATCTTGAGGCCGTTGTCGGCCGACGCGGACAGGGGCGCACGGGCGTCAGAGGTTACGGAGTCCAACGAGCACCTGCTCCAGGATGTCGGGATCGGGAAGACCGGAAGGAACAGTGGTGTGCGGGTGACGGGCGCTGACGCGGCCCGTGGAGAGCAGGTCGGAGAGCAGGACGCGGGTGATCGACACCGGCAGTCCCAGCACCGCCGCGATCTCCACGACCGCCGTCGGCCGCTCGCACAACCGCAGGATCGCGGCGTGCTCGGACTGCATGCCCGCCACCGGATCGCACTCGGCGACCACCAGCGTCACCAGGTCGAAGGGGGTGTCGGGCCCGGACCGGCTGCGCCCTCCGGTGAGGGTGTACAGCCGGTCGGGCGCGTCGTCCCTGCCAGGACGGCTCATGACGACCGGGGCGGCGTGCTCAGGTGCTCGCCGAGTTGTTCCACGAGTTCGCTCATGTTGTGCCCGACCAGTCCGGCGTCTGCGTCCTCGGCGGTGACGACGGCGAGATGAGCGCCGTCGCCGGCCTCCACGATGAACAGCACCCCTCCGTAGAACTCGGCCATCGCCGAGCGCACACCCCCGCTGCCGTCGCCGAACTCCACGGACGCCCCGTGGGACAGCGACTGGATGCCGGCGGCGATGGCGGCGAGCTGGTCGGCCTGGTCGACCGACAGCTCCGGAGTGCGGCACAGCTTCAGGCCGTCGCGGGAGAGCACGAGCGCGTGCCGGGCGCCCGGGGTGCGCTCAAGGAGGCCCTCGATGAGCCAGGTGAGCTTCTCGTCGGCGGTGATGGTGCCGGTCATGGGGTGGTGTCGCCTTCCGGGAGCGCGTGCGTGGTGGGGGTGGTGGAACTGGTGGGAGCGGCGGGGGCGGCGCCCTGTACGACGGCTTCGTCACGGACGTCGTCCGCGTCCCGTACGGGATGCGCGTCCTCGGCACGTTCGCGGCGGTCCTCGGCCCGTACACGGTCCTCGGCGGGTACGCGGTCCTCGGGTCGCTCACGTTCTTCGGCCTGTGGGGGATCTACGGGTGCGGGGGTGCCCGGCGCCGTGCCCCGTACCGCCTGGCGGAAGGTGCCGAAACGGGCGGCCGACCGGGTCTTGGGGTCGTCGCCGGTACGGGATTCCGGGGTGGCCGGGGGCGTGGCGTGCGAGCGGCTGCGCTCGGCGTGGGCGAGGGTGCGTCCGCGACGGCGCTTGGGGAGGCCGCCGGTGGAGGCGGGACCCTGCTCGTGCCGGGGCGAGTCGTGGGTCGGGACGGGGTCCGGGTCGAGGTCGTCGGCCGCGCGGGCGGCGGTGTACGACACGGGGGACGCGGAGGTTTCCTGGGGCGACCGGGACTCCTGCGAGCCCTGCGAGCCGTGTGACCCCCGGGGTTCCGGCGATTCCTGGTCGGCCCGGGACCGTGGCCCGGAGACGCGGCCGTCGGCGGCTTTCGGGGCCGACGGGACGAACTCCGGCCCGGACGGCAGCGGGGCCGTGCCGTGCGGGGTGTTCGCCGGCGTGAGCAGGTCCTGCGGGATCAGGACGAGAACGCCGGTGCCGCCGCGGGCGGAGGGCCGGAAGGACACCTTCAGGCCGTACTTGCGGGCCAGCCGGCCGACCACCGCGAGGCCGAGGCGGGTGCCGGTGAGTCCGCCGAGATCGGACGCGTTCACGATGTCCCCGGTGACGGCGCGTTCGGCGCGCCGCAGCTGGACGTCGCCCATCACCAGTCCGCTGTCCTCGACGGAGACGATGACACCCGCCGGGACCTCTTCGACGTACACATGCACTTCGGCGGTGGGCGGCGAGAAGTTGGCGGCGTTGTCGAGGAGTTCGGCGAGCGCGTGCATGACGCCCTCGGCGGCGTGTCCGGCGACGGCGGCCCCACTGGTGGAGTGGACCCGCACGCGCTGGTAGCCGCCGATGCGGCCCATGGCGCCGCGCAGGATCGACTCCATGACGATCGGGCGGGCCCAGCGGCGCCCCGAGCGCGCACTCGTCAGGACGGCGACGGAGTCGGCGAGGCGGCCCGCCTGCGCGGTGCGGTGGTCGAGGTGGAGGAGGTCGGCGAGGACGTCCTCGTCGGAGTGTCTCTCCTCCATGGCCCGCAGGTCGGCGAGCATGCCCGTGGACAACGCCTGCATGCGGGCGGCCGCGTTGGCGGTCGCCGAGACCGCGGCGGTCCGGTTGCTGTCGGCCAGCCGGGCGCGCTCGGAGAGTTCGGTGTTGAGCGCGGCGAGCCGGTCGCGTTCGCCGATGAGCAGCTCCCGCTCCTCGGCGAACTCCTCGGTGAGGCGGGCGCGTTCGCGTGCGGCGCTCTCGGTCAGGCGGATCCGTTCCTGGGCCGCGGTCTCGGTGAGGCGGATCCGCTCCTGGGCCGCGGCCTCGGCCGCGCGGGCGCGATCGCGGGCGGCCTCGTCGGCGAACCGGGCCCGGCCCTGGTCGAACTCCTCGGTCAGCCGGGCGCGTTCCTGCAGGAGCCGGCCGGCGTCCTTGGTCACGTTGTCGAGGCGACGGATCATCAGTCGCTTGGTCTGTACGGCGCGGGCGGCCACCGTGACGGCCGTGCAGAGCAGCACCGCGGCGACGCCGGTGCCCCAGGCGAGGGGCACGCGGGCCGGCTCGGGTGCCAGCAGGACGGCGGCCACCACCGCGACCGCGGCCGGGACGGCGGCGGTCAGCGCTGCTTTTGCTGTGGCGCGCAGGGTGGGTCGTTCGCCGGAGGGCAGGGGCGGGGTCATCAATCGGTCCTCGGTCGTGTTCTTGGGGGAGAACGTGTCCTCGGTCGTGTCCTCGGTCGGTCCTGGGCGAGAAGCGACACCTGATGCTCAACTCGGCGTCACTATATGAGAGTTCGTGATCCGATTGGGCAGCTTCGGGAAGCGGTTTCATGATCGCCTCGGCATATCGGGGCCTTTCGGGTGCGCGGCCGGGCGGCCGGCGCCGGTGCCCGGCGGCATCCTGGAGGCATGACGGATCTGGGTGGACGGCCGGAGGGACGGCCGGACGGACGGCCGGAAGGGCGGCCCGGCGGACGAGCCCGGGGACGCGCCGCCGGACGGCTCGGCGGACCACCCGGGGGCGCGCCGGACACGCTTCCCGAGAGGGCGCCGGTCGGGCTCGCCGAGGAGTTGCGGGCGGAGCTGACGAAAACCGTGCGCGGAGAGGTCTCCTTCGACGCGACGGCGCGGGCGCTGACCACCATGGACGCCTCCAACTACCGGCGCGTACCACTGGGTGTCGTGGCCCCGCGCGACGCCGACGACGTGGCTGCGGCCCTCGCCGTGTGTCGCGCCCACGCGGTGCCCGTCGTGGCGCGCGGCGGCGGCACCTCGATCGCCGGACAGGCCACCGGTACCGGCGTCGTCCTGGACTTCACCCGCCACATGAACCGGATCGTCGCGCTCGACCCGGACGCCCGTACCGCCGTCGTCCAGCCGGGTGCCGTCCTCGACCGCCTCCAGGAAGCCGCCGCCCCGCACGGCCTGCGCTTCGGCCCCGATCCCTCCACCCACAGCCGCTGCACCCTCGGCGGAATGATCGGCAACAACTCCTGCGGCTCCCACTCCGTCGCCTGGGGCACCACGGCGGACAGCGTGCGGGAACTGTCGGTCGTCGGCGCGGGCGGCGACACGCGCCGCCTCGGCCGGGACTGGCAGGGCGCCCCGGACGGCCTGCGGGCCCTGGTCGAAGGCGAGTTGGCGCTGCTCAGGACCGGCTTCCCGGACCTCCCGCGGCGGATCTCCGGGTACGCCCTCGACGCGCTGCTGCCCGAGAGGGGCGCGGACGTGGCCCGCGCCTTCTGCGGCTCCGAGGGCACGTGGGGCCTCCTCACCGAGGCGGTCCTGCGGCTGGTCGAGGCCCCCCGCGCGCGGGCGCTGGCCGTCCTCGCCTACCCCGACGAGAGCGCCGCGGCGGACGCCGCCGCCGGTCTGCTGCCGCTGGGGCCGCTGACCGTGGAGGGGATGGCCGCCGATCTCGTACCCGCCGACGCGGGGCTGCCGCGCGGCGGGGCCTGGCTGTTCGTGGAGACGGGCGGCGGATCGCCGTCGGAGGCACGCGCGCGTGCGGACACGATCGTGCGGGCGGCGGACGTGCAAGGCGCCCTGGTGGTCACCGACCCGGCGGGGCAGCGGGCACTGTGGCGGCTGCGCGAGGACGCGAGCGGCACGGCGACCCGTATGCCGTACGCCGGGGGCGACTCCCTGCCCGGCGGGGGCCGCGGGCTCGGCGGCGAGGCCTGGCCCGGCTGGGAGGACTGCGCGGTGCCGCCCGCCCGGCTCGGCGCCTACCTGCGGGACTTCCGGGCCTTGCTCGCGGCCCACGGCCTGCACGGAACGCCTTACGGGCACTTCGGCGACGGCTGCATCCACGTCCGCATCGACTTCGACCTGATCTCCACGGAGGGCGTCGCCCGCTTCCGGCGCTTCTCGGAGGAGGCCGCCCACCTGGTCGTCTCCCACGGCGGCTCGCTGTCCGGGGAGCACGGGGACGGGCAGGCACGCGCGGAACTGCTGCCCGCGATGTACGGCGCCGAGATGGTCCGCCTCTTCGAACGGGCGAAGGACCTCTGGGACCCGGACGGCCTGCTCAACCCCGGCATGCTCGTCCGCCCGCACCGGCTGGACGAGAACCTGCGGTTCGCGGTCCTGCCGCACCGACCGGTGGACGTGGAGTTCGGCTACCCGGCGGACGGCGGCGACTTCTCGGCGGCGGTGCGCCGCTGCGTGGGCGTCGCCAAATGCCGTACGACATCGGTGCCGGGCGGCGCGGACGTCATGTGCCCCTCCTTCCGGGCGACCGGCGAGGAGGAGCACTCCACGCGCGGGCGGGCCCGGCTGCTGCACGAGATGCTCGCCGGCGAGATCGTCACCGACGGGTGGCGCTCGACGGAGGTCCGCGACGCGCTGGACCTGTGTCTGTCGTGCAAGGGATGCAGGTCCGACTGCCCGGTCGGCGTCGACATGGCCACCTACAAGGCGGAGTTCCTGCACCACCACTACGCGGGCCGCCGCCGCCCCGCCGCGCACTACGCCCTGGGCCGGCTCCCTTTCTGGCTAGCCGCGGTGACCCGCACCCGCTCGGCACGGCTCGTCAACTCCCTCGCGTCCATGCGGCCGTTGGCCGCCCTCGCCAAGCGGCTGGCCGGTGTCGCGCCCGAACGGGAGATCCCGAGACTGGCTCCGGAGACGTTCAGCCAGTGGTGGTCGACCCGGTTCCGGGACCGCGTGCGGGCGTATGTGCGCGAGAGGCGCAACGGCGAGGAGCACGGTCCTAGCGGTCCGGGTGAGGGAGGGCGCGGCGGGAGGCGGCTCGCGGACGAGCTGTTCCCGGGCTTCGGCGGGAGGACGGTCCTCCTGTGGCCGGACACCTTCACCGAACACCTGGAACCGTCCGTGGGACGCGCGGCCGTACGAGTCCTGGAGGCCGCGGGACTGGCCGTGCTGCTGCCCCCGAGGACGGCGATGCGGCACGGGCCCATCGGCGACGGCGTCACCCGGGGCCCCCTCCGCCTCAGCACGCTGCTGCCGCGCCGCCGCCACCGCGTCTGCTGCGGACTGACGTACGTCTCGACCGGCCAGCTCGACCGCGCCCGCACCGTGCTCCGCCGCACCCTCGACCTCATGGAGCCCTACCTCGCCATGGACGACCTCCCGGTCGTCGTCCTGGAGCCGAGCTGCGCCGCCGCGCTGCGCACGGACCTCCCCGAGCTGCTGCACGACGACCCGCGCGCGGCGCGGCTGGCGGCGGCGGTCCTGACCTTCGCGGAGGCACTGGAGCGGCACGCGCCGGGCTGGACGCCGCCGCGCCTGGACCGCCCGGCCGTCGGCCAGACGCACTGCCACCAGCACGCGGTCCTCGGCGACGGGGCCGAACGCCGGCTGCGCGACGCGGCGGGCCTGACCGGCACCCTCGCCGGCGGCTGCTGCGGACTCGCGGGCAACTTCGGCTTCGAGAAGGGCCACGAGGAGGTGTCGCGGGCCTGCGCGGAGGAACAGCTGCTCCCGGCGGTACGGGCGGCCGACGACACCGCGGTGATCCTCGCCGACGGCTTCTCCTGCCGCACCCAGTTGGCTCACCTGGCCGACCGGCGGGGCCGCCACTTGGCGGAGGTACTGGCGGAGGCGCTGGAGAACGGTCCGCAGGAGGGCGGGTCCGCGGGACCCGCGTAAGTACGCTGACGATTCCACCGGTCCGAGGACTTCGAGGAGCAACGCGCATGACCCTCCGCCTGCAGGCGATCACCCGTGACGAACACCTCGCGTTCGTCCGCTCGCGGTCCTCGGCCAGCCATATGCAGGTGCCGTCGTGGGGCGACGTGAAACCGGACTGGCGTGCGGAGAGCCTCGGCTGGTTCGACGCGGACGGGCGGCTCCAGGGGGCCGGTCTCGTGCTGCTGCGCCCGCTGCCGAAGGTCAAGCGCTACCTCGCGTATCTGCCCGAGGGCCCCGTCATCGACTGGTACGACCCCGACCTCGCCGAACGCTGGCTCCGGCCGATGCTGGCGCATCTCAAGTCACGCGGCGCGTTCACCGTGAAGATGGGCCCGCCCGTGGTCGCGCGCCGCTGGAGCGCGGACGCGGTCAAGACGGCCATCGCCGATCCGGCGGCGCGGCGGCTGGGCGAGGTGACGGCGACGTCGTACGAGCCGGGGGCCGCCGAGATCGCCGACCGGCTGCGGGGCATGGGCTGGCAGCGGACCGAGCCGGGCGGCGAGGACGGCTTCGCGGCGGGACAGCCCCGCTACGTCTTCCAGGTCCCCTTCGCCGGACGGTCCCTGGAGGAGATCCACAAGGGCCTCAACCAGCAGTGGCGGCGCAACATCAAGAAGGCCGACAAGGCCGGCGTCCAGGTGGTCCGGGGCGGCTACGACGACCTGCCCGCCTTCTACGAGCTGTACGCGGAGACGGCGGAACGCGACCGTTTCATCCCGCGTCCGCTGCCCTACTTCCAGCGGATGTGGACATCGCTGACGGCCGAGGACCCCGACCGCATGCGGCTCTATCTCGCCCACCACGACGGCGACGTCCTCGCCGCGGCCACCATGATCACCGTCGGCAGCCACGTCTGGTACTCCTACGGCGCCTCCACCAGCCACAAGCGCGAGGTCCAGCCCAACAACGCCATCCAGTGGCGCATGATGACCGACGCCCACGCACTGGGCGCCGCCGTCTACGACTTCCGCGGCATCACGGACACCCTCGACGAGACCGACCACCTCGTCGGCCTGCTCCGCTTCAAGGCGGGCGCGGGCGGCGAGGCCGCGGAGTACCTCGGGGAGTGGGACTTCCCCATCAACCGGGTGCTGCACAAGGCGCTCGACATGTATATGGCTCGCCGCTGATCCGCCCACAGGCGGCCGGGGACGGGCGTCGGCGCGAGGGGCCGCTAACCGTCCAGTTTCGCTTCGAGCCCCGTGGCCTTCCCGCGGCCCACCTGGGTGCGCACCGCGCCCATGCTCGCCGCGATGACCAGGGCGATGGCGAGGGACTCGGTGAGGGAGAGGGTCTGGTCCAGGACGAGGAAGCCGGCGACGGCGGCCACGGCCGGTTCCAGGCTCATCAGGATGGCGAAGGTGGCGGCGGGGAGGCGGCGCAGGGCGAGGAGTTCCAGGGTGTACGGGAGGACCGAGGAGAGCATGGCCACCGCTGCCCCCAGGGCGACCGTCGTCGGGACGAGGAGTCTCGGACCCGACTCGACGATCCCGAGGGGCAGGAACGCCACCGCCGCGACCACCATGGCCAGGGCGAGGCCGTCGGCCTGGGGGAAGCGTCGGCCCGTACGCGCGCTGAAGATGATGTACGCCGCCCACATGGCGCCCGCGCCCAGGGCGAAGGCGACACCTGCGGGGTCGAGGCTGCTGAAGCCTCCGCCGCCGAGCAGGAAGACCCCGCCGAGGGCGAGGCCGGCCCAGAGCAGGTTCATGATGCGGCGGGACGTGAGGACGGAGAGCGCGAGCGGGCCGAGCACTTCGAGCGTGACGGCAGGCCCGAGCGGGATGCGGGCGACCGCCTGGTAGAAGAGGCCGTTCATCGCGGCCATGGTGAAGCCGAAGACGACCACCGTGCTCCAGTCGGCGCGTGAGTGCCCGCGCACCTTCGGACGGCAGACCAGCAGCAGCACGATCGCGGCCACCAGCAGCCGCAGCGTCACCACGCCGAGGGCGCCCACCCGGGGCATCAGGCTCACCGCGAGGGCCCCGCCGAACTGCACCGAGATCCCTCCGGCGAGCACCAGGCCCACCGGCCCGAGGGCACCGCGCCGGCCGGGACCGTCCGCCGTGGGCGCGCCTGCCGCGGGCACGGGTGCCAGGGCGGGGGCGGCTGACGCCGGGGAGGACGGGGCGGCGCTGGGGGTGTTCACGGGGCCTTCCAGGGGATCGACGCGTTCGTTCATCATGCTGCACCTGCCGGTCCAGAGTAATGGACTCGGTCAGGCGTGTGAACTCGTCATGCAACTGTCCCAGAGAAACAGGCGGGGCGCCCCGGGTACCCCGCGCCGAACCCCGGACCAGGAGTCGGCCTGAATTAATGCAAGCATGCTTGATTGTTTCTTGGGTCGCTGTCATGCTCCGTGCCACACACCGTCGTGTCCCGAGGGGAGCGCATCGTGTCCGACGCGTCGTCCGTGGTCTCCGTGATCGACGATCTGCACCGGGAGAGTGAGGAACTCGACCGGTTGGTGGGGGATCTGAGCGAGGAGCAGTGGGCGCTCGGTACGCCCGCGGCAGGCTGGAGCGTCGCCCACCAGATCGCGCATCTCGCCTGGACCGACCGGTCGGCCCTGCTCGCCGTCACCGACGCCGAGGCCTTCGCGAAGGAGGTCGAGAAGGCGCTCGCCTCACCCGACGGCTTCGTGGACGAGGGCGCGGAGACGGGCGCCGCCCAGCCGCCCGCCCTGCTGCTCGCCGGCTGGCGCGAAGGGCGGACCGCCCTGGAGACGGCCCTGCGCGCGGCACCCACCGGAACCCGGTTCCCCTGGTACGGGCCGCCCATGTCGGTCGCCTCCATGGCCACCGGGCGCCTCATGGAGACCTGGGCCCACGGTCACGACGTGGCCGATGCGCTGGGTGTGGTGCGCGAACCCACTGACCGGCTGAGGCATGTGGTCCGCATCGGGGTGCGCGCCCGTGACTTCGCCTTCGCCGTGCACGGCGTCACCGCACCCGCCGAAGAGTTCCGCGTGGAGCTGGAGAGCCCCTCCGGCGAGCTGTGGGCCTACGGCCCGGCGGACGCCCCGCAGCGCGTCACCGGCCCCGCCCTCGACTTCTGCCTGCTGGTGACCCAGCGGGCCCACCGCGCCGACCTCGCCGTACGGGCGACGGGCCCCGACGCCGACCGCTGGCTGGACATCGCCCAGGCCTTCGCCGGCCCGCCGGGTGCCGGGCGGGACCCGAAGGAGACCAACCGGTGACCCCGGAAGCCGCGACCCCGGTCCGCCCGCTGCGTATCGGCAACGCCTCCGGCTTCTACGGCGACCGCTTCGACGCGATGCGCGAGATGCTCACCGGCGGCCCGCTCGACGTCCTCACCGGCGACTACCTCGCCGAACTGACCATGCTCATCCTCGGCCGCGACCGGCTGAAGGACCCCGGACGCGGCTACGCCAAGACCTTCCTGGGCCAGTTGGAGGAGTGCCTCGGCCTCGCCCACGAGCGCGGCGTACGCCTCGTCACCAACGCGGGCGGTCTGAATCCGGCCGGGCTCGCCGACGCCGTGCGGGAACTGGCCGGTCGGCTCGGCATCCCGGTCCGCGTCGCCCACGTCGAGGGCGACGACCTCACGCGGCGCCCCCAAGCTCTCGACTCCGCTCTACCAGGAGGGACCCCCGTCGGCAGCCTCGCCGCGCACGCCTACTTGGGCGGTGCCGGCATCGCCGCCTGTCTGCGCGAGGGCGCGGACATCGTCGTCACCGGGCGCGTCACCGACGCGGCGCTGGTCACCGGGCCCGCCGTCGCCCACTTCGGCTGGGGGCCGGGCGACCACGACCGGCTCGCGGGCGCGGTCGTCGCCGGGCACGTCCTGGAGTGCGGCACCCAGGCCACCGGCGGCAACTACGCCTTCTTCGCCGACCACGACCCCGCTCGGCTGCGCCACCCCGGCTTCCCGCTCGCCGAACTCCACGAGGACGGGTCGAGCGTCATCACCAAGCACGACGGCACCGGCGGCCTCGTCGACATCGGCACGGTGACCGCGCAGCTCCTCTACGAGACGCAGGGCGCCCGGTACGCGGGACCCGACGTCACCGCCCGCCTCGACACGGTCGCGCTCACCCAGGAGGGCCCGGACCGGGTACGGATCGAGGGCGTGCGCGGCGAGGCCCCGCCGCCCACCCTCAAGGTCGGCCTCAACAAGCTCGGCGGCTTCCGCAACGAGGTCGTCTTCGTCCTGACCGGCCTCGACATCGAACGCAAGGCGGAACTCGTACGGGCCCAGCTGGAGGCCGCCTTCGACACCGCCAAGTCCCGCCCGGCTGACGTTCGCTGGGACCTCTCCCGCACCGATCACCCCGACGCACCCACCGAGGAGACCGCGAGCGCCCTGCTCCGCCTCGTCGTGCGCGACCGGGACCAGACGGCGGTCGGCCGGGCCCTGAGCGGAGCCGCCGTGGAACTGGCGCTGGCCAGCTACCCCGGATTCCATGTGATGGCCCCACCTGGAGCGGGCTCGCCCTATGGGGTCTTCGAGGATGTGTACGTCCCCCATGGCGCCGTGGACCACATCGCGGTCCTCCATGACGGGCGCCGGGTCAATGTGCCCCCGGTCGAGGACACACTCGTACTGGAAACGCCCGAAGAACCGGCCCTGCCCGAGCCGTTGCCCGTGGGACCGACCCGGCGGGTGCCGCTCGGGCTGGTCGCGGGGGCGCGCAGCGGGGACAAGGGCGGGAACGCGAATGTCGGTGTCTGGGCGCGTACGGACGACGCCTGGCGGTGGCTGGCCCATCACCTGACGACGGAAACCTTCCGGAGTCTGCTGCCGGAGAGCCGTGATCTGAACGTGGTCCGGCACGTCCTGCCCAATCTGCGCGCGCTGAACTTCGTGGTCGAGGGGATCCTCGGCGAGGGCGTCGCCTCCCAGGCCCGTTTCGACCCCCAGGCCAAGGCCCTCGGCGAATGGCTCCGCTCCCGTCACCTCGATATTCCGGAGGCCCTGCTGTGACCGTGCTTTCCTCCGCGCTCGACCTCAGGAGTCCCGAGTACGCGGCCCACCGCGAGGCCATGCTCGGCAAGCTCGCGGACCTGGAGTCCGAGCACGCCAAGGCGCTCGCGGGCGGCGGCGAGAAGTACGTCGCCCGGCACCGCAAGCGCGGCAAGCTCCTGGCCCGGGAGCGGATCGAGCTGCTGCTCGACCCCGACACGCCCTTCCTGGAGCTGTCGCCGCTCGCGGCCTGGGGCAGCGACTACGCGGTGGGCGCCTCGCTCGTCACCGGTATCGGCGTGGTCGAGGGGGTCGAATGCCTGATCACGGCGAACGACCCGACCGTGCGCGGCGGCGCCAGCAACCCCTGGAGCCTGAAGAAGGCGCTGCGGGCGAACGACATCGCCCTCGCGAACCGGCTGCCCTGTATCAGCCTGGTCGAGTCGGGCGGTGCGGATCTGCCCTCGCAGAAGGAGATCTTCATCCCCGGGGGCGCGATCTTCCGTGACCTCACCCGGTTGTCGGCGGCCGGAATCCCCACGGTGGCCGTGGTCTTCGGCAACTCGACGGCCGGAGGCGCGTACGTCCCCGGAATGTCCGACCACGTGATCATGGTCAAGGAGAAGGCGAAGGTCTTTCTCGGCGGGCCGCCCCTCGTGAAGATGGCCACGGGCGAGGAGAGCGACGACGAGTCGCTGGGCGGTGCCGAGATGCACGCGCGCGTGTCGGGACTCGCGGACTACTTCGCCGTCGACGAGCAGGACGCGCTCCGGCAGGCCCGGCGGGTCGTCGCCCGGCTGAACCACCGCAAGGCGTACGGCGATCCGGGTCCGGCGGTGCCCCCCAAGTACGACGAGGACGAGCTCCTGGGGATCGTTCCGGGGGATCTCAAGCAGCCGTTCGATCCGCGCGAGGTGATCGCCCGTATCGTCGACGGTTCGGACTTCGACGAGTTCAAACCGCTCTACGGGACGAGCCTGACCACCGGCTGGGCGAGCCTGCACGGCTATCCGGTCGGCATCCTCGCCAACGCCCAGGGCGTGCTGTTCAGCGCCGAGTCCCAGAAGGCCGCCCAGTTCATCCAGCTGGCCAACCAGCGCGACATCCCGCTGCTCTTCCTGCACAACACCACCGGCTACATGGTCGGCAAGGAGTACGAGCAGGGCGGCATCATCAAGCACGGCGCGATGATGATCAACGCGGTGAGCAACTCGCGGGTCCCGCATCTGTCGGTGCTGATGGGCGCCTCCTACGGGGCCGGCCACTACGGGATGTGCGGGCGCGCCTACGACCCGCGGTTCCTGTTCGCGTGGCCCAGCGCCAAGTCGGCCGTGATGGGCCCGCAGCAGCTCGCGGGCGTCCTGTCGATCGTCGCCCGGCAGTCGGCCGCCGCGAAGGGGCACCCGTACGACGACGACGCCGACGCGGCGCTGCGCGCCATGGTGGAGCAGCAGATCGAGTCCGAGTCGCTGCCGATGTTCCTGTCCGGGCGGCTGTACGACGACGGGGTCATCGACCCGCGCGACACCCGCACCGTCCTCGGCCTGTGCCTGTCCGCGATCCACACGGCGCCCTTCGAGGGCGCGCGCGGTGGCTTCGGCGTCTTCCGGATGTGAGGAATCACGTGATTTCGAGTCTGCTGGTCGCCAACCGGGGCGAGATCGCCTGCCGGGTCTTCCGTACCTGCCGCGAGGCGGGGGTGCGCACCGTCGCGGTCTATTCGGACGCCGATGAGAACGCCCTGCACGCGCGGGTGGCGGACGCGGCGGTGCGGTTGCCGGGCGCGACGCCTTCGGAGACGTATCTGCGGGGCGATCTGATCGTGCGGGCCGCGCTCGACGCGGGCGCGGACGCGGTGCACCCGGGGTACGGGTTCCTGTCGGAGAACGCCGGTTTCGCGCGGGCGGTGATCGACGCGGGGCTCGTGTGGGTCGGTCCGTCGCCCGAGGCGATCGAGGCGATGGCCTCCAAGACCCGGGCGAAGAAGCTGATGGGACTCGCGCCCCTGGAGCGGGTCACCGCCGGGGACCTGCCGGTGCTGGTCAAGGCCGCCGCGGGCGGCGGCGGGCGCGGCATGCGGATCGTCCGCGAACTGGCGGATCTGGAAGCCGAGTTGGAGGCGGCCCGCGCGGAGGCGCTGAGTGCCTTCGGGGACGGGGAGGTGTTCGTCGAGCCGTACGTCGAGGGCGGCCGGCACGTCGAGGTGCAGATCCTGGCCGACGCGCACGGCACGGTCTGGCCGCTGGGCACGCGTGACTGTTCCCTCCAGCGGCGCCACCAGAAGGTCATCGAGGAGGCGCCGGCTCCCGGTCTCGGGGACGAACTCACGCACACGCTGTACGAGTTGTCGGTGCGTGCCGCGCGCGCCGTCGACTATGTCGGCGCCGGCACGGTCGAGTTCCTGGTCGCCGACGGCACCGCCCACTTCCTGGAGATGAACACCCGCCTCCAGGTCGAACACCCGGTGACGGAGGCGGTGTTCGGGGTCGACCTGGTGGCCCTGCAGCTCCGGGTCGCGGAGGGGGAGCGGCTGGAGAGCGAGCCTCCGCCCGCGCGGGGCCACGCGGTGGAGGCCCGGCTGTACGCGGAGGACCCGGCGGGCGCGTGGGCGCCGCAGACGGGCACCCTGCACCGGATCGCCGTCCCGGACGGGGTCCGCCTGGACACGGGGTTCACCGACGGGGACTCCGTCTCCGTCCACTACGACCCGATGCTCGCGAAGGTCGTCGCGCACGGAGCCACGCGCGCGGAGGCCGTGCGGAAACTGGCCGGCGCCCTGGAGCGGGCCACGGTCCACGGCCCGGTCACCAACCGGGACCTCCTCGTACGGTCGCTGCGGCACGAGGAGTTCACCGGAGCCCGGATGGACACGGGGTTCTACGACCGTCACCTCGCCGCGCTGACCGAGCCGGCCCCGGACCCGTACGCCCCGCTGGCCGCCGCCCTGGCCGACGCGCACGGCCGGTCGAGGTTCGGCGGCTGGCGGAACCTGGCGTCGCAGCCGCAGACCAAGCGCTACCGGATGCACGGCGAGGAGCACGAGGCCTGCTACCGGCACACGCGTGAGGGACTCGCGGCCGACGGGGTGCGTGTGGTGCACGCCGACGCGGGCCGTGTCGTCCTCGAAGTGGCCGGTGTGCGGCGGACGTTCGAGGTCACGCGGTACGCCGACGGCCAGGTCTTCGTGAACGCCACCGCGCTGACCGAGCTCCCCCGCTTCCCCGATCCGGCCGCGGACCGGGCTCCGGGTTCGCTGCTCGCGCCGATGCCCGGCACCGTGGTCCGGGTGGCCGAGGGACTGGCCGAGGGCGCCGCCGTGCGGGCCGGAGAGCCCCTGCTGTGGCTGGAGGCGATGAAGATGGAGCACAGGATCTCCGCGCCGACGGCGGGGACGCTCAGCGCCCTGCACGCCGTCGTCGGGCAGCAGGTGGAGGTGGGCGCGCTGCTGGCCGTCGTGCGGGAGGAGACGGCGCCGGGGGACGCTCCGGGCGACGACACCCGGTGACAGCACGCCCCGCCGACGGACCGCCGGCCAACGGACCGTCGGACGGCCCCACAGCCCCACCGCCGGACCGCTGGACCTCCGGGGCGCCGGGCCGCACCACCGCGCGGTTGTCCGCCGCGCGGGCGCGAACAGCTACGTACAGGCCGCAATTTCCGTACTGAACCTCCGTACCGAGGAGCCGTCATGAGCCCTGTCACAGAGACCGACGAACACAAGGCGCTCCGTTCCGCGGTCGCCGCTCTCGGCAAGCGCTACGGCCGCGAGTACCTCACCAAGGTCGTCGCCGAGGGCGGCCACCCCGACGAGCTCTGGTCCGAGGCGGGCAAGCTCGGCTACCTCGGGGTGAACCTCCCGGAGGAGTACGGCGGCGGAGGCGGCGGCATCGCGGAACTGTCCATCGTGCTGGAGGAGTTGGGCGCGGCGGGCTGCCCGCTGCTGATGCTCGTCGTCTCGCCCGCCATCTGCGGCACGGTCATCGCCCGCTTCGGCACCGAGGAGCAGAAGCGGCAGTGGCTGCCGGGCCTTTCGGACGGCACCCGCACCATGGCGTTCGGCATCACCGAGCCGGACGCCGGCTCCAACTCGCACCGGATCACCACGACGGCCCGCCGCGACGGCACCGACTGGGTCCTGAACGGTCGCAAGGTGTTCATCTCCGGCGTCGACATCGCCGACGCGACGCTCATCGTGGGCCGCACGGAGGACGCGCGCACCGGCAGTCTCAAGCCCTGCCTGTTCATCGTCCCGCGCGACACCGAGGGATTCGGGCGGCGGCAGATCGACATGGAACTGGCCAGTGCCGAGAAGCAGTTCGAGCTCACCCTGGACGAGGTGCGGCTGCCGGCCGACGCGCTCGTCGGCGACGAGGACGCGGGACTGCTGCAACTGTTCGCCGGGCTCAACCCGGAGCGGGTGATGACGGCCGCGTTCGCGATCGGCATGGGCCGCTTCGCGCTCGCCAGGGCCGTCGAGTACGCGCGCGACCGTACCGTCTGGAAGGCGCCGATCGGCGCCCACCAGGCCATCGCCCACCCTCTGGCGCAGGCCCACATCGAACTCGAACTGGCCCGGCTGATGATGCAGAAGGCGGCGTTCCTGTACGACTCGGGGGACGACATCGGGGCGGGGGAGGCGGCCAACATGGCCAAGTACGCGGCCGGAGAGGCCTGTGTGCGGGCCGTCGACCAGGCGGTGCACACCCTCGGGGGCAACGGCCTCACGCGGGAGTTCGGCCTCGCCTCCCTGATTACGGCGGCGCGCGTGTCTCGTATCGCACCGGTCAGCAGGGAGATGATTCTCAACTACGTCTCCCACCAGACCCTGGGCCTGCCCAAGTCGTACTGAGCGCTCTAGGAGAAACCGTGTTCCGCAGCGAGTACGCAGATGTACCGGCCGTCGAGGAACCCATCCACGACGCCGTCCTGGGCCACGCCGCCGAGCGCGGTGAGACGCCCGCGCTCATCGACGGCGTCGACGGCACCACGCTCACCTACGGCCAACTCGACCAGTACCACCGCCGGCTGGCCGCCGCGTTCGCCGACGCGGGGCTGCGCAAGGGCGATGTGCTCGCCCTGCACAGCCCCAACACCATCGCTTTCCCGGCGGTCTTCTACGGGGCCACGCGGGCGGGGGCGTCGGTCACGACCGTGCACCCGCTCGCCACGCCGGAGGAGTTCGCCAAACAGCTTCGGGACTCGTCGGCCCGCTGGATCGTGACCGTCTCACCCCTGCTGGAGGCGGCCCGGCAGGCCGCCGAACTCGCGGGCGGTGTACGGGAGATCTTCGTGTGCGACCCGGCACCGGGGCACCGGTCGCTGGCCGACCTGCTGGGCAGCACCGCGCCCGAACCGCAGGTCGACATCGACCCCGTTCAGGACGTGGCGGCGCTCCCGTACTCCTCGGGCACCACCGGCGTCCCCAAGGGCGTGATGCTCACCCACCGCTCCATAGCCACCAACCTCGCCCAGCTCGCGCCGGCCATGCCGATGAACCCGAGCGACCGCATCCTCGCCGTGCTGCCGTTCTTCCACATCTACGGGCTGACGGCCCTGATGAACGCGCCCCTGCGGGAGGGCGCCACCGTCGTGGTGCTGCCCCGCTTCGACCTCGACACGTTCCTGGGCGCCATCCAGGAGCACCGCATCACCGGCCTGTACGTGGCGCCGCCGATCGTCCTCGCGCTCGCCAAGCACCCGGCCGTCGCGGAGTACGACCTGTCGTCCCTGGAGTACATCGTCTGCTCTGCCGCACCCCTGGACGCCGCGCTGGCGGCCGCCTGTTCGGCCCGGCTGGGGCTGCCGCCGGTGGGCCAGGCGTACGGCATGACGGAGCTGTCGCCCGGCACGCACGTCGTCCCGCTGGACGCCGTGAACCCGCCCCCGGGGACGGTCGGCAAGCTGGTCTCGGGCACCGAGATGCGCATCGTCTCCCTCGACGACCCGGACAAGGACCTCGGTGTCGGAGAGGCCGGCGAGATCGTCGTCCGGGGTCCCCAGGTCATGAAGGGCTATCTGGGCCGCCCCGACGCGACCGCCGCGATGATCGACCCGGACGGCTGGCTGCACACCGGCGACGTCGGTCATGTGGACGCGGACGGCTGGCTGTTCGTCGTGGACCGGGTCAAGGAACTCATCAAGTACAAGGGCTTCCAGGTCGCCCCGGCCGAACTGGAGGCCCTGCTGCTCACCCACCCCGGCATCGCCGACGCCGCCGTCATCGGGGCCTACAACGAGGACCACAACGAGGTCCCGCACGCCTTCGTGGTGCGCCAGCCCTCCGCCGCCGACCTCACCGAGGGAGAGGTGATGATGCACGTCGCCGAGCGCGTCGCCCCGTACAAGCGGGTCCGTCTCGTCACCTTCATCGACGCGATCCCGAGGGCGGTCTCCGGGAAGATCCTGCGCCGCGAACTGCGAGGCCTGTCATGACCGTCGTCCACGCGTCGCACGAGCGCGCCGTCACCACCCTCACCCTGGACTCGCCGGACACCCGCAACGCCCTGTCGGCGGTGCTCGTGGGCGAGCTCGCCGACGCGCTCAACCGCTGCGGCAAGGACGCCGACGTACGCGCGGTCGTCCTGACCCACACCGGGAACACCTTCTGCGCGGGCGCCGACCTGCGCGACCCCCCGCCACCGGAGGCCTTCGTCGGCCTGCTGCGGCGGACCGTCGAGCTGGGCAAGCCCGTCGTGGCCCGGGTGGAGGGGCACGTCCGGGCGGGCGGCCTCGGCCTGCTCGGGGCCTGCGACATCGCGGTGGCCGGCCCGGCGGCGAGCTTCGCCTTCACCGAGGTACGCATCGGGGTCGCCCCCGCCGTCATCTCGCTGCCGCTGCTGCCCCGCGCCGACCCGCGCGCACTCACCCGCTACTACCTCACCGGCGAGCGTTTCGACGCCGCGGAGGCGGTCCGCACCGGGCTCCTGACGGCGGCCGGCGACGACGTGGACGCCGTACTCGCGCCCGTTCTGGACGGGCTGCGCAGAGCGGCCCCCGAAGCCCTCGCCGAGACGAAAGCGCTGCTCACGGCTAAGGTGCTGGAGGCCTTCGACCGGGACGCGGCGGACCTGACCGCTCTCTCGGCCCGGCTGTTCTCCTCCGCGCAGGCCCGCGAGGGGATGACGGCCTTCCTCGAACGACGGGATCCCGCATGGGTGGTGTGAGCACGACGGAACACGCGGCACGTACTCCGCACGTCCCAAAACAGGACCGCAGCCGGGCCACCCGGCAGCGGCTCCTGGCCGCCGCCGTGGCCTGCCTCGCCGAACACGGCTGGGCGGGCTCCACGGTCTCCGTCGTCGCCGAGCGCGCCGGTGTGTCCCGGGGCGCCGCCCAGCACCACTTCCCCACCCGTGAGGACCTCTTCACGGCGGCGGTCGAGTACGTCGCCGAGGAACGCTCCTCCGCCCTGCGCGATCTCTTCCCCGACGGCCCCGCCGACCGGCGTGTTGTCGTCGCCGCGCTCGTCGGCCTCTACACCGGGCCGCTGTTCCGCGCCGCCCTCCACCTGTGGGTCGCGGCCTCGAACGAGGACCAGCTCCGTTCCCGCGTGACCGAGCTCGAAGCCCGCGTCGGCCGCGAGAGCCACCGCATCGCGGTGGACCTGCTGGGCGCGGACGAATCCCGGCCCGGGGTGCGCGAGACGGTGCAGGGCCTGCTCGACATGGCGCGCGGCCTCGGCCTCGCGAACCTGCTCACCGACGACGCCGCACGCCGTGAGCGGGTCGTGGCGCAGTGGGGGGCGATCGTGGAGGAGGCGCTGGGCTGAGCGGCGGGGTGTTCCGCCCTTGCCCGCCGGTCAGGGGCTCAGGCGCTCGATCCGCCAGCTTCCGTCGGGCTCTGCCACGTAGCGGAGCCGGTCGTGGAGGCGGTTCTCGCGGCCCTGCCAGAACTCGACCGCCTGCGGGGCGATCCGGAAACCGCCCCAGTGCGGCGGCACCGGTACCTGCTCGCCCTCCGGGTAGCGGGCGCTCAACTCGGCGTACGAGACGTCCAGCTCGGTGCGCGAGGAGATGACCGTGGACTGCGTGCTCGCCCAGGCGCCCAGCTGGGAGCCGTGCGGGCGGGTGCGGAAGTACGCGGCGGTCTCGTCCCGGCCGGTGCGCCGCGCCGTCCCGGTGACGATCACCTGGCGGGCCATCGGGTGCCACGGGAAGAGCAGCGAGATGAACGGGTTCCGGGCCAGCTCCTCGGCCTTGCGCGAGTCGTAGTTGGTGTAGAAGACGAAGCCCTGCTCGTCGTACTGCTTGAGCAGCACCGTGCGCGAGCTGGGCCGGCCCTCGGCGTCCGCCGTGGAGACGACCATCGCGTTCGGCTCGTGCACGAAACCGTGCACCGCGGCCTGCGCCGCCTGCTTGAACCAGCGGGAGAACTGCTCCATGGGGTGCGCGGCGAGATCGCCCTCGTCGAGGCCCTCGGCGCGGTAGTGCGCCCGCATGGCGGCCGGGTCGGCGGCGATTTCCTCGTCGGCGGCCTCGGCGGCCGCGGCCGCGCGCTGGATGAGGGGCTCTGTCGTGGATTCGTCCGGGAAACGATCGTTCACGCCGTCATCCTGCCGTATCCGGGCCTGTTCCCGGGGGCGGTGTGCTTCATCACGCAATGGCACTCAGTGCCGCGTACTCTCCCCAAAGGTGGCACTCGGAGATATCGTGCTGGTGCCGTTCCGGTTGGAGGACCAGCCGTACGGGGCATCACCGGGGTGACCGCTTTCGGACCGCGAGTCGGCGAAGACTGTTCGAAGAGCATTCGGGAGTCTTCGTGAACGACCGTGGAACCGGTGCGCGGACCGCACATTGTCGACCGTCGCCCGGACAAGGGCACAGGGGCAGGCACACCCCCCCACAACACCATCCGTCGTACACATCACGAGGAGCCGCCTGATGTCCGACTTCGTACCCGGACTCGAAGGAGTCGTCGCGTTCGAGACGGAGATCGCCGAACCGGATAAGGAGGGCGGCGCTCTCCGGTACCGGGGCGTCGACATCGAGGACCTGGTCGGCCATGTCTCCTTCGGCAACGTCTGGGGACTCCTCGTCGACGGCGCCTTCAACCCCGGCCTGCCGCCCGCCGAGCCGTTCCCGATCCCCGTCCACTCCGGCGACATCCGCGTCGACGTGCAGTCCGCGCTCGCCATGCTCGCCCCCGTCTGGGGCCTCAAACCCCTCCTCGACATCGACGAGCAGCAGGCCCGCGACGACCTCGCCCGCGCCGCCGTCATGGCCCTGTCGTACGTCGCCCAGTCCGCCCGCGGCCAGGGCCTGCCGATGGTCCCGCAGAACGAGATCGACAAGGCCCACTCCGTCGTCGAGCGGTTCATGATCCGCTGGCGCGGCGAGCCCGACCCCAAGCACGTCGCCGCCGTCGACGCCTACTGGACCTCGGCCGCCGAGCACGGCATGAACGCCTCCACCTTCACCGCGCGCGTGATCGCCTCGACGGGCGCGGACGTCGCCGCCGCGCTCTCCGGCGCCGTGGGAGCCATGTCGGGTCCGCTGCACGGCGGCGCCCCCTCCCGCGTCCTCGGCATGATCGAGGAGATCGAGCGCACAGGGGACGCCGACGCCTACGTCCGGCACGCCCTCGACAAGGGCGAACGCCTGATGGGCTTCGGTCACCGCGTGTACCGCGCCGAGGACCCGCGCGCGCGGGTGCTGCGCCGCACCGCGCGTGAGCTGGGCGCCCCCCGCTTCGAGATCGCCGAGGCCCTGGAGAAGGCCGCCCTCGCCGAGCTCCACGCCCGCCGCCCGGACCGTGTCCTCGCGACGAACGTCGAGTTCTGGGCGGCCATCGTCCTCGACTTCGCCGAGGTCCCGGCGCACATGTTCACGTCCATGTTCACGTGTGCCCGTACCGCGGGCTGGTCGGCGCACATCCTGGAGCAGAAGCGCACGGGCCGCCTGGTGCGCCCCTCCGCGCACTACGTGGGCCCCGGCTCGCGGAGCCCACAGGAGATCGAGGGCTACGGGGGCATCGCGCGCTGACCCCGCGCACCGACCCGCGCCCGCCGCCGGTCATCACGCGGGAGTGAGCAGCTCCGCGTGGTGGCGGGCGGCGACGAGCGGGTGCGCCCGCAGCTTGCCCTTCAGCTCGTTGAAGCCGTACTCCGCGAACAGCGGATTCGACGGATCGTCGGTGACGCCGGGCGCGGCCGACGCGTGCGGGAAGGGCAGCGGCTCGATCCGGGCGTCGAGGCGCGGGTTGTAGAAGAACGGCACCGAGAACCGCTCGGTGGCCCCGGCCGGGCTCACCACCCGGTGGTTGGTCGCCACGAGATACCCGTTGGTCGCGACCTCCAGGAGCTCGCCCAGGTTGACCACGAAGGCGCCCGGCAGCGGCGGCACGTCGTGGAAGCGGCCGTCCTCGCGCTGCACCTGAAGGCCGCCGACCTGATCCTGGAGCAGCAGCGTCAGGAACCCGTAGTCCTTGTGCGCGCCCACGCCCTGGTCGGCGCCGTCGCCCGCGCTCCCCGGATACCGCACCAGCTTCAGGTGCGGATGCGCCCGCTCGCCGAAGACCGGGTCGTAGAAGCCCGCCGGCGCCCCGATGGCGGTCAGCAGCTCGCGCAGCAGCCGCGCGGCGACCGCGCTCAGCCGCTCGATCCAGACCAGCGCCGCCGTCCGCAGCTCCGGCAGCGCGGCCGGCCACTGGTTCGGCCCCTGGAGCCACCAGTACGCGGGCTCACCGGGACCGGGTGTCCGCGCGGGCCGCTCGGCGCCTATGTCGAGCTGGTCCCGCCAGTCCCGGCTGCCGCCGGTCCGCTCGTCACCCGTCCGTGTGTACCCGCGGAAGTGCGGCGAGCCGAGGTTGTCGATGGCCAGCCGGTCGGCCTCGGGGAGCGCGAAGAACCGGTGCATGGCCCGCAGCAGCGCGCCGGTCTCGGCCTCGCTCACGCCGTGCCCGATGAGCTGGAAGAACCCCACGTCGTGGGCGGCGCTGTGCAACTGCGCGTGCAGCAGCGCCCGTGCCTGGGGGCCGCGGTCGGCCGCGGAGAGATCGATGATCGGAAGCTGCTGGTACGAGGGGATGCTCCGCCCGGTCGGGGCAGGCGTGGAAGACATGTCAGTCGTCATGAGATGCGTCCGCGGGGTGTACGGGTGCCCGGGCGGCCGCCAGGGATGGGGCGGGGGCCAACGGGTGTCGGGTGAACGTGCGAAGGGGCTGGGTCAGGCGGAGCGCCGACAGCCCATGCTCGTGACGCGCACGTAGTCCACGTGGCGGCGTCGAACGAGCATCGGAGGCATGGCCACAGCGTACTGCCGTCCCCGCGATCCACCTGTGACCTGGATCACTCCCGTCGAACGCCCATCAGGGCCGACCGCTCATCCGGGTCGAACGCTCCCCGGGCCGAACGCTCCCCGGGGCCGAACGCAGACGACCCGCGAGCTCGGGTCCCTCCGCCTGGCGGCGATGGGGCCGGCCGGACGCACCGGCGAGCTCGCGGGTCGGGTGACTGCGTTGGATTGGGCCGGCTGCATGCACATCACACATGCTGGTCCGGCGCCGAACCGAGTCCGACAACGGGCCGCTAGCCCGCAGCCACCTCGTATGTCCGGGTTTCCGTCATGAGCCGAACCACCTCCTCTCCTACGTGGGCAGCACTCTAGGAAGACATCCGAGGAGCCTCAAGCGATTTACCGGGAAGCGATTCACGGAGAAGTACCGGACGGGGGCCTCCGGGGCGGGCGGTGCGGAAATCCGGCGTACAGCGATTTCTTCCCATCTTCGGGGAACGAGGTGTGGGCTGGGTCACGTTCGAGTTGAATAGTGACGAGCGAGTGAACTGTCGCGCCGTACACGCGGACGCAGCCTGCAGGGGGTCCAGGTGAGTGCTTCCCGGCGTAGTGGGACCACCGACGAGCTGGGGCCGGACGAGCCCGAGCGGGACGGCTCGGATCTGCTTGCCGCCCTGCTGGACGGCATGGACGCGGCCTTGTGCGCCTTCGACGCCGACGGCGTCCTCACGCACTGGAACCGCGAGGCCGAGCGCATTCTCGGGTGGACGACGGCCGAGGCCGTGGGGCGGCGCGGATTCGCCGGCTGGGCCGTGCGGACCGCGGACGCCGAGGAGGTCGAGGCCCGGCTGATGTCCGCCATGGAGGCCCCCGGCCGCCAGGTGCATGAGTTCGCGCTTCTCACCAAGGACGGCGGCCGGGTGCTCGTCCGCACCCAGTCCGCCGCCGTCCGCGGACCGGACGGCAAGCCCGCCGGGGTGTACTGCGCCTTCAGCGAGGTGCACACACAGATCGACCTGGAACGGTCCATCGCCCTGAGCGAGGCGCTCTTCGAGGACGCCGGCTGGGGCGTGGTCCTGGTCGACGCGGACCTGCGGCCCGCCGTGGTCAACGCGCACGCCGCACAGGCCCTCGGGACCGGCCGCACCTCCGTCCTCGGCCGGCCTCTGGGAGAGCTGCTCTCCCAGGGCGTCGAGGAACTGGAGAGCGCCCTCACGCACGTCCTGTCCGAAGGCGCGCCGCCGGCACCCGCGGAGATGTGGGTGAGCGTCCGCACACCGGAGGGCGAGAAGCGGCGCTGCTGGCTGAGCGGCTTCCTGCGGCTCGCCTCGCCGCTCGCGGAGGAACCCGTACCGCTCGGCGTCGGCTGGCTCTTCCAGGACGTGACCGAGGCCAAGCAGACCGAGCAGGAGGCGGCGCTGCTGCGCTTCCGCGCCAACCAGCTGCATCGCGCCGCGCGGGCCGCGGCCGAGTGCGAGGACCCTGGCGAGGCCGCCACCGTCCACCTCGACTTCGCCCTGGCGGGCTTCGCCGACCACGCCCTGGTCGACCGGGTGGCCGGGGGCCGGATCGCGGACGGGGAGAGGCCCGTGCGGCTCGTCCGGACCGTCGCCACCCCCGCCGGGTCGCCCGGACCGAGCCTCATCACCGGGAAGGCCGGACTGCCCCTGCGCTACGGGGAGGGGCACCCCGCGCTCCAGTGCGTGGAACGCGCCGGATCGGTACGGGCCGACGCGGCCGCCGCCGACGCCGAGCAGGCACGCGAGTGGGCGCTCGCCCGGCAGTGGCCGCGGGACTCCGTGCACGCCCTGTGCGCGGTGCTGCGCAGCCGCGGGCGGACGCTGGGAGTCGTGACCTTCCTGCGGAGCGCGGGCCGCAACCGGTTCGAGCGCGCGGACGCGATGTACGCGGAGGACGTGGCCGTACGGATCGCGATGGCCCTGGACCTGGAGGAGCTGACCAGGAAGGCCTGAGGACGCCTTCGGAGCCCCGTCGGCGTCGTGTCCGCCGGCGCCCTGTCCCCTCGGCGCCGGCAGACGGAAGAGCCCCTCAGCGCCGGTAGAAGATCCGGTCCCCGTACTCCGTCATGACCCGTCCGTTCCACTCGTGGCCGCCGTCGACGTTGCCCGAGCGGAGCAGGGGCGGTTCGATGCCGCGGTCCGCGAGGGCTCCGGCGGCGGTGGCCATCACGGCCTGGAGCAGGGCCGAGGTGACGACGGTCGAGGCGGGGGCGAAGGGTGCCTCGATGGAGTCCATGGTGAGCTCCGCGTCGCCGACCGGGATCCGCGAGTCGAGGACGAGGTCGCAGTGGTCCTTCAGGTAGGTGCCCGACACGTGCCGGGACGTCGTCTCGGTGGCGTAGGCGACGGAGGTGACGCCGATGACCTTGACCCCCAGGGCGCGGGCGTTCATGGCCATCTCCACGGGGAGCGCGTTGCGGCCGGAGAGCGAGATGATCACCAGCAGGTCGCCGGAACGCAGCGGGCTGCAGTCGAGGACCGCGGCGGCCAGACCGTCGACCCGCTCCAGGGCGGAGCCCAGCGTCGCGGGCATGACGTCGACGCCCACCACGCCCGGCACGGCGAGCAGGTTCATCAGGGCGAGGCCGCCCGCGCGGTAGACGATGTCCTGCGCGGCCAGCGAGGAGTGCCCGGCGCCGAAGGCGAAGAGCCGGCCGCCGTCGACGACGGTGTCGGCGATCAGGGTCCCGGCCGCCTCGATCTCCCCGGCGTCCTCGTCCCGTACCTGCCGCAGCAGGCCGATCGCGGCGTCGAAGAACTGCCCGGCCAGCTTGCTGTCGCTCATCGGCGAAGCCCCTTAGAAGTCTCGTCGGCTTGGACGTCTCGTCGGCGTCGGATCGGCGCAGGGCGGGTGGGCGGCTGAACGGGTCGCCCCGGTGCGGCCGTACTCCCGTCGTGTCGCGGATCACGTTGCGGTCTGGACCAGTGCCCTGTCAATACGGCCTTCGGGGGCGCTGCCGAGCACGGCCGCCGGGGCGCGCGCGGGCCGGCCGGGTCCGTCGCCCCCACGGATTCCAGGGCATTGGGCACCAAGCGGTTTCAACGGCGAGGCACGGTTGTCAGTGCTATGCGTCAGAATTGAGTTCAGGGCCAGCGCACACGCCGGTGGGCCATCGAGTCTCCGGCAGAGCTAATCGAGGGGCACGAATGTCCGGACTGATCGACACCACGGAGATGTATCTCCGCACCATCCTCGAGCTGGAGGAGGAAGGCGTTGTCCCCATGCGCGCCCGGATCGCGGAGCGGCTCGACCAGAGTGGCCCGACGGTGAGCCAGACCGTGGCGAGGATGGAGCGCGACGGTCTGGTCGCGGTGGCAAGCGACCGGCATCTGGAGCTCACCGACGAGGGACGGCGGCTGGCCACGCGCGTCATGCGCAAGCACCGCCTCGCCGAGTGTCTGCTCGTCGACGTGATCGGTCTGGAGTGGGAGCAGGTGCACGCGGAGGCCTGCCGCTGGGAGCACGTGATGAGCGAGGCGGTGGAGCGGCGCGTGCTGGAGCTGCTGCGCCACCCGACCGAGTCGCCGTACGGAAACCCGATCCCGGGCCTGGAGGAGCTGGGCGAGAAGGACGGCGCGGACCCGTTCCTGGACGAGGGCATGGTGTCGCTGGCCGAGCTGGACCCGGGTCTGGACGGCAAGACCGTGGTCGTACGGCGGATCGGTGAGCCCATCCAGACGGACGCGCAGCTGATGTACACGCTGCGGCGGGCGGGCGTGCAGCCCGGTTCCGTGGTCAGCGTGACCGAGTCGGCCGGCGGGGTCCTCGTGGGCAGTGGCGGCGAGGCCGCGGAGCTGGAGGCCGACGTTGCCTCCCATGTGTTCGTCGCCAAGCGCTGACACCGTCGGCGGGCGTACCGGTAGCGATGCTTCCGGTATCCGGGCCTCCGGTATGCGCTGTTCCGGTGTCCGCGCTCCCGGTCCCGGGCGTCCGGTGTCCGGGCCTCCGGTATCCATGGTTCCGGTATCCGAGGTTCCGGATCTCGGCTTTTTTCTCCATCCGCGCTTCCGGTGCCCGCGAGGGGCAGCTCCCGGGCGCCGGCCGAGGGGTCAGCGGTCGCTGACCTCCACGTCGGCGTCCGGGCGCTCGCCGGACACCGTGGGGCGCACGCGGTCCGCCGCACCCCGGGTGTGTCAACTGCTGTGACAGCAGAGGCAGTTGTGATGTTTTCGCGACCTGGTCGATACGAAGATTCAGTGTGCGGAATCGCAGCGCCCGGACCGTTTGCGTGCGAGGCTGTCGCGTGAGGCATATGACCTGAGGGCTCTTGACCGTGTCCGAGAGCGATGGTGCGCGGTCGGGGAGGGGGCGTAAGGATGTGCCGCAGATGTGGAGAGGGCCCCGGCGCCATCCGGCGCCGGGGCCTGTCCTCCCCTGTGCTGACCCGGAGCCCCGAGCTCCCAGGGTCATTCCCCTCGGACCGTTTTCCCCGAGCGGTCCGCCTCCCGCAGAAGATCTCCCCGCGGGGGCGGCGATCAATCCTTGCGGGTGGTCACTCGAACGAGGGGTGTTGCGGCGGGAAGGGCCAGTTTCGAAACCCCATTCGATAACGTGGCGATGTGGCGGGAGTACACATAGGGACACCGGGCAACACGGCAGGAACAGCGGCAGGAAGCGGTACGAGTGGACCGGCCGGCACGTGCGGGAGCGGGTCGGTCCGAGCGAGCTAGGGGGGTGCCATTACCGATGGTGCGGCGCATCGACGTGACGGGAGCGGGCGGCGTACGCCTCGCTGCCTGGGAGTTCGCCGATCCTCCCAAGAGCGACCCGCCAAGGGCCTCCGAGGCACCCGGCGTGCTGTTACTGCACGGTCTCATGGGCCGCGCCTCGCACTGGGCGTCCACCGCCCGCTGGCTCTCCGAGCGGCACCGAGCCATCGCCCTCGACCAGCGAGGACACGGCCAGAGCGACAAGGCCCCGGAGGCCGAGTACACCCGTGAGGTCTATGTCGAGGACGCCGAAGCCGCCCTCGACCAGCTCGGTCTCGGACCGGCCGTCCTCATCGGCCATGCGATGGGCGCGTTGACCGGCTGGCAGCTCGCCGCCAAACGCCCCGATCTCGTCCGCGCCCTGATCATCTGCGACATGCGGGCCTCGGCACTGGGTGCCGCCTCGCAGCGCGAGTGGGAGGACTGGTTCAAGGCCTGGCCCGTCCCCTTCGCCACGCTCGCCGACGTACGGAAGTGGTTCGGCGAGGACGACCCCTGGGTGGAGCGCCGCAATCCCTCCCGCGGCGAGTTCTACGCCGAGGTGATGCACGAGTCGTCCGACGGCTGGCGCCCGGTCTTCGAACCGGAACAGATGCTCAAGTCCCGCCAGACATGGGTGTACGACGCCCACTGGGAGGAGCTCGCCCAGGTCCGGTGCCCCGCCCTGGTCGTACGGGGACTCGACGGCGAACTCGGCCGGGCGGAGTCCCAGGAGATGGTCCGGGTCCTGCCGCGCGGCCAGTACGCGGAGGTCGCCGACGCCGGCCATCTCGTGCACTACGACCAGCCCGAGGCGTGGCGCGCCGCCATCGAGCCGTTCCTGGACGGCGTGCTCACCGGTTAGGACCTGCCCGGCCGAGCACGCCGGAGCGGGACAGGAACGGCGCCGCCGACACGCGTTCACCTGACTCTTGCGAGGATGTTCCGGCGTTCACGCCGGGGAGGAATCGCGTCCCGTGACGGCCGTGTGGGGCGTCGCCGTGTGCGGTCTCCTGGGGCGCGGAGCGCCCGCAGAGCCGCTGCGAGGACTCGGCCACTGGTACGCCTCGTTCGTCGTCCCCGCCGAAGTCCGGCCGCTGCCGCAGACCGGCCGGGTGATCGGGATCGACTGGGGTGTGAAGGAGACCGCCACCACCACGCCGGACGCCCACGATTTGCCCCACCCCGAACACGGCAGGAAGGCCCGGGCGAAGCTGACCCGGTACGACCGGATGACGGCCCGCCGCAGACCAGCCAGGGGGCAGGCTGCGTCGAAGGGCTACCGCGAGGCGAAGCATCTGCGCGCCAAGGCGCACAAGAAGGTCGCCCGGCAGCGGCAGGACACCGGACGAATGGGGTCTCCCCTGCTCGGAGCTTGTCGGAGAGCTTGGGGAAGGGCGAAGAAGGTCGTGCACGACCACGACGCCATCGCGGTGGAGGACTTCCGGCCGAAGTTCCTCGCCAAGTCGACCATGGCCCGCAAGGCCGCCGACGCAGCCATCGGCGCCACCAAGAAGGCCCTGATCGAGATGGGCCGCAAGCACGGGCGGGACGTCCGCCTCGTGCACCCCGCGCACACCACCATGGACTGCGCACAGTGCGGAGCGAGAACCAAGCACGCACTGCCGCTGTCGCAACGTACCTACACCTGCACCGCGTGCAAAGCCGTGTCCCCCAGGGACAAGAACTCCGCACGCGTGATGCTCATCCGGGCCGGTCTCGACCCGGCTGGCGTCGAGGGCGCAAGACCTCCTGGAGCGCTGCTCCAGGAGGCGGCCTGAGCCAGGAATCCCCTCCCATCAGGGAGGGGAGGTTTCAACCCTTGCTGACCGCCGCCAGGATCTCCGGCAGGCGCTGGGCCGTCCGGGGTGCCGCCAGCCGGAGCCCGAGAAGCGTGATCAGCGCTCCGTAGACGGCCCCCGCGGGCAGCAGCAGCCAGCTCCACCGGTCCCCGTCCGCGCTCACGTTCAGCCAGATCGTGAGGGCGATGACGGGGGCGGCGAGCAGGGCCGCCGAGACCATGCCGCCGAAGATGGCGATCCAGGCGAGGCCGGCCTGACCGGGGGCCACGTTCTTGTAGCCCTCCTGGGGGATGGAGTACGGGAAGCGGGCCGAGGACCAGGCGCCGGTCGCCAGCATCGCGCCGAGCAGCGCGAAGGACAGGCCGAGCACCTCGGGCAACTTCCCCCACTCGCCGAGCAGTCCGGTCGTCACGGCGGTCACGAGCGTCGCGTACGGCAGGGTGATCACCAGCAGGGCCAGCGCCCGCCCACGCAGTTCGACGTACGCGTCGCGGGTCGAGGAGATCGTCAGCGCGACCATCCAGAACGCGGACGTGTCCTGCCCGAACTGGTTGTACATCTGGATCCCGAGCATCCCCGCCGCGAAGCACGCGAAGTAGACCGAGCCGGTGCCCTGGAGCGCGTTGAACACCGGCACGATCAGCCCGATGGCCAGCGAGGTCACCCACGCCGCCTTGGTCTTCGGATCGCGCCACACGTACCGCAGGCTGCGCTCCATGACCGTCCCGGTACGCCCGGCCGGGAGCAGCCGCGCGATCCCCGACGAGCCGCGCTCCCGGCCGGCGGGCTCCGCTGCCTGGAGCGTGGACCCGTCGGGCGAGGTCATCAGCCGCGTCAGATGACGGGACCAGAGCGCCAGCAGCCCCGCCAGGGCGGCCGCGCACAGCGCGAGTTGGGCGATGCCGGCCCCGTACGATCCGTCGCTCACCGAGTCCACGGCGCCGATCGCCGACGCGGGCGGGATCCAGCGCAGGACGTCCGTCGCCGGGTCCAGCTTCGACAGGCCGCCCGCCGAACCGAGCCGCCGCGCGCCGAAGTTGACCAGCTGCGCGCCGACGGCGACGACCAGGCCGCTGAGCACCGCCAGATCGCGGCCCTTGCGGCTGGACAGCAGCCGGATGTTGGCGGCCGCGACGGCCCGCGCGAGTGCCACACAGACCAGCAGGGCGAGCGCGAGGGCGACCACCGCCGTCGCGTAGGCCGCCGCCCCGTGCGCGACCGAGATCACCGAACCGAGCAGCAGACAGAACGTGAAGAGCGGCCCGACACCGACCAGGGAGGCGGCCAGCAGCGCCCGGACGAGCGGCCGCGGCCGCAGCGGCAGCATCACCAGCCGCGTCGGATCGAGCGTCTCGTCGCCGCTGGGGAAGAACAGCGGCATCACGGCCCAGCCGAGCGCCAGGATCGCCACGAGCAGGACGCCGACGGCGGCGGCGTGCGCGTTGCCGCGCAGCGCGATCAGGCCGAGCAGTTGGAGCGCGGCGAAGAGCAGCACGAGCACCGTGGACACGATGAACGCGGCCCGCCGCCCGGCCGACTGCCGCAGCCCGTTGCGCAGGAGCGACAGCTTCAGGCGTACGACGACGGGGGTGATCGACGCGGCGGAGACACCGGTGCCGGCGCTCACCGGGGAGCCCCGCCGCCCAGCCAGTCCAGGTCGGCCGTGGTGCCCCGGCCGTGCGCGCCGACCAGCTCCAGGAAGGCCTGCTGGAGCGAGGGCGCGCTGCCGCGTACGTCGGCGAGCGGACCGTGCGCGCGGATGCGTCCGGCGGCCATGACGGCGACCCAGTCGCACAGCGACTCGACCAGCTCCATCACGTGCGAGGAGAAGACGACGGTGGCGCCGGACGCGGTGTACCGCTCCAGTACACCGCGGATGATCTGCGCGGAGACCGGGTCGACGCCCTCGAACGGCTCGTCGAGGAAGAGGACTTCGGGGTTGTGGAGGAGGGCGCAGGCCAGACCGATCTTCTTGCGCATGCCGGTCGAGTAGTCGACGACGAGTTTGTGCTGCGCGCCCGCGAGGTCGAGGACGTCGAGGAGCTGGGCGGCGCGCTTGTCGACCTCGTCGCCGGGCAGACCCCGCAACCGGCCGGTGTAGCCGAGCAGTTCGCGCCCCGAGAGCCGCTCGAAGAGCCGCAGCCCTTCGGGCAGCACGCCGATCCGCGCCTTCACCTCCGCCGGGTCGCGCCACACGTCGTGACCGACGACCTCGACGGTGCCCTGATCGGGCCTGAGCAGCCCGGTCACCATCGACAGGGTGGTGGTCTTGCCGGCCCCGTTCGGCCCGACGAGTCCGATGAACTGCCCCGCGGGAAGCTCCAGATCGATCCCGGCCACGGCGACCTGCTCCCCGAACCGCTTCCAGAGCCCCCGCACACGTACGGCGGGCACACCGCCGTCCTTCGCTCCCTCGCTCATACAGGCACCCTAAGGGCCCACGGCCGCCTGCTACCCGTCCCTGCCAGTCTCTGTCGATCTCCACGGAGCCCCGCTGATCACTGCGGCCCTCCGCGGCATCCGCCGATCACTGCGGACCTTTGCCGATCTCTGCGGACCTCCACGAAACCCTGCGTACCTCTACCGATCCCGTCCGCAGGCGTAGGCCAGCGGCGAGATCAGCTCCTCCGCGTCCGGCAGCCAGCGGTTCGCGGGCGTCGGCCGGCAGGCCCACTGCACGGCCCCCTGGGAGCCGAACCGGGTCGGCGGCGCGGCGACATAGGCTCCCTCGCCGAGCGCGACCAGGTCGAGCGAGGCGGGCGGCCAGCCCAGCGTCCGTACCAGATCGGGGACTTTCGCCGCGGCGCCGGGAAGCACGAAGAAGTGCATGCGCCGGTCCGGTGTGCACGTCACCGGCCCGAGGGTGAGCTCCATCCGCTCCATGCGGGCGAGTGCCAGGAACCCGGCCGTCTCGGGCACGTCGATCGCGTCGAACGTACGCCCCGTGGGCAGGAGGATCGACGCCGTCGGCTGCATCGACCAGAGCCGCCGCGCGACGGTCGCACTGCCCGTCGCCTGGGTCGCCCAGTCCTCGCGCGCCGGATGCGCCCCGGGCACGGGACAGGCAGGCTCGCCGCAGGAACAGAGCTGCACCCCGCCGGCCACTTCCAGCCAGGTGCCGGGGAACACGTCCCAGTGGCGTTCCTCGGCATAGCGCACGGCGGCTTCCTGCAGCGATTCGCCACGCTGCTGGGGGATCTGTGCGGACTCGGTGCCTGCGATGGTCTCTTCCACGTGGATCTCAACTCCCGCGTCCACCTCGGGTTACGGGGGACACGCGCGCGGGGGAGGAGCATCGATTCCCCGCCTGGGGCGCATGGATGCACGTGTGGGGGCGCGCAGGGGGAACGGCAGCCGGTAGTGGGTAATCAGGGGTGGGGTCGGGCAACCGCCCTTACCCCGGCAATCCTCACATGTCTCGCATCTTTGGCATGTCTGCGGGGCATTGATCTTCCTGGCCGGCTTCTTTCGGTGCTCGGCCGGTGAGGACACGTCAACTCGGTGCGTGGGCAGGCACCGCAGCCACAGGGGGTACGCCATGGCCGCAAGGCCTCTCATCGCCAGGCAGCCGAACGAACGACTGCAGGCACTCATCCAGGAAGCGGGCTGCTCGAACGCCGGGCTGGCCCGCCGGGTCAACATGTGCGGCGCGGAGCACGGACTCGATCTGCGCTACGACAAGACGTCCGTCGCGCGCTGGCTGCGCGGTCAGCAGCCGAGGGGACGGGCTCCGGCGATCATCGCCGAGGCGCTCGGCCGCAAGCTCGGCCGGACGGTCACGATCGACGAGATCGGCATGGCCAACGGCAAGAACCTGGCGTCCGGCGTCGGTCTCCAGTTCTCGCCGACCATACTGGGGGCCATCGAGCAGGTCTGCGAGCTGTGGCGCAGCGACGTGGGGCGACGGGACTTCCTGTCCGGGTCGTCCGTCGCCGCCTCCGCGCTCGTCGAGCCGAGCCGCGACTGGCTGATCTCGTCGCCGGACTCGCAGGTCGCCCGCTCGGCGGGCCCGCGCGTCGGGCTCTCGGACGTGGCGGCGGTCCGCGCGATGACGCAGGCCCTCGTCGAGCTCGACCACCAGTACGGCAGCGGGCATGTGCGCCCGGTCGTCGTGCACTACCTGAACAGCGTGGTCTCCGGGCTGCTCGCCGGTTCCTACCGGGAGGCGGTCGGACGCGAACTGTTCGCCGCCGTGAGCCGGTTGACGGAACTCGCCGGCTACATGGCCATCGACACCGGTCAACCGGGGCTCGCCCAGCGCTACTACATCCAGGCGCTGCGGCTCGCTCAGGCGGCCGGCGACCGCGGGTACGGCGGTTACGTCCTCGCCGCGTCCATGAGCCACCTGGCCGCTCAGCTCGGCAACCCGCGCGAGATCGCGCAGTTGGCGCGCGCGGCCCAGGAGGGGGCGCGCGGGCGGGTGACGCCGCGGGCGGAGTCGATGTTCCACGCCGCCGAGGCGCGCGGGCACGCGCTGATGGGCGACGCGCGCGCCGCGCAGGTGGCGTCCGGGCGGGCCGTCACGGCCCTGGAGAACGCCGACGAGGCCTCCGGGGACGACCCGACGTGGATCGCGCACTTCGACGAGGCCTATCTGGCCGACGAGTTGGCCCACTGCCACCGGGACCTCGGCCAGGCCGAGGCCGCCGCGCGGTGCGCCGAGGAGTCCTTGGCCGGCCATCCCGAGTCGCGTGCCCGCCGCCGGGCCATCGGCTACGTCCTGCTGGCCACGGCACAGGTCCAGCAGCGCGAGGTGGAGCAGGCCTGCCACACCGGCCTGCGCGCCGTCGAACTGCTCGGCACCCTCCGCTCCAACCGTGGCTCCGAGTACCTGGAGGACCTGCAGCAGCGCCTGGAGCCGTTCCAGGACGAGGCCGTGGTGCGGGAGTTCGGGGCGCGCATGGAGTTGCAGGCGGCGGCGTGAACGCACGCGTGGGGCAGGTGGGTTGAGCGTCCGCCGCCCGGCGGGGCCGGACCGGTGTGCGTCCCGCTGGGGGCGCACGCCGCGTGCGCCCCATGAGAACCGTGCCCCGTGCGAGCCGTGCCCCGTGCGAGCCGTGCCCCGTGCGAGCCGTGCCCCGCGCGCTCCGGCGTGAGCTTGTTGCGAGGGCCTGGGGAGTCGTCGCGGAGCGGTGGCGCGATCGCCTGGGGTCCGGCGCGGGTGTGATCATTTCTCTTCCGCACCTTCGGGTCCGCGCGCATGAACATATGGCCTGTACTGGCGTGAACGCCGGGAAAACGGGGGCGCCGTGCGCGAAGGAGGTGAGATACAGCGCATTCGGGGACGGTTTCGTTACCCGTGTCACACGGTGCGGGGGTCACTGCAGGTGCTGCGTAGCACGGGGTTGTGGGGACCCGGTAGCGTGAGCCGATGATTCCGAAGGTCCCCCATTCGTAGGAGTCCCGGTGACGCAGAGTGGACAGGGCGAGGAGCCCTCGGCGCGGCCCGCGCGCGAAGGCATCGTGCTGCCCTCCGACGGTGGCGAGCCGCTGCTGCCGGGTACGACGGGTGACCGGGTGACCCCGGCGAGTGCTCCCGCCTGGGGCGGACAGTGGGGCCCCGACCAGTCGGCCGCCCCGGCCCCGCAGCCCGGTGACGGCTGGGGGGCGCCCGTGAACGCCACCCAGTCGTGGGAGGCCTCCGCGTCCTCCGAGCCCCAGGGCTGGCCGGCGTCGGACCCGCACGGCGCACAGCAGGCGCAGGGCTACGCGCAGCAGGGATCCGGCTCCGGACCGCTGCCGCCCGAGAACCCGCAGTCCTCGTCGTACGGCGCCCAGAACGGCTATGCGCCGGGGGCGCACGACTCGCAAGCCGCTGCCGGATACGACGGCTACGGCAACTACGGGGCCCATGAGCAGCAGGGTGGGCACGCAGGACAGCAGGGTGCGTCGCTGCCGCCCGGAGGCGAAGACGGGGCGACTCGGTACATTCCGTACATACCGGCCGCCCCGGGGGGCGACGAGGGAGCGACGCAGTTCATACCGCCGGTGGGCCCCGGCGCGCTGCCGCCTGAGGTCCGGTCCGAAGCGACGCAGTACCTCGGCCGGACGCCGCAGGGCGTTCCCGGCACCGGATCGCTGCCGTCCGCCGCCAGCTCGGACGCCGACGCCACGCAGTACATCCCGCCCGTGCCCGCGCAGCCGTCCGGGTCCTACGGGATGCCCGCCGGGGCGCCGGAGGAGCGGCAGCCCCCTGCGGAGTTCGACAATCTCTTCCGCAGTGAGCCGGAAGTGGCCGGATCGACGCAGATGCTGCCGCGTATCGACGCGGCCGCCCCGCAGGCCCCGCGCGGCGGGGGCGACCTGTACGGCGCGCAGTCCGTTCCGGGCGCGCCCGGTGGCCGGGCCGCCGCCCGGCGTGGTGGCCCCTCCGACGGCGACGAAGCGGGCGGCGGTGGCCGCAGCGGCTCACGCGTCCCGGTGATCGCGGCCGTCGGCATCGGCATCATCGTGCTCGGTGTCGGCGCGGGCGCCCTGCTCAGTGGCGGCGGCGGAGGCGGCGGCAACGACGACACCGGCAAGACGGTGGCCGCGACCGCGCCCGCCACGCAGGGTTCGTCGGCGGCCGCCGGCGACCCGGTGAAGGCACAGGCCGTCGAGCTGGACAAGCTCCTCGCGGACAGCACCAGCAGCCGTGACTCGGTGATCAACGCCGTGGCGGACGTGAAGGTGTGCAACAACCTCGACCAGGCGGCCAGTGATCTGCGGGACGCCGCCAAGCAGCGCGGCGAGCTGGTCACCCGGCTCTCCTCCCTCGCGGTCGACAAGCTGCCGAACCACGACGAGCTGGCCGCCGCCCTCACCAACGGCTGGAAGGCCTCCGCGGCGGCCGACAACCACTACGCGGCCTGGGCCGACCAGGTCAAGAACGACAAGAAGGGCTGCCACAAGGGCCACGGCCGCACCACCGGGCAGACCCTGGCGGGCAACCAGGCCAGCGGCACGGCCTCCACGCAGAAGGAGAAGGCCGCGAGGCTGTGGAACGCCATCGCGTCCAAGTACGGACTGACGCAGCGGACCCGCACCCAGCTGTGACCCGCACTCAGTTGTGACCCGCACTCGGCTGTGATGCGCACCCAGCTCTGATCCACACGAAAGCCCGGCTCCTTCGCTGAACGGCGAGGGGGCCGGGCTTTGTTGTGAGCGCTGTTCCGGGTTCCGAGTTCTGGGTCCCTGGTCTCGGGTCCCTGGTCCCGGTTTCCGGGTTGGTCGGGGCGGCTATTCCGCTTTCGCCAGCGTCTTCGCCATGTTGATGAACCCGTCTCGCTGCGCTGTCAGTTGACCGTCGCGAATGACCTGGAAGGTGACATCGGCGTTGACGAGGCGCGCGAAGTCGCCGGTCGAGGTCAGGTCGTCGAAGCGCCAGCTGAGCGTCGGCGTGAGCCCGCCCGTGGTCACCTTGAGGCCGCTGTCGAGTTCGCGCCGGACGGTGAGCGACGAGACCTCGCCCGCGCCGAGGGACTCGATGACCTTCTTCAGCACGGTGTAGGCGATCCAGGTGGTCTGCACTCCGGCGTCGGCAGGATCGATCCGGTTGTCGCCGAAGGCCTCCTCCTTGATCACACTGCGCATCGCGTTCCAGCGCGCGTCGTTCGCGGTCGGGTACCAGCCGGTGACGTACGAACCCTCGTAGGGGCCCGACCTGCCGCCGGTGGCGTCGATCTGCGACTGGTCGACGTTGCTGATGACGGTTCCGGTGTGCACCTTCGGGTAGTCCGCGCTGTCGCGCCGGAAGGAGTCGATGAAGGTGTTCGTGCGGTCGCCGAGCGCGGGAACCACACAGCCTTGCTCGGCCGACTCGGAGGTCGCGTGCTGAAGCGCCAGCCGCGTCGGCCGGGAGTACTCGGTGGCGTCCTCGGCCGCCCGCTGGTCGGCGGCCCGCGAGTGGCCCAGCGCCCTCAGGCCGGAGTTGAGCAGCACCGGCAGCTCGTCACCCGCGATCGTGTCGGGGCGGATGAGCGAGACAGGACCACAGCTCTTGCCGAGCTGCTCGCCGAGGCCCGCCAGCAGCGCGGGCTGGCCGCCGTTGACGGGGTAGGAGACGGGGCTGGTGAACTCGTCGTCGGTGACGCCGAAGCCCCCGATGTAGGGGATGCCCGCGCTTTCCAGCGGGGCGAGGAACGAGCGGCTGTGCTGGCTGTAGGAACCCACGACCGCGACGACCTTCTCGTCGGCCGCCCGCTCGGCGCAGTGCGCGGCGGCGACGGAGTCGTTGTGATCGTTGCAGGTGAGGACCTCCAGCTGACGGCCGTTGATGCCGCCGTGGGCGTTGACCCAGCGCGCGTAGGCCTTCGCCAACGCCGGCATTCCGGGCTTGTTCGTTGCGTTGGTCTTCTCCGGCGCCCAGGTCATCACCTTGACGGGGCCATCCCCGGAGCCCCCCGTGGCACCAGGGACGACCCCGCATCCGACGGCAACCGACGCACACGCGACCAGCGCGCTCGCGTACAGCAGCTTGGCCTTGCGGGGCCGGGGCGAAAGGGGGGTGGTGGTGCGAGTACGTCGCCTACCGGTCATGGACATGCACGATTCCGCCACACGAAAAACCCTTGTGTGACCCGTGGTCGACACCGGGTGACGTAGAGGTGAATTACAGGGGTCGATGAACTGATTTTCACAGGGAACGTACGATCGGTGACCGTGCAAGACTCGGAGAACTCTTCCCGCCGCGGGCGTCGCTCATCCACCATGGGCGGCATGCCACTGAACGACATGCCTTGGTGGCGCTGGCGCAGCAATGTGCGCTCCGCGCTGCACATGCTTTCCGACCCCGCCTTCCAACGAGACGTCTGGCTCGCCGGCGTCGACGGGTACGGCGACGTCACCGACGCCGTGTACCGCCTGGTCGAGGACACCTGGCTGGACAACTGGTCGGCCGAGAAGTACGTCGGCACGATCTTCCGGGACTCCCAGGAGGCGGCCCTCGTGGACAGTGCCGTCCTGCGGGTCCTGCGGATCATGCACCAGGTCGGACCGGACGCGCCCGTCTCCGCCTATCTCGACCACCAGGGGTGGCCGGACGCCTTGCAGGCCGCGCGCGCCGCGCACGTACGGCTGGCGTCGAGCGACGGCGAGGACCCGGACGCGCCTCCGCGCACCCTCGAGGTCCTGAGGATCCTTACGCGGTCGGCCTAGCGGTTCGACCGGGGGCCGGCGGTCGGGGGGTGCCTCCATGGCGTCCGCGTGGCGGGACGGCACTCCGCCGCGGGGGCCTGGTATGGGACCCTGTCCCGCATGAATGAGCCGTCCGTCCGCGGGAGCGCGCCCGCCGCCGAGCAGTACGTCCTGACCCTGTCCTGCCCCGACAAGCAGGGCATCGTGCACGCCGTGTCGAGCTACTTGTTCATGACCGGCTGCAACATCGAGGACAGTCAGCAGTTCGGCGACCCCGACACGGGTCTGTTCTTCATGCGCGTCCACTTCTCGGCGGAGTCGCCGGTGACGGTGGAAAAGCTGCGCGCCAGCTTCACGGCGATCGGTGACGCCTTCCACATGGAATGGCAGATCCACCGGGCCGAGGACCGGATGCGGGTCGTCCTCATGGTCAGCAAGTTCGGCCACTGCCTGAACGACCTGCTCTTCCGCGCGCGGATCGGTGCGCTGCCCGTCGACATCGCCGCAGTGGTCTCCAACCACACGGACTTCGCGGAGCTCGTGGGGTCGTACGACGTGCCCTTCCACCACATCGCGGTGACGAGGGACACCAAGGCCGAGGCCGAGGCGCAGCTGCTGGAGCTGGTGCGCGAGAAGGGCGTCGAGCTGGTCGTCCTCGCCCGCTATATGCAGGTCCTCTCGGACGACCTGTGCAAGCAGCTCAGCGGCCGCATCATCAACATCCATCACTCCTTCCTGCCGAGCTTCAAGGGCGCCAAGCCGTACCACCAGGCGCACGCCCGCGGGGTCAAGCTCATCGGCGCCACCGCGCACTACGTGACCGCCGACCTCGACGAGGGCCCGATCATCGAGCAGGAGGTCGAGCGGGTCGGCCACGGCGTCACCCCCGACCAGCTGGTCGCCATCGGCCGTGACGTGGAGTGTCAGGCGCTGGCCCGCGCGGTGAAGTGGCACGCGGAACGCCGCATCCTGCTGAACGGTCGCCGGACGGTCATTTTCGCGTGACCGCGTGACCCCGCAAGGGCGTAGGGGGACGTACCGGCACGGGTGTCGGGCGGTCGTGGGTTCGCCGCCGCGGCCGGGTTACATCCGGCTCAGTGACGCCGCCGCGAACAGCACGTCCCTGATGGCCTCGCGGTCGCCGTCCTGTCCGGCGGCCGCTTCCTCCGGGGACACATGGCCCGCGGCCAGGCGGCAGAACTCCACCCCGTCCAGTGCGACATGGGCCACCTCGCGCTCGGCGGAGCCGACGGAGCCGGGCGAATCGAGCGGGATGAGCCACTCGCCGCCCCCGGAGCCCTCGATCTCGAGGCGCAGGCTGCGCCCCGGAGTGCCCGCCGCGACGAGATGGCGGGCCGGTGGGGCCGACAGCCCGGCCCGGCGCCGCCCGGCGAGCGAGACGGGCAGCATCCGCGCGGCCAGGTCGATCATGCGGTGGAGGTGCCGGGGAGCGGGCGGTTCGTACGGGTAGTCCACGGCGTCCGCGATGTCCCCCGCGTGCACCCAGCACTCGAAGGCCCGGTCCAGCATCGAGTCGCTGAGCGGCAGCTCGAAGCCGCCGTACGCCACGGTGAGCCGCCCGGAGCCCTTCCCGCCCCCGGCCTCGCCCGCGTGGGAGGTGCCTCCCTCCACGAACGACACGGTCCGGACGATGCTGTGGCTCTGCTCCCGCCAGGGCCCGCGCACGGACCGGGTGGGAGGGACACGCGAGGCACGCCAGTACGCCTCGGTACGGTCCTGCGGTGTCGGCCGCTCCGCTTCGGCCCCGCCGAGCGGGTCGTCCAGTCCCAGCGCGACGGCGACCAGTCCGTCGACGGTCAGCAGATGGGCGATGACCCCGGCGACCGTTGTACGGCGGCTCACGGGCCCGTCGCCCTCGAACCAGCGCAGCCGCACGGGGGCGTGCCATTCGGAGCCGCCGATGTCCTGGAGCAGGGCGTCGAGGCGGGCGGTCTCCGCGTCGTACGGAGCGGCCCACTCGGGTACCGGGATACGCGGCGGGCGTCGGCCCAGGCAGCTCGTCAGGACGCGGGTGCGCAGCGTCGGGTTCAGGTCGAGGCTCTCCGCGGGGTGCAGCAGCCCGACCGCCTCGCGCAGCCGCAGCGCCTCTTCCGCGCAGGAGCCGCAGTGCCCGAGGTGTTCCTCGACGGCCGTCGTCTCGTCCGCCGAGCAGGCGGCCAGCGCCCACGCGCCGAGCAGCGACTTCAGGACCCGGTGTTCGAGGACGAGCGGCGCCGGTCCGGTGGCGGCGGCCGGTTCGGGCAGCGGCAGTCCGGTGTCCTCCACGGAGACGCGCGGCAGGGGTATGCGCGGCGGCCCGTCCGGCCGCGGGGCGGCGTCACCGCCGCTGCCCACGTCCTCCCGCCCGTCCTCATGCATGCCGCTGTGCCCGTCCTCGTCCACGACCTCATGCACGACTTCGTCCACGACCTCATGCACGTCTTCGTGCCCGGCCTCGTGCACGCCTTCGTGCCTGTTCACGCCCTCGTCCGCATGCATGCCCTCGCGCCCGTCCTCGTCGTCGAACGACTCGAAACGGTCCGTTCCCTCGCTCACCGCGCACCCCCGTATTCCGGCGGTGCGCCGGTGGGTCCGGTGTCGTGGGCGGTGGACAGGAGCTGGAGGCCGAGGCGGAGCCGGCGGCGGGCCTCGTCCTCGGTGACGCCGAGGTCGGCGGCGGCCTGGCGGTAGTCACGGCGCTGGAAGTACGCGAGCTCCAGGGCGGCCCGCAGCGGGGTCGGCATGGACGTGACGATGTAGTCCGCGCGGGCGGCGACGGACGCGCTGCGCACCTTGCGCTCCAGTTCCTCGGCGGTGCCGTCGCCGCCCTGGGCGAGTGCGGCGGTCTCGGTGGCGCGCAGGCGCTGCACGGCCAGGCGGTGGGTCAGCGTGGCGACCCAGGAGCGCAGCGGACCCTGCTTGGGGTCGTAGGCGTCGGGGTTCTCCCAGACGTGGGCGAAGACCTCGCGGGTGATCCCGTCGGCGGCCCGCTCGTCTCCGAGCACACGATGGGCGAGACCGTGCACGAGCGAGGCGAACCGGTCGTAGAGCTCACCGAGCGCTGCCGCCTCTCCGCGTGAGAGCCGCTGCTGCATCTTGCGGTCCCAGCGGGGCGGTGCGTCCTGCGTCGCCATACGGCCCCCTCACCCCTGGTCGTGTCCGGCGCCCGTCCGTGTGTCCGTTTGTCTCCGTGTCCGGCAGGTGTCCCGGTCGTGTCCCCTGCCGCTGTCCAGCCATGCGGTGCTGCTGTCCAGCCTGTGCGCAACTGCTGTCCTGAATGTAGTCGGCACGTCCGACGACGCACGCCCCTTTGCATCAATGTGCGCCCCTGGACAGGCGATGGATGGTAGAGGCGCGCCACTTCCGTCCCTAGATCTGATCGCAACTGGTCGTACACGACCGAAAGGGAACCCTCCTGAAGCATTTTCGACCGTACACAGGCGTTTCTTCCTGGCGGGATCCGTGTTTCATGGAACTACGGCGGGGCAGCCGCGCTGGAAGGAAGCGTACGGAGTGCTTCCGTTTCTGCTGGGCGAGGCGAGCGAGAGGCGTGGCGGTGACGCTCAAGGTGACCCACGTGACCGACGTGACCGACGGCGACGGCGGCGCGGGCGGCGCAGGGAGAGGGAGTACGGGCGGTCCGGGCGCCGTGGGCGGCCAGGAGGGCGAGTGGGCCGTGCTGCGGGTGTCGGGCGAGCTCGACCTCGTGACGTCGCCGGCGCTGCGCCAGAGCGTGCACGACGTGGTGGCCGCGGGCCGGCACAGCATCGTCCTGGACCTCTCAGAGGTCGTGTTCTGCGACTCCAGCGGTGTCGGTGTCCTGATCGCGGCCCGCCGTCTCATGCGCTCCTGCCGGGGGCGTCTGCGGCTGATCCTGCCCGCCCAGGGTGCGGCCGACGGCTCCCACGTCAACCGCGTCCTCGGGGCCCTCGGCGTGCGCCGTCTCTTCGACGTGTACCCAGACGTCGACGCGGCCGTCGACGAGGAGTCCCGCCCGCTGTCGGCGTGACCGACCGGCCGCCACGCCTTCCGTTCGGTCGCCCGCACCCGCCCCGGAACCGTGCCCCCGCCCCTGCCCCGCCCCTACCCTTGCCCCGCGCTCGCCCGGAGTGACGCCCCCTGCTCGTTGCGCGACGCACGGCCACGCCGTTGTTCCAGAATTTTTGCGGTCTTGGTACAACCGTCGCTTTCCGGCTCCCCGGCCGACTCGGGCGTCGTACGCTCCGTCCCAGATGAAGTGCAGTCCGGCTCAGGCCGGCTGAGAAGTGAGGCGGTCCGAACACACCATGGTCAGTACCGAGTACGAGCGCAGGATTGCCGCCCGGTTCGCCGGATTCGACCAGGACGGCAACGGCTATATCGACCGGGAGGACTTCAATGCCGCGACCAAGGCACTTCTCGCCGAGTTCGGTACGACGGCCAGGTCGGACAAGGGCCAGGCCCTGTACATCGGAGCCGAGGCGTTCTGGCAGGGCATGGCCGGGATAGCGGACCGGGACGGCGACCAGCGGATCACCCGCGAGGAGTTCGTGAGCGGCGCCGTGAAGCGGCTGCGCGACAACCCCGACCGGTTCGCCGAGATCGCCCGCCCCTTCCTGCACGCGGCCCTCGCGGTGGCGGACACCGACGGGGACGGCGTGGCCACGGTCGAGGAGACCACGCGCGTTCTCAGGGCCCTCGGAGTGGGTGACGACATCGCCGCCGACGCGGCAGCCGCCCTGGACGCGGACGCCGACGGACGGATCGGCGAGACGGAGGTCGTGAGCGCGTTCGCCCGCTACTTCACGGTGCCGGAATAGGGCGCTCCGGGACCGGCCGGCGCTCACCCCGGCCGGCCGGTGCGGGGACCGGTCCGGCCGACCGCTCAACCCGGGACGGGTCGGTCCGCCCGCTCCGGGACCTCGGACGGCCGACCCCGTGTGGACCGGGCCGGCCGACCGGACCTCACCCCGAAAAGTGCTCCCTGAGCCGGTACTTGAGCACCTTCCGTAGCGTCTCGTTGCGCGGAAGGGCGTCCACGACCTCCAGCTGCTCCGGCAGCTTGTGCACGGACAGGCCTTCTCCGCGCAGATACGACGTCACCGCGGCCAGCGTCAACTCCGCTGCTCCCGGCGGCTGTTCGACGACCGCGCAGACGCGCTCCCCGCGCTCGGCGTCGGGCAGGCCGATCACGGCGACGTCCCCGACCGCCGGGTGCCGGTGCAGCAGGTCCTCGATCTCCTTGGCGGAGATGTTCTCCCCCTTGCGGATGATGACGTCCTTCACCCGGCCGGTGAGAACGAGGTGACCGCTCTCGGTCAGATGCCCCACGTCCCCGGTGATCAGGAACCCGTCCCCGTCGAACGCTTCCGCCGTCTGCGCCGGGTTCAGATACCCCTGGCACACGGCCTCCCCCCGGAGCCGTACGTCCCCGTCGACACCGCAGGGCCGGGAGGCTCCCGCCGGGTCCACGATCCGTATCTCCATGCCGTGTGGGGGCCTGCCCTCCGTGGTCGCGAGGTTCTCCACCGTGTCGTCCGGAGCGCCCATCGTGATCATCGGGACCTCGGTCATCCCGTACCCGTGGGTGAGCTGCACGCCCATCTCCCGGACCACGGAGTGGTAGACCTCGGGCGGCTTCGGGGCTCCGCCGCCCGCGAGCAGCCGCAGTGTGGGAATGACCGGCTCCCCGGGCCGCTTGCGCTGCTCGGCGAGGAACATCGAGTAGAACGCGGTCGATCCGCCCGCCACCGTCACGCCGTGCTTGCGGTAGTCCTCCAGGGCGGCGGGCAGCGCGAAGTGCTCGAACAGCACGGCCGGGAAGCCGTACAGCAGCAGCATCACCGTGTAGTCGGGCCCGGCGATGTGCGCGTACGGGAAGGCCATCGAGCCCACGTCGTCGGCGGACAGCCGCAGCGCGTGGGCGAGGCAGGAGCCGCCTGCGATCAGTGAACGGTCGGTGTGCAGCACGCCCTTGGGGTCGGAGGTGGTGCCCGAGGTCCAGTAGATCCAGCGGACGGAGGTGCCGTCGGCGGGCGGGGCGGGCAGGACGGCTGGATCACCGTCGGGCAGCGTGTCGTACGCCTCGAAGACGTTCTTCGCGCCGAGCCGGTGCGCCATCGCGGTGTGGTCGAAGCCGCGCCACTCGCCCGGCACGGCGAAGTACTCCGCCTTCGACTCCCGCAACGCGAAGCCGACTTCGCGGTCGCGGTAGAAGGGGATGACGGGCGACTGCACCGCGCCGATACGGGCCAGCGCGAAGGACAGCAGGGCGGTCTCGATCCGGGTGGGCAGCTGCCAGGCGACCACCGTGCCGGGGCGTACGCCCTTGTCGTGGAGGCCCGCCGCCACCCGCTCGGCGCGGTCGCGCAACTCGCCGAAGCTCAGGGAGCGGTCGTCCTGGAGCAGGACCGGCCGGTCGGGGGTGAGGTCGGCACGGCGGGCGACCAGATCCCACAGCCTGCGCGCGGAACTCAGGGCGTGTGCGGTGTCGTTCACTTCGGCCCCCTGCGGTCGTTCGCTTCGACGCCCGAAGCTGACGGGCAGTCAGATCGTGCGCAGAGCGTAGGGCCCGCCGCCTTGTCGGTCCATAGGCGCGGAGCTAGCCTGCTTCTGAACAGATATCTGACGACCCATCAGATACGTCGTGGGGGACACCCGCGGACGGACCCGTACGCAGGCGGAGGGGACCATGACCGAACTGCCCCGCATCATCAGCGTCGACGACCATGTGATCGAGCCCGCGCACCTCTTCGAGGCCTGGCTGCCGCGGAAGTACCGGGAGCGCGGTCCGCAGCCGCTCACCGCCGGGATCGGCGAACTCGCCTACGTCGCGGGCAAGTACCAGATCACCATGGACCCGGACGGTCCGCCGACCGACTGGTGGATCTACGAGGACCTCAAGTTCCCGTACAAGCGCAACATCGCCGCCGTCGGCTTCGACCGCGACGAGATGACGCTGGAGGGCATCACCCGCGCGGAGATGCGGCGCGGCTGCTGGGACCCCGTCGAGCGCCTCAAGGACATGGACCTCAACCATGTCGAGGCCAGCCTCTGCTTCCCCACCTTCCCGCGCTTCTGCGGCCAGACCTTCGCCGAGGCGCACGACAAGGAAGTGGCCCTGGCCTGTGTGCGGGCGTACAACGACTGGATGGTCGAGGAGTGGTGCGGCGACAGCGGCGGTCGGCTGATCCCGCTGTGCCTCATCCCCCTGTGGGACATCGACCTCGCCGTCGCGGAGATCCGCCGCAACGCGGCCCGGGGCGTGAAGGCCGTCACCTTCTCCGAGATCCCCACCTACCTGGGGCTGCCCTCCATCCACTCCGGCCACTGGGACCCGTTCTTCGCGGTCTGCCAGGAGACCGGGACGGTGGTGAACATGCACATCGGCTCGTCCTCCCAGATGCCCGCCGCGTCCCCCGACGCGCCCCCAGCCGTCCAGGCCTCGCTGTCCTTCAACAACGCGATGGCCTCGATGATGGACTTCCTGTTCAGCGGCGTCCTGGTGAAGTTCCCGCGCCTCAAACTCGCCTACTCCGAAGGCCAGATGGGCTGGATCCCGTACGCCCTGGAGCGCGCCGACGACGTCTGGTCGGAGCACCGCGCCTGGGGCGGGGTCAGGGACCTGATCCCGGAGCCCCCGTCGACGTACTACTACCGGCAGATCTTCTGCTGCTTCTTCCGCGACAAGCACGGCGTGGCGTCCCTGGACGTGGTGGGCCGCGACAACGCCACCTTCGAGACCGACTACCCGCACGTCGACTCGACCTTCCCGCACACCAAGGAAGTCGCCCTCGACCATGTGAAGGGCCTCGACGACGAGACGATCCACAAGCTGATGCGGGGCAACGCCATCCGCATGCTGGACCTGGACCTGTAGTGGACCTGACGTACACGCTCGAGGAGGAGGAGTTCCGCGCGCGCCTGCGGACGTGGCTCGCCGGGGTCCTTCCGACGCTGCCGCCGAAACCGTCCCCGGACGACTGGCCCGCGCGACGGGCGTACGACCTCGGCTGGCAGCGCATGCTGTACGACGCCGGGTACGCGGGCCTGCACTGGCCCGTCGACGCCGGCGGCCGGGGCGCCACCCCGACGCAGCACCTCATCTACCTGGAGGAGACGGAGAACGCGGGCGCTCCCTACGTAGGGGCCAACTTCGTCGGGCTGCTGCACGCCGGTCCGACCATCGCCTCCGAAGGGAGCGCCGGACAGCGGGCGCGCTGGCTGCCGCCCGTGCTGCGCGGCGAGGAGGTCTGGTGCCAGGGCTTCAGCGAGCCGGGCGCCGGCTCGGACCTCGCGGCCCTGCGCACGCGCGCGTGGCGGGACGGCGACGACTACGTGGTGAGCGGGTCCAAGATCTGGACCTCCCACGCCGAGGTCGCCGACTGGTGCGAGCTCCTGGTGCGGACGGACCCCGCCGCGCGCAAGCACCGGGGCATCACCTGGCTCGCGATGCCGATGGACGCACCAGGGATCACCGTCCGGCCGCTGCGGACGCTCGCGGGCTCCACCGAGTTCGCGGAGGTCTTCCTCGACGAGGTGCGCGTCCCGGTCGCCAACCGCGTCGGCGCCGAGAACGACGGCTGGCGCGTGACCATGGTGACGCTGTCCTACGAGCGCGGCACCGCCTTCGTGGGCGAAGTGGTCGCCTGCCGACGCGTCTTGGCCGAGGTCGCGCGCGAGGCGCGGAAGAACGGACGCTGGGACGACGCCGTGCTGCGCCGCCGTCTCGGCCGGCTGAACGCCGAGTTCCGCGCGCTGTGGCGGCTCACCCAGTGGAACGTCAGCGAGGCGCAGGGGACCGGGGGAGTGCCCGGCGTCGGCGGTTCGGTCTTCAAACTGAGCTACTCGCACGCCCGCCAGGAACTGTTCGACGCCGCCGCCGAGGTCCTCGGCCCCGAAGCCCTGGATCTGGGACGGGAGTGGACCCTGGACCGGCTGTCCTCACTGTCGTACACCATCGCGGCCGGCACCTCGCAGATCCAGCGGAACATCGTGGCCGAGCGGATCCTCGGCCTTCCCAGGGGGAGGTGAGTTCGGAAAATGGACTTCCGACTCACGGATGATCAAAGGGCTCTGCGGCAGGGGATCAGGGAGTTGCTGGAGGGCCGGTTCGGGCGGGAGGCACTGCGCGCGGCCGTCGACCGGGCGGACGGGCGGGCCGGGACGACGGACGGGAAGCACCCGGAGCGTGGGCGTGTCCTCGACCGGGAGCTGTGGCGCGAGCTCGGTGCGGCGGGGTTCTTCGCGCTGCGCCTGCCCGAGGCCGAGGGCGGCGTCGGACAGGGTCTCCCGGAGGCGGTGCTGGCCTTCGAGGAGGCGGGGCGGGTCCTGCTGCCGGGCCCGCTGATCGCCACGCATGTCGCCGCGGGCGCCGTGGCCGGGGCGGCCACCGGAGAGGTGGTCGTCACGTCCGTCGACGGAGGGCTCGTGGAATGGCTGGCCGAGGCCGACGTCGTCCGCGGGAACGCCACCGGAGCCGAACCGCTGGCCTCGGTGGACCCGCTGACCCCCCTGCACCGGCTGCCCGCCGCCACCGACGCGCGGCCCGGGAGCGGCGCACTCCGGGGTCCCTGGACACCGGGCGGGCCCGGCGGTCCGCTGGTGCCGGACGGGTTCGGTGGCTCCCCGGCGCCGGATGCGCTCGGCAGTCCCGCGCCTCCGCGGGCCGGGGACGCGCTGCTCGCGTCGCTCCTCACCGCCGCCGAGCAGCTCGGCAGCGCCGCCCGGACCTGTGAGGCGGCCGTGCAACACGCCCGGACGCGCGAGCAGTTCGGGCAGCCGATCGGGGCCTTCCAGGCGGTGCAGCACCTGTGTGCGGGCATGCTCGTACGGGTCGAGGTGGCCCGCGCGGCCGTCTATGCCGCCTCGGTCACCGCCGACCCGGTGGACATCGCGGCGGCCCGTCTGCTCGCGGACGACGCCGCCGTGCGCGGCGCCCGCGACTGTCTCCAGGTGTTCGGCGGCATGGGCTTCACCTGGGAGTCCGACGTCCATCTGCACCTGAAGAGGGCCTGGATACGGACACATCGTGCGGGTGGCGCTACACAGAGCGAGGAGGAGCTGGCGGACGACTTGGTGGCCGGGACGGCGTAAGGGGCCGCTGTCCTGGGGTGCTGCGGGACGAACGTGGGCGGATGTCGCGGATCGTGGCAGACCGGAATCACGGAGCGTTGAGACCGGGTTGTGTCCTAGGCGTGACTTGTCACGGCCTGGAGTCGGCGCCGGGCTCCGGTACCTTGTGTGGGATGCGAGTGGTTCTGAGGCTGAGCCATCCCGGTGTTGCCCCCGAGGCCGCGCCGAACCCGGCGATGCGCGCCGTTCGCAAGGCAGGGCGGACCCCCGTACCTGCCTGTTCGACTCCCCGTGGCGAGCGTCGCACAGTATGCCGCACGCGTACTCCTTCGCGCTGGAATATGCCCGAAGCGCTTGTTGGGGTGACTGTACGTCAACCATGCTGTCTCGCAAGGGAATCACGTTCCGTGATCCTTGTTCTGGCCATGCAGAAAATGGCTACGATCGTGGCCCTTGTGAGGCGCGAGGCGATGTGTCCGCCGGTTCGGATGGTGTGAGCGGTGCAGGTGCTTCAAGTGCAGCTGGAGATCCGGCCCGACCCCGCAGAGGTGGGGCGAGCCCGGCAGTGGGCCCGTTCGAGGCTCGCGGGGTCCGGGATAGAAGCCGATGAACCACTCGCCGAGACGCTGATCCTGCTCGTCTCCGAGCTTGTCACGAACGCCGTGGTGCACACCGGGTGTCCGGCCGTGCTGCGCCTCTGTCTGCCGGGCAGCGGGGGCGGGGCCACCGTGCGCCTCGAAGTGGCCGACTCCAGCACCCGTCCGCCGATGCCCCGGCACGCCGACGGCGACGAGACCAACGGCCGCGGCCTGGAACTCGTCGACGGCCTCGCGGACCGCTGGGGCTGGAATCCCGAGGGTGCCGGCAAACGCATCTGGTGCGAGGTGGACCGCTGCGCTTCGGGCGTCTCGCCGGATGCCCCGTACGCGGCCGACGGCTTCGCGTACGAGGCGGTCTAGCGGCGGTCCGGCGGTCACTTCCCGCGCGCGCCGTGCGGGCCGACCGGGTCCGGTCGGCGAGGCGATCCCGCCTCACCCGTGACCATGCCGGGAGGCGGTACGGTCCGATCCGGTCACCGAGGTGATCCCGCCTTCCCCGCGCGCCTCGTGCGAGGCGGTGCAGCTCTTCCCGTGCATGTGGCGCGCCAGGCGCCTACTGCCCTCCGCGGCGCGACGCGTTCGAGTTCCCGGCCGTGCGGATCGCCCGGCCGCCCGGTTTCCGTGTGGCAGACCGTGGACGGCGGCGCACGGTTTTGTGCATGTATGCACGAAACCTCTGTACACGGCCGCGGTAGTGGCCGAATGCGCCGGGCCGTGCTTCCGTACGCGCTGTCTTAAATAGGGCGTAACGCCATAAATCCCCGAGCGGGTGTTGACGTGGCGTGTCCGTTTGATCACGCTTGTGTTCAGCGATTCGCCGCGAGGGGACGACGAGGGTTCCGGTGACGGGGGCCCTCGGCGAGTGCGAGTCGCGATTCGGCGTCGGCTCCCCCGCGGCCAGGGGGGCAGGGCGGGTACGCCGGAGGCGGATGGCGGCGCGCGGTGCCGTGCCCGGGGTGAGGTGGGGGACCTCCCGGTCGGGCGCAGTCGAGAGTGGGGGAGGCGCGCCGCCACTCGGCCCTCGCGCGAACGGACCCCTAGAGAACCGCCACGGGCGCCACGGGTGTGCCGGTACCCCCGACGAAGGGTTCCGGCATCGCCGACAGAAGGAACGCGTAGCGGCCTTCTTGTCCACAGGCTGTGGACAACTCTTCGAGATTCCAGTTCTGGCCCTGCAACATCCCCATTTCGACCAGATCGAGTGCATGTACGGGCAGCCACAGGTCCTCGATCTCGGGCGGGAAGATCTCGAACGTCAGGGTGTCGTTGGCGACCGCCGCGACATCGCGCGCGTGGAACCACTCCGGGGTGCGCACCGACAGGCCCGGCGACGGATACCCGTACCCGTGCTTGTCGCCCGCCAGGTACACCTGGATCTGCCCTGTCCGTACGAGCACGATGTCGCCTGCCCGGACCCGCGTGCCCGCCAACTCCTCGGCCGCCTCCAGATCTTCGGGGGTGACCGCGTGCCCGCCGGCAAGCCGGTGTTCGCCGCGCGCCCGCGCCACGTCGAGCAGGACACCGCGCGAGACGATGTGCCGCGGTTTGTCGATCCCGCCGAACTCGGCGCCGCCGTGCGGGGTGACGGTGGAGGCGGGGCGGCCGTTGTAGAGCTTGCCGGAGTGCGAGACGTGGGTCAGCGCGTCCCAGTGGGTGCCCGCCTGGAGGCCCATGGTCACGGCGTCGTCGCTGCAGGCCACCGTGCCGGGGCCGAAGATCTCCTGGTTGATCTGCACCATCGCGTGCAGCGGGTTGACCCGCCCCGGGATCATGCCGGTCTGCACGCCGTCCTGCTGGAGCGGGAGGGCGAGCGGTACGCGGCGCCCGGTCCGCACGGCCGCGGCGGCTTCCCGGACCACCTCGTCGGTGATGAGGTTCAGCGTCCCGATCTCGTCGTCGGCCCCCCAGCGCCCCCAGTTGTTCACGCGTTTGGCGATCTCGTGGAACTCCGGATGAAGCGTCGGCCCTGACATGAGTCCTCCCCGGGGGCTTGCCTCCAGGTATCTGACGGGTCGTAGAATCCGAGTTGAATCTAACGGACCGTCAGAAACTGCGGGAAGGGGCCGGGTGTGGGGAACTTCTTGGCGGGCAAGGTCATCGCCGTCACGGGCGCGGGGCGGGGGATAGGCCGGGCGGTCGCCCTCGCCGCGGCGGCCGAGGGCGCGCGCGTCGTCGTCAACGACTACGGCGTGTCCGTCGAGGGCGCCGAGCCCACGAGTTCGGTCGCGGACACCGTCGTCAAGGAGATCGAGGCGGCCGGCGGGGAAGCGGTCGCGGTGGCCGACGACATCTCGACGATGACGGGCGGGCAGCACGTCGTCGACACCGCGCTCGCGTCGTACGGGCGGATCGACGGCGTGGTGTGCGTGGCCGGAATCCTGCGCGAACGGATGCTCTTCAACATGTCCGAACAGGAGTGGGACCCGGTGGTCGCCACCCACCTCAAGGGCACGTTCACGCTCTTCCGGGCCGCCTCGGCGGTGATGCGCAAACAGGGCTCGGGCACGCTGATCGGTTTCACCAGCGGCAACCACCAGGGCTCGGTCGCCCAGGCCAATTACAGCGCGGCGAAGGGCGGAATCATCTCGCTGGTGCGCAGCGCGGCCCTCGGACTGCACAAGTACGGAGTCACCGCGAACGCCGTCGCGCCCGTCGCCCGTACCCGCATGTCGGCGAACGTCCCGATGGAGCTGAAGGAGATCGGCGAACCGGAGGACGTGGCCGCCCTCGTGGTCTACCTGCTGTCGGACCGGGCCCGCGAGGAACGCATCACCGGGCAGGTCTACACGATCGCCGGACCCAAGATCGCCGTATGGGCCCAGCCCCGCGAACTGCGCGCCGGATACGCCGAGGGCGCCTGGACCCCGGAGAAGATCGCCGACTTCCTGCCCGGGACCGTCGGCGTCGATCCGATGCCGTTGCTGGAACAACTGGAGGCGATGGCGCGGGCGGCGGCGGAGCGGACGCGCCCCAACGCGTGAGTCCGCTGTGTGACTTCGTCTCGTGAGTCCGTCGTCGGGTCCGGTGGGAGGAGAGCGCGTGGATTTCGCATTCGGTCCGCAGGACGAGGTCTTCCGGCGCGAGGCGCGGGCCTGGCTGGAGGAGCACCTGGCCGCCGGCACGCCCGCGCGCCGCGACTGGGAGCGGGGACTCGGGAGGGGCGGCTGGATCGGACTCGGCTGGGACGAGGACGGGTACGGGAACCGGCGCGCGGAACTGACCCGACAGGTCGTGTGGGCCGAGGAGTACGCGCGCTCGAAGGCGCCGGCCCGGTCCGGGCACATCGGCGAGAACCTGCTGGCGCCCACGCTCATCGCGCACGGGACGCCGAAACAGAAACGACGCTTCCTGCCGCCGATCGCCCAGGGCCGGGAGCTGTGGTGCCAGGGATACAGCGAACCCGGCGCGGGCTCGGACCTGGCGGGCGTCCGGACGACCGCCGTACGGGACTCGGGGGCCGTTCCGGCGGAGGCGTTCCGGGTCACGGGGCAGAAGGTCTGGACCTCGCTCGCCCACGAGGCGGACTGGTGCTTCGTGCTCGCCCGTACGGAGCCGGGGTCCACCCGTCACCACGGCCTGTCCTTCCTCCTCGTCCCCATGGACCAGCCGGGTCGCGTCGAGGTCCGTCCGATCCGTCAGTTGACCGGCACGAGCGAGTTCAACGAGGTGTTCTTCGACGGGGCGGTGGCACGGGCCGAGCATGTGGTCGGTGGCGAGGGGAACGGCTGGCGGGTCGCCATGAGCCTGCTCGGATTCGAGCGCGGGGTCTCCACGCTCGCCCAGCAGATCGGGTTCGCGGAGGAGCTGGGGCGCGTGCTGCGGACGGCCGTCGCGACGGGGGCGGCCACGGATCCCGTCGTACGCGACCGACTCGTGCGGCTGTGGGCCGAGTTGCGCACGATGCGGTGGAACGCCCTTCGCACGCTGGGCGGTTCGGGGAGCCCCGGAGGCGCGGGGGCGCCGAGTGCGGCGAAGTTGCTGTGGGGCGACTGGCATCGGCGGCTGGGCGAGCTGGCGGTGCAGGTGCGGGGGCCCGGAGCGGCGGTGGGCCCGGCGGACTGGTCTGCTGCGCTGCCGTACGAACTGGACGCCGCCCAGCACCTGTTCCTCTTCAGCCGGGCCGACACGATCTACGGCGGCTCGGACGAGATCCAGCGCACGATCATCGCCGAGCGCACGCTCGGCCTGCCGAAAGAGCCCCGGGGCTAGCCACGACCCGCCCCGGCACGGCCCAGGAACGGTCCAGGAACAGCCCGGGGTGGCCCGGGAAGAGGGGAGCTGGCGCGATGCGAGGCGTGATCTTCGACGGGAAGCGGACCCAGGTCGTGGACGATCTGGAGATACGGGACCCGGGCCCCGGAGAGGTCAGGGTGGCGATCTCCGCGGCGGGGCTCTGCCACAGCGATCTCTCCGTGGTGGACGGGACCATACCCTTCCCTGTTCCTGTGGTTCTCGGCCATGAGGGCGCCGGCGTGGTGGAGGCCGTGGGCTCGGGTGTCACCCATGTCGAGCCCGGCGACCATGTGGCGTTGTCCACCCTCGCCAACTGCGGTACCTGCGCCGAGTGCGACCGGGGGCGGCCCACGATGTGCCGCAAGGCGATCGGCATGCCGCAGCGGCCGTTCGCGCGGTCCGGGGAGCCGCTCTACCAGTTCGCCGCCAACTCGGCCTTCGCGGAACACACGGTGGTGAAGGCCGTGCAGGCGGTCCGGATCCCGAAGGACATCCCGCTGACGTCCGCCGCGCTGATCGGCTGCGGGGTCCTCACGGGCGTCGGAGCGGTCCTGAACCGGGCCCGGGTCGACCGGGGCGACACCGTCCTCGTCATCGGCACGGGCGGCATCGGCCTCAACGTCATCCAGGGCGCGCGGCTCGCCGGCGCCCTGCGGATCGTCGCCGTCGACTCCAATCCGGCCAAGGAGGCCGTGGCCCGCCAGTTCGGCGCGACGCACTTCCTGACCTCGACGGACGGGGTGAAGGACATCCTCCCCACCGGCGCCCAGCACGCCTTCGAGTGCGTCGGACGCGTCGAACTCATCCGTCAGGCAGTCGACCTGCTCGACCGGCACGGCCAGGCGATCCTCCTCGGCGTCCCCCCGGCGACGGCCGAGGCGTCCTTCCTCGTCTCCTCGATGTACCTCGACAAGTCCATTCTCGGCTGCCGCTACGGCTCGTCCCGTCCCCAGCGGGACATCGCCCTGTACGCCGAGCTGTACCGCGAAGGCCGGTTGCTCCTGGACGAGTTGGTGACGGCGACGTACCCGATCGAGGATTTCGACAGGGCCGCCGAGGACGCGCACGCGGGGAAGGTGGCGCGGGCGGTGCTGACGTTCTAGGGCGGATCCCGGAACGTCACATCCCGGCTGAGGCGCGGGAGTTCCCGCCGTCGGCCGCGTCGGCCCCGGTTCCCGACCTGAAGGTGCGCCGGTAGGTGGTCGGGGTGACGCCCAGGGTCGCCTGCAGGTGCTGGCGCATCGACTGGGCCGTGCCGAATCCGGCGTCGCGGGCCACGTGGTCGATGGACAGGTCGCTGGACTCCAGCAGATGGCGGGCGTGTTCGACGCGTTGCCGGGTGAGCCACTGGCCGGGGCTGACGCCGACCTCCTCGCGGAAGCGCCGGGTGAAGGTGCGCACCGACATGGACTCCTGCTCGGCCATGTCGCGCAGCTGGATCGGCTCGTGGAGGCGGCCGAGCGCCCAGGCGCGGGCGGCGGTCGTGCCGGCCGACTGCGCCTCCGGCACGGGGCGCTGGATGTACTGCGCCTGCCCGCCGTCGCGGTGCGGCGGTACGACGGTGCGGCGGGCGACCTCGTTGGCGACGGCGGCGCCGTGGTCGCGGCGTACGAGATGCAGGCACAGGTCGATCCCGGCCGCGACCCCGGCGGAGGTGAGGACGTCGCCGTCGTCGATGAAGAGCACGTCCGCGTCGACCTGGATCTGCGGGAAGAGCTGCTGGAAGTGCTCGGCGTGCATCCAGTGCGTGGTGGCCGGGCGGCCGTCGAGATATCCGGCGGCGGCGAGGATGTAGCTGCCGGTGCAGATGGAGACCAGGCGGGTGCCGGGGCGGATGTGCGCGAGGGCGGCGGCCAGCTCGGGGGTCAGTATGCCTTCCTGCTGGACGGGGCCGAGTTCGTACGAGGCCGGGACGACGACGGTGTCGGCGGTGGCCAGCGCCTCTGGTCCGTTGGCGACGAGGACGGCGAAGTCGGCGTCCGTCTCGACGGGGCCGGGCGGCCGCACCGAGCAGGTGACGACCTCGTACAGCGACCGACCGTCGGTGTCCCGCGCCTTGCCGAAGATGCGCTGCGGAATGCCCAGCTCGAAGGGGAGCAGTCCGTCGAGGGCGAGGACGACGACGCGGTGCGGACGGAACGAATCCGAAGGGGCCATGGCCCGATCCTAGCGAACGCTGTCCTTCGGGCCAGTGGTTCGGCGAGGTCCGTTCCCCGAAGCTCTATGGCGTGACCCAGACAACCGAAGCCGCCCCGGCCCCCGAGGACTCCCGGCCCACCCGACCCGCAGCCCGGCACCGCATCCACCGCGCCTGGTTCGTCGCCGCCGTCACCTTCGTGACGATCATCGGCGCGGCGGCCTTCCGGTCGCTGCCCGGACTGCTGATCGACCCGCTGCACCAGGAGTTCCACTGGTCGCGCGGCACGATCAGCGCGGCGGTCTCGCTCAACCTCGCGCTGTACGGACTCACAGCACCGTTCGCGGCGGCGCTCATGGACCGCTTCGGCATCCGGCGCGTGGTGGCGGTCGCCCTGACCGTGATCGCGCTCGGCTCGGGGCTGACGGTGTGGATGACCGCGGCCTGGCAACTGCTTCTCTGCTGGGGCCTGTTGGTGGGCCTGGGCTCCGGTTCGATGGCGCTCGCCTTCGCGGCGACGGTCACCAACCGCTGGTTCACCGAGCGCAAGGGCCTGGTGACGGGCATCCTGACGGCGGCCTCGGCCTCGGGCCAGCTGATCTTCCTGCCGCTGCTGTCCTGGATCGTCACGGAGCACAGCTGGCGGCCGGCCGCGGTGACCGTGTCCCTCGCCGCCCTCGCGGTCGTCCCCTTCGTCTGGCTGCTGCTGCGCGACCACCCGGCCGACGTGGGCCAGAAGCCGTACGGGGCAACGGAGTTCGTGCCGAAGCCCGAGCCGGTGCGGGGCGCCGCCCGGCGTGCGGTGACCGTGCTGCTCTCCGCCGTCCGCACGGGTCCCTTCTGGCTGCTGGCCGGAACGTTCGCGATCTGTGGCGCCTCGACGAACGGCCTGGTCCAGACGCACTTCGTGCCCGCGGCCCACGACCACGGCATGCCCGTCACCGCGGCCGCCTCACTCCTGGCCGTGATCGGCGTCTTCGACGTGGTCGGCACGGTCGCCTCGGGCTGGTTCACCGACCGTTTCGAGCCGCGCCGTCTGCTGGCGGTGTACTACGCCCTGCGCGGCATCTCGCTGCTGTTCCTCCCGATGCTCCTCGCCGCGACCGTGCACCCGCCGATGATCTTCTTCATCGTCTTCTACGGCCTCGACTGGGTCGCCACCGTCCCGCCCACCCTGGCCCTGTGCCGTGAGCAGTACGGCGAGGACAGCGCCATCGTCTTCGGCTGGGTCCTCGCCTCCCACCAGGTCGGCGCCGCCCTCGTCGCCTTCCTCGGCGGCGTCGCGCGCGACACTTTCGGCTCGTACGACGTGGTCTGGTACGCCTCGGGCGCCCTGTGCGCGGCGGCCGCGCTGATGGCCCTGGTCATCCGGCGCCACCGGCCGACGGCTCCGCTGACCGTGGCGCTGTCGCCCGCTGCCGCGTGACGGTGTCGCCCGCTGCCCGGTGGCGGTGTCACCCGCTGCCGGTTGGCGGGGTCGGTCCGCTGCCGCTGGCGGGTCGGTCCGCACTCTGCCCGACGTCTCCCGTCAGGTGAGGAACCGGCCCCTGTGGAAGAGCAGCGGCGGCACGTCCTCGTCACCGTCGCCGTCGCCGCTCGTGCCGAGCGCGTCCACCCGGCCCACCACGATCAGGTGGTCCCCGCCCGTGTGCACCGCGTGGATCGTGCAGTCGATCCAGGCCGCGGTGCCCGCGAGGCGGGGGGAGCCGGAGACCGGAGCGGCGTCGTAGACCACCCCGGCGAACTTGTCCGCGCCGCTCACCGCGAAGCCGCGGCACAAGTCGCCCTGGTGCGCGCCGAGAACATTGACGCAGAAGACGCCGGAACGGGCGATGCGCGGCCAGGTCGTCGACGTACGGCCGACCATGAAGCAGATCAGCGGAGGGTCCAGGGAGAGCGAGGCGAACGACTGGCAGGCGAAGCCGGCCGGGCCCGCCGGGTCCTCGGCGCCGGTGGCCGGTGCCGTCACCACGGTCACGCCCGTCGCGAAGTGCCCCAGCACCCGCCGGAATCGGGCCGGATCGACCGGCGCCCGCTCGTCCTCGCCGACCGCCCGCAGATCCGGCCGCGGCAGCGCCTCGACGGGCCCCGCGACGGTGGGGGCCCCGGCCGACCTGAGGTAGCGGACGGCGGCGGCGGCCATCCCTGCGTGTCCCATCACACCGACCATTGAAGCTGACGGAGTGTCAGATGGGAAGGGGTTCGCGAGGCCGGGAGCGCGGCAGCGCGACAGGTCGGGGCGGCGGCCCGGCAAGGGTGCCCGAGTGGTGGCCCGGAACCCCTTGCGGCGCACCGTGGCTCGCCCGCGTATCTTTCGCCCCATGGGGTCGGGAAACTCCGGGAGGCCTCAGCGCCCCCGGTCGGGATGGACGCTTGTGGAGGTGAACCTCGCCGCGGCGATCTGTGCGGCGCAGTTCGCGGTCGCGGTCACCGTCTGGTGGGTCGGGACGTTCGACGACGACGACCACGGCGCGGGGCTGGGAGGTGGATTCGCCGCCGTCGGGGTGCTGTGCCTGCTGGTCTTCGGGCCGCCCCTGCTCGGCCTTCTGGGACTGCTGCACGCGGTGACGTTCACGATGCCGGCGGCCACGCTCGCCCGGCTGGTGACCCGTCGCGCACCCGGTTCCGAGGGTGTCTGGCATCCGGCCCTCGTGCCGGCGCTCGGCACGCTGTGGGCCGCGCTCGCGGTCGCACTCTTCGGCCTCGCACCCACCGGCACCACGGCCCTGCTGATCGCGGTGTCCGGTGTCCCGCCCGCACTGGGTGTCGCCCGGATGCGGTGGCGCGAGCGTGTCACCGGACGTCCGCCGGCCGGCCGGCGCATCTGGCTCCGCTCGGCGCTCGCGGCCCTCGGGGGGTGCGGACTGGTCGTCGCGGCGGGCACGGTGGGCCTGGCCACCGGACTCGTCCAGGAGTACGAGCCTCCGAAACTCGGGGCGGACCAGCTCACCGGCGTCTGGCACGGTGATCACGGGGCCGTGCTGCGGCTGCGCGCCGGCGGCCGGGCCGAGCTCGCGGCGCTGCCCGCCCAGCCCGAGTTCGGGGACGTGGCCACCGAGGAGTTCACGCGCTGCGACGGCACCGGCACGTGGTTCCTCGACACCGGCGGCCGCTACGACCCGTACGTCGACGGGCCCATTTCCGAGCGGCGGGACGGTGTCGTCGTCCGCGTCGACGACTGCGGCCACGACACGTACTGGACGATCGGCGGCACCGCGGCGCACCCGGAACTGTTCGTCCTCTTCGGCGACCCCGACGCGGGCGACCTACGCATACTGAAACAGAGCTGAACGGGCGGGCGCTGCTCCAGCACGGGCCGACCCTGCTTCCGTGCGGGCCGCCCTGTCTCCGTGCGGGCGGGTGCTCTCTTCGCGCGGGCCGACCCTGCTTCTGTGCGGGCCGCCTTGTCTCCGTGCGGGCGGGTGCTCTCTTCGCGCGGGCCGACCCTGCGTCAGTGCGGGCCGAGCCTGCCTCCGTACGGGCCGCCCCTGCTTCAGCGCGGGCCGGCGCTCCTCTTCGCGCGGTCGGGCCTTGGTGCTGCCCGGCCGCGTCAGGTCAGCGGCCCTTGTAGCGGGGACTCCGCCGCTCCACGAAGCTCGCCACACCCTCGTTGGCGTCCACCGTCGTCATGTTGATCTCCTGCGCCGCCGCCTCCGCCGCGAAGGCGCTGCCGCGGTCGGTGTCGAGGGAGGCGTTGACCAGCTGTTTGGTGAGGGCGAGGGTCCGGGTGGGCCCGGCGGCGAGCCGCTCGGACCACTTACGCGCCGTCTTCTCCAATTCCTCCGGCGGTACGACCCTGTTGACGAGCCCGATCCGCTCGGCGTCCGCGGCGCTCAGCGCGTCGCCGAAGAACATCAGCTCCTTGGCCCGCTGCGGACCGACAAGCCGGGTCAGGAGGTAGGCCCCGCCGCCGTCCGGTACGAGACCGCGGCGCACGAACACCTCTATGAACCGGGCCGGTTCGGCCGCCAGGACGAGGTCGCACGCGAAGGCGAGGTGCGCGCCGATCCCGGCCGCCGTGCCGTTGACCGCCGCGATCACCGGTTTCTCGCAGTCGAGGACGGCGGCGATCAGACGCTGTGCGCCCAGCCGGATGGTGCGGGCGACATCGCCGGGCACCCGCTCCCCGGCGGGCGGACCGCCCCGTAGATCCGCTCCCGCGCAGAACCCGCGCCCCGTCGCCGTGATGACCACGGCCCGCACGCCGGGGTCGGCGGACGCCGCCGCGAGCAGCTCGATCACGCGTTCCCGCTGGTCCCAGGTGAGCGCGTTCATCGCCTCGGGCCGGTCGAGGGTGATCCACGAGACCGCATTGTCAGTGGCGTGACGTATCAATGAGTCGAGGGACTTTTCGGCTGTTTCATGGGATGTGGCTGTTTCATGAGATTCGGGAGCTTCACGGGACGCACGGGGGGAGTCGGTCATGAGGGTGCTCCGTTTCGTACGGGGGTCGCGGACGGGTCCGCCGAGCGGCGCGCATGGCCTGGTCGGCGCGTGTCGGCGCGTGGGAACGCGCCGGCGGGCCCGTGCGTGGCGACGGGCCGGTGCGTGGCGACGGGCCGGCGCGCGCGACCGTCCCGAAGCCGAGTCCGAAGCCGAAGGCGGAGCCGGAGCCGGACGGAGCCGGGGCGGCGGAGCCGAGGCCGGAGCCGGTGTGGGCGTTGGATCAGCGGCACATCACCAGTGCGTCCAGGGCCACCGCCCCCTGTCCGCGTGGCAGCACCATCAGCGGATTGATGTCCAGCTCCGAGATGTCGTCCCCGAGTTCGAGCGCCATGCGCTGGACCCGGATCACGACCTCGACCAGCGCGTCCACATCCACCGGCGGAGCCCCGCGCACCCCGTCGAGGAGCGCCCGCCCCCGCAGCTCGGACAGCATGGCCCGCGCCTGGTCGTCGCCGAACGGCGGCACGCGTACGGCGACGTCGCGCAGCACCTCGACGAGGACCCCGCCGAGCCCGACGGTCACGGTCGGCCCGAAGAGCTGGTCGTGTGTGACGCCGACGACCATCTCGACGCCCCGCTCGACCATCTGGCAGACGAGGACGCCGTCGAGGGAGACGCCCTCGTAGCGGGCGATGTCGGTCAGCTCGCGATAGCCGTCGCGGACCTGGCTGGCGGAGGTCAACCCGATCTTGACCAGGCCGAGTTCGGTCTTGTGGGCGATCTGGGCGCCGGAGGCCTTCATGACCACCGGGTAGCCGACCTGGCTCGCCGCCCGCACGGCCGCCGCCGCGCTGGTCACCAGCTGCTCGCGCGGTACGCGGATCCCGTACGCGCGCAGCAGCTGCTTGGCCGCGTGTTCGCTCAGCTGCTGACCCGGGCGCATCAGGGCCTGTGCCTTGCGGAAGGAGGGCGACGGGGTGCGCGGGGCCTCGTCGAAGGGGGAGCGGTAGGCGGCGGTGAAGCGCGCGTGGTCGAGGTGGGCGCGGACGGCGGTGATGCAGTTGGCGAACGTACGGAAGGTGGCGACCCGGGACGACCCGAGCAGCGTCTCGCGGTAGGCCGCCTCGGTGCCGACCGGCGATCCCCACACCACGCAGACCAGCTTGTCCGTCTGTTCCGCCGCGTCCACCAGGTCCTGCGCCAGCTTGTCGCTCATGGGCGGGAACGGCCCGGTGATCGGGCAGATCAGTACGCCGACGGCGGGGTCGGCGAGGATCGCGTCGATGATCTTCCGGCCGCGCCAGTCGCCGACCGGGTGACCGCCGTTGTCGACCGGGTTGGCGACGTTCAGGTAGTCGGGTATCCAGGTGTGCAGCTCGGCCTGTTTGGCGTCCGAGAGAACCGGCAGGTCCAGCCCGGCCTCGCTCGCCAGGTCGGCGAAGTGCGCGCCCGTGCCGCCCGAGATCGAATAGACGACGACCCCGTCGGCCTGCGGGGCGCGGGCCCGCGCCAACAGGGCCGCCGTGTCCTGGAGTTCGTCGAGCCCATCGACGCGGATCACGCCGAACTGCCGCATCGCCGCGTCCACCACGGTGTCGGCGCCGGTCAGCTTGCCGGTGTGTGACGCGGCGGTGCGGGCGCCGGTCTCGGTGCGGCCGACCTTGACCGCGACGACGGGCACTCCGCGCCGGGCGGCGCGGTCGGCGGCGAGCAGGAAGGAGCGGCCGTCCTTGAGCCCCTCGACATAGCAGGCGATGGCGCCGACCTCGGGCCGTTCGGAGAAGTAGGAGATGAAGTCCGCGGTCTCCAGGTCGGCCTCGTTGCCGGTGGGCGCCCAGTGGGAGAGGCGGACGCCCAGCTGCTGCATCGCGAACACCGGCCGTCCCTGGTGGCCGGACTGGGTGATGAGGGCGACCGCGGGGCCGTCGAGGTCGTCGCGGAAGTTCTCGAAGGCGTTGAGGTTGGTGTTGGGCCCGAGCAGCCGCAGACCGGAGCCGCGCACGGCGGCGGCGAGCCGGGTCTGCGCGGCGGCGCCCTCGGCCCCGGTCTCGGCGAACCCGGACGCGAAGGCGACCGCGAACTTGACCTTGGCCTCGGCCAGTTCCTCGATCACCGGAAGGGGGTCGCCGACGAGGAGCACGGCCAGATCCACCTGCTCCGGCAGGTCCGCGACGGAAGGGAGACACGGCAGGCCGAAGACGGACCGACGGGTGGGATGCACCGGGTGCAGCCGGGCGCCGACCCGCTCGGCCCAGCCGATCAGCTGCCGGGTGATCCCCGTGTTCGGCCGACCCTCGGTGTCCGAGGCGCCGATCACGGCCACGGACTCGGGACGGAAGAAGCGGTCCAGATCGGGCACGGTGGCGTACAGCGGGCGACCGCTGACGTCCAGGTCGTCGACCTCGGCCGGCCGTCCGTGCACGACCGGCGAGGGCTGCTCGCCGCAGGCGATGACCCGGGCCCGGCGGGAGTCGGTGGTGAGGGTGCCGTGGGTTGATCCAAGCATCGGTCCGCCCGCTCCTGTGTGACAGCCAACTTTTAACTGACGCAGTGTCAGATTACTTAACTGACGCCATGTCAGGAACCGTTGTGCAGGCAAAGGCTGTGGAGGTGGAACGGGAGAGCGCCGGACGCGGGGCGCGCGAGTATGCGCGGCGGGCTCCAGCTATGTACCCGCCACGCGCCGCCGGGGAACCCGACGCCGTGCGGCGACGTGACGGTCGGCTGCGGGCATACCGGGATGGGCGCGCCGGAAAGGGCACGCCTGGGTGTCGTCGCCGGTGAGTGTGCCGGCGGGTGGTGGGCCCGTCGGTCGGGTGGTCGTGCCCGCGGATGGTGGCTGTCTCGGCCCGGTGGGCGTGCGTGCGGGCGGTGACTGCGTCGGCCCGGTGCGGCGTGTCGGCGGGCGGTAGGCGTGTCGGCCGGGTGGGCGCCAGGCCGCGCAGCAGCGGGGCCATGGTGCCGGCGCGGGCCTGGGTGCGCGGCGCGGCGGTGTCGATGCGCATGAGGACCGGTGCGGGCTGGTCGAGCCGGTGCGTCAGGTCGAACAGGTCCAGGCCCCCGGCCGGACTTCGGGGTCGGCGGGTGGTGGGTGTGTCAGCGCGTGGCCGACTTGGCCTCGGTCTTGGAGGCGTGCCGGGCGACCGCCTTCGCGATCTTCTCGGCGTCCAGGGCGAGTTCGCGGAACATGCCGCTGATGGGGTTGGTGAAGCCGGTGAAGTACAGGCCGGGCGCGTTCTTCGGGGTGTGTCCGCCGTGCACGACCGGGTGCCCGCGACCGTCGAGCACGTCGAGGTGTCCGACCACGCCTTCCAGGGCTCGCAGGTATCCCGTCGCGGCGATCACCACGTCCGGGTCGATCCGGCTCCCGTCGGCGAGGACGGCCTTGTCGTCCTCGAAACCCTCCACCGCGGCCACGATCTCGACCTTCCCCTTGCGGACGGCGTCGATGAGACCGACGTCCTGGACGGGGATGGAGCCCTCGTTGACGCGGGAGTAGAGCCCGGTGCCGGGGCGGGGCAGACCCTGCGCCGCCAGGTCGGGCACGCTCAGCTTCGCCATCGGCCCGGCCAGCCCGTCCACGAGGCGCACCGGCAGCCGCCGTACGAGGATGCCCGTGAACTGCGCGGCCCAGCCGGCCGTCGAGCGGCGCACGATGTGCGGCGCGGTGCGCACGGACAGCCGTACGCGCGAGGCGCCGCCCTCGATCAGGTCCACGGCGATCTCGGCGCCGGTGTTGCCGACGCCGACGACGAGGACGTCACGGCCCGCGTAGGGGGTGGGGTTGCGGTACTCACCGGCGTGCAGCAGCTTGCCGGTGTAGGTGTCGCGGCCGGACCAGTCGGGGACGCGCGGGGTGTGGTTGTAGCCGGTCGCGACGACCACCGCGCTGCCGGTCAACTCACGGCCGCCGGTGGCGTGCAGCAGCCAGCCGTCGCCGCCCGGGGCGGGCTCGATGCGCGAGACCTCGACGCCCGTGACGATCTCCAGCGCGTGGTGCTCGGCGTACTTCTCCAGATAGCGCACCACGTTGTCGCGCGACACCCACCGCCCGAACGAGCGCGGCATCGGCAGCCCCGGCAGCGCGGACAGCCGCCGGGTGGTGTGCAGGTGCAGCCGGTCGTAGTGGCCGCGCCAGGACGCGCCGACCTGGTCCGACTTCTCCAGTACGACAGCTCGTACGCCCCGGGCGCGCAGCGCGTACGCGGCCGCGAGCCCCCCGGGGCCGCCCCCGATCACGTACACGGGGCGGTCCTCGTGGGACGGCACCGTGCGGGGGGTCGTGGAAGCAGTCGAGTCGGCCATAGCGCGAGCGTAATCACGCCTTTGCTTGATAGGTCTCGGTCAAGACCGGAATCGGTTGCGAACTGGTCACGACTGTGGGAAAGGTGGGTGCGACTGGTGTCGTAGATCACTTCAGTGTGGCGATGGTGTGCGAAAAGCGCGTTGTCGTCGCAGGTGGGCACCTTGGCGTACGCCTTTTGCGGGAGCGGGGGATCGGCTCCCCGCGCTCCTTGTGAAGGCTGAAGCGGGAGGGTGTCGGCGCGGTGCCGATCGCGTACTCCTCGCCGACGGGTGCCGGCCTCTTGCGCGGGCGCCCCGGGCAGTCGAAACTGACGTTCCGTCAGATTCGGCGGCTCTGCGGGAGGTTCGGCCATGGACACGATCTGGCTCGGCGGGGCGGAATGGCTGGCCGTGCTCCGTATCGGGCTCGGGCTGTGGTGGCTGGAGAGCTGGCGGCACAAGGACAAGAAGGGCTGGTTCGAGCGCGGGACCGGGATCGCGTGGGCGGCGGATGTCGCGTCCAAGCACCGGTGGAACGCCGTACGGTCCGGTTTCGACGCGATTGTCGCACCGCGCCCGCGGACGATGGCCTACGTCGTCGTCTACGCGGAGCTGGCCCTCGGCCTCGGACTGGTGGCCGGACTGCTGACACCCGTCGCCCTGGTCGCGGGCCTGCTCCTCAACGTCCTCTACTTCACGCTCATGATCCACGACTGGGCGGAACAGGGGCAGAACGCGATGATGGCGCTGGTCTCGGCCGTCGGCCTGTTCGCGATGTCCTGGCAGACATGGTCCCTGGACAACGCGCTGGGGCTCTTCCAGTGAGCGGGACCGTGCGGGGCGGGGGAGCGGCGGGCGCGGCGCGTTCCGCGGGTGCGACCGGTTCGGTGAGTGCGAGCGGTTCGGCGGGTGCGACCGGTTCGGTGAGTGCCGCCGGTTCCGTGAGTGCGACAGGTTCCGTGGGAGCGGGGGGCTCCGGCGGCGGGTTCGACGTGCCCGAGGTGGATGCCTTCACTCGGCCGTACTGGGACGCGGCGGCCGAGGGGCGGCTGTTGATCAGGCACTGCGCGGCCTGCGACCGTGTTCACCACTACCCCCGGGAGTTCTGTCCGCACTGCTGGAGCGAGGACGTGAGCTGGCGCCCCGCGAGCGGAGGCGCCACGCTCTACACCTGGTCCGTCGTGCACCGCAACGACCTGCCGCCGTTCGGCGGGCGCGTGCCGTACGTCGCCGCCGTCGTCGACCTGGCGGAGGGCCCCCGGATGATGACCGAGGTGGTCGAGTGCGAGGAGGCGGCGCTGCGGATCGGGATGAACCTGGAGGTGGCGTTCCGGGAGGGTGTCCCTGTGTTCCGGCCGGCCCCGCATCACGCGCTGGAGACGGACTGAGTCCTTTTGCGGAGACCGACCGGAAGCCGGGCTGCCGCGGGGTCCTTCCGAAAGCCCGGTCCGTTGTGGGAGTGACCTGAGGGCGTGAACGGGTTTGAATAGTTGGATGTCCGTCCATGAGCAGTTCGCTGTCCATCCCTTCCCCGAGCTGGCAGGCCTCGGTCTGCTGCTGCGCCCCTGGGACCCGGAGTCCGACGCCGATGTCTCTGCGTATCTGCGCGGGCTGGCCGATCCGGAGTTACAGCGCTGGAACACCCCGCTCAAGTCCGTCCGGGACATCGACGCAGCCCGTGAGGCGCTCGGGAGGCGTGTCGCCGCCGCGACGAGCGGCACCGGGGTCTCCTTCTGCGTCACCGACGCCGAGACCGGCGAGACACTGGGCCACATCGGCGTCAACGAGATCGACCACGTGATGGGCTGCGCCCGAGTCGGCTACTGGGTCCTCCCGGACTCCCGCGGCCGCGGGGTCGCCACCCGCGCCCTCACCCTCGCCGCCCGCTACAGCTTCGTCGATCTCGCCCTGCACCGCCTCGAACTCGGCCACGCCGTGGGCCACGAGGTGTCCTGTCGGGTCGCCGAGCGCTGCGGATTCCGGTACGAGGGGACCCTGCGCGGCGCGATGTTCGAGGCGGGCCGCCACGACGCGTTCCGCGACGTCCACCTGCACGGCCGGCTGTCGTCGGATCCGGACCCGGCGCCGGCCGGCTAGGGCCTGTCCGACCATGCGCGTCGGATCGGGCCCGGCGTCCGGTGCCGTGCATCGCGAGAGGGAGGGTCGCCCTCGTACCGGGCGTACTCGGGCGTGCCCGACACCGCGGCGTGGGGGTCCCCCCTGCTCGAAGAGCTTGGGGGAGTGCGGTGCCAGGCGTCGCGGCCCGGCGGGAACGGTCGACAGGCCCTGGTGGACGAGGTCGGCGCCCGCCGAAAAATCGGAGGCACGGCGCGGTGGTCGCACGGGATCATCGGACATGACCTCCTCCGTGACGTACGACTGGCAGCTCACCCGTGACCTCGACGTGTTTCTCGGCACGGCCGGAGACTTTCTCCGGTCGCGGCCCGCGCAGCACACCGTCGCGCTGACCGTGACGGACGCGCTGCGAAGGCGCGGCATGGACGGGTTCGGAGGGAGCGCGCCGGTCTTCGGGTTCCTGGAGCGGGACGGGGCGGTCCGGGCGGCCTTCTTCCGCACGCCGCCGTACCGGCTGAACGTCACGCCGCTGGACGAGCGGGGCGCGGGCGCGCTCGCCGCGCTGCTCGCGGACGCGGAGATCGAGGTGCCCGGTGTCTCCGCCGACACCGACACCGTGGCGGCCTTCGTGGAGGCCTGGCAGCGGCGGACCGGAGCGACGGCCGCGCTGCTGCGCGGCGAGCGGCTCTACCGGCTCGGCGACCTGACGGTGCCCGAGCCCGCGCCGCCCGGCCGGGCCAGGGTCGCGGGCGAGGCCGACCGGGACCTGCTCGCCCGCTGGTACACGGAGTTCGCCGAGACGATCGGCGAAGGCGCTCACCGCGACGGCGGCGCCTGGGCCGACGACCGGATCTCCTACGGCGGCATCACCCTCTGGGAGACCCCGGACGGCACCCCCGTCGCCATGGCGGGCGCGACACCCCCGATCGCCGGACAGCTCCGCGTCGCCCCCGTCTACACCCCGGCCCACCTGCGCGGCCGGGGGTACGCCGGTGCCGTCACCGCCGAGGTGAGCCGCGCCGCGGTCGCCGCCGGCCTCCAGGAGGTGCTCCTCTTCACCGACCTCGCCAATCCGACCAGCAACGGCCTGTACCGGCGCATCGGCTACCGCCCCGTCTCGGACTTCGCGACATACGACTTCACGTACGACGTGTAGGCGACGCGGAGGGCGACACCCAGGAGCGACGAGCAGGCCGTCGCGTCCGTGGTCGTCGCCGGTGTCACGGCCACAGCAGTTCGGTGGACCAGCCGGCGTCCGCGCGGCGGTAGACGAGCCGGGCGTGGCGTCGGCGGGCGTCACCCTGGAAGAACTCGACTTCGTCCGGGCGCAGGCGGTAGAGGGTCCAGGTGGGGGCGGGGGAGTCCGGGGCGCTCTCGGCCCGTTCCCAGGCCAGTTCCGACGCCCGGTCCAACTCCGCCCGGGAAGGCAGGACTTCGCTCTGGTGCCCCACCAGCGCGGCGGCCAGCGCACCGGTGGACCGGGCGTGCAGGTCCGCCTGGCCCTCCTCGGGCGGTGCGACCGTGACAGGGCCGCGGAGCCGGATCTGGCGCCCCTGCGCGGGCCAGTAGAAGCCGAGAGCGGCGTACGGCCGCGCGGTCAGCTGGCGTCCCTTGCGGCTCGTCATGTGCGAGGCGAACGCCCAGCCCCGGTCGTCCGCGCCGTGCAGCATCACCGTCCGGACGTCGGGCAGCCCGTCCTCGTCGGCCGTCGCCAGCGACACCGTGTGCGGCTCGGTCTGCCCGGCCGCCACCGCCTCCGCGAACCACCGGGTGAACAGGGCCAGCGGGTCCGCCGGTGCCTCCTCCGGTGCGAAGCCGGGCAGCTCCGTGTCCCACACCCGCAGCGATCTCAGCAGCTCATGAAGATCCGGTTCCATGGCACCGAGTATCACTCGGGACGGGTCGACACCGCCGTGTGAAGGTGCTCGCACCCACCCCTCATGCCCCTCGCGCCCCGCGTCGCGTGCCGAGCCCTCACCCCCGCCCCAGCACCACCGTCCCCGACGAGCAGAACCAGCCCCCCGTCCCGGACGCCACCGCCAGCTCGGGCAGCGTGCCGTCGGGACGTCGTACCTGCCGTTGCTCCGGGACCTCGCCCCGCAGCTGCCGTACGGCCTCCACGAGCAGGAACAGGCCGCGCATTCCAGGGTGTTGGGCCGACAGACCGCCCCCGTCGGTGTTCACCGGCAGTTCCCCGTCCACCAGCAGCCGCCCCTTCGCGGCGTCCACGAAGGCGCCGCCCTCGCCCTTGGCGCAGAAGCCGAGGTCCTCCAGGGTCACGAGGGTCATGTAGGTGAAGGCGTCGTAGATCTCGGCGAAGTCGATCTCGGCCGGGCGGATTCCGGCGCGTTCGAAGGCGAGCCGGCCGCTCACCGCCGCCGGGGAGACGGTGAAGTCCGCCCACTCGGACATGGTGGTGTGGGAGACGTGCTCGCCGGTGCCGAGCACCCACACCGGGACCGTACGGCAGTCGCGCACGTACTCCTCGGCGGCCAGCAGCACCGCCGCGCCGCCGTCGGAGCGGATGCAGCAGTGCAGCTTGGTGAAGGGGTCCGCGATCATCGGCCCCGACAGGACGTCGTCGACGGTGACCGGGGCGCGGAACATCGCCTCCGGGTTGTGGGCGGCGTTCGCGCGGGCCTGGACGGCGACCGAGGCGAGCTGTTCGAGGGTGGTGCCGTACGTGTGCATGTGGCGGCGTGCGGCCATCGCGTACTTGGCGATGAGCGTGTGGCCGTAGGGGACCTCGAACTGGAGCGGGCCCCGGGCGCCGAAGGACAGGTTGCCGGTGCGGCGGCCCGCCCTGATGTCGGCGCGGGCGGTGGAGCCGTAGACGAGCAGGACGGCGTCGGCGTGGCCCGCCGCGATGGCGTCGGCCGCGTGGGCCGCCATGACCTCCCAGGTGGACCCGCCGACGGAGGTCGAGTCGACCCACGTGGGCCGCAGCCCCAGGTATTCGGCCACTTCGACGGGTGCGAGCGTGCCGAGCCCCGCCGACGCGAAGCCGTCGATCACCGAACGGTCCAGGCCGGAGTCGGCCAGCGCGCGGCGCGCCGCCTGGGCGTGCAGCGCGTACGGGGTCGCCTCGTCCACGCGGCCGCAGTCGGACAGGGATATGCCGACGACGGCGACCTTTCGACGGCTGTGGCCCGGGGTGGCGTGAGTCATGAATCTGACGGTACATCAGATGACTGCATCGGATAACTGCCTCGCCGGGAGGTGGTCGCACCCCTGTGCATCTGGAACCCCCCGCCCTAACATGACGGCCCGTCAGATCCGGGAGTCCGCTGCCCGGCCGTCCCGCTGTCCAGGTGCCTTGCCGCCCCGCTGTCCCGCTGTCCAGCCGTCTCGCTGCCCGACGAGGGAGGAGCCCGCCCATGGATGCCCATCTCACCGCGGAGCAGGAGGAAATCCGCCGTACGCTGCGGGAGTTGCTCGTGAAACGGTGCGGCTCGGAGGAGCTGAGGACCGCCGAGCAGACCCCGGGCGGCTACGACCCGGCGCTCTGGGAAGCCCTCGCTCAGCAGCTCGGGCTGCCCGGACTCGCCCTCCCCGCGACATACGGGGGTGTCGGCTGCTCGATGACCGAACTCGCCCTCGCCTGCGAGGAGTCGGGCCGTGCTCTCGCCCCCTCACCACTGCTGTCCACCGCCGTCCTCGCCGCCCCGCTGATCCTGGCCCTCGGCACAGAGGCCCAGCGAGCCGCCCTGTTGCCGGCGCTGGCCTCGGGCACGCCGACCGCCGCCCTCGCGATACCCGGCGCGGGCCTCGCCACCGCTCTCGGGCTGGTCGGCGACAACCACGGCGACTGGGCCGGCGGCGGACGCGCCGGGGGTGTCCAGGCGCGCCGGGTGGATGGTGCCTGGCGGCTCTACGGGCAGGCGGCGCAGGTGCTCGACGGGCACAGCGCCGGGCTGCTGGTCGTGGCCGCGCACACCGGCGGGTTCGCGCGGTCGCGGACGCTGCTGTTCCTGGTGAGGTCCGATGCCGACGGGCTCGTACGCGCTCGGCAGACGTCCTTGGACGCGACACGGCCACAGGCCCGGCTCGAACTGCGGGACGTGGAAGCCGAGTTGCTGGGCGACGAACAGGCCGACGTGCCCGCCGCGCTGGCCGCCGTCGGGGACACCGCCGCCGCCGTCCTCGCCGTGGAGGCCGTGGGCGCCGCCGACCGCGCGCTGGAACGCACCGTCGAATACGTGCGCCGGCGTGAGCAGTTCGGGCGGGCGATCGGCTCCTTCCAGGCGGTCAAGCACCGGCTCGCGGACGTGTACGTGGGCGTGCAGTCGGCGCGCTCGGCGGCGTACTACGCGGCGTGGGCCACCGGGACGGGCGGCGAGCGCGTGGGCGGGCTCGCGCTGGCCCAGGCGCTGGAGTCCCTGCGCACCGCCGCCTCCGAGGGCATCCAACTGCACGGCGGCATCGGCTTCACCTGGGAGCACGACGCCCATCTCTACTTCAAGCGCGCGTCCGGCGACGAACTGCTCTTCGGCCCCGTGCACCGGCTGCGCGCCCACGCCGCCGACGTCGCGCGTCTCTTCGACGGCGGAGAGGTGACGGTCTGATGGCGGCGGCGAGGCGTTCGCGAACGGGGAGCGGCGCGGAGAGCGGTGCGGGATCCGGCGCCGGTGGAAGGGCGGGTACGGGGACCGGGGCGAGAAGGATGCCCGGCGTGCGGCTGGTGCAGAGGGTGTCCTCCACCCGGACCTTCGCCAGAGTGGCTCCTCACCTCATCCCGGCCCTCGACCGTGCCGTGCACCGGCTCACGCGCTGCAAGGTGCTGCTCAGCGCGCAGATGCTGCCGGGGGTCGTCCTCACCGTGCGCGGCGCCAAGAGCGGCCTGGAGCGCCGCACCCCGCTGGCGTGCATGCCGGAGCGCGATGCGCCGGGTGCGGTGCCGGGTGCCCGCTCGGGTGCGGTGTCGGGTGCGGTGCCGGATGCCGGCTCGAGTGCGGCGGCGGGGGCCGGCTGGATCCTCGTCGGGTCCAACTTCGGCCGTACGGACCACCCCGCCTGGACCGCGAATCTGCTCGCCCATCCCGACGCGGTCATCAACTGGAAGGGCGAGGACATTCCCGTGACCGCCCGACTCCTCACGGGTGAGGAACGGGCCGCGGTCTGGAGGGCGGCGCTGGCGTTCTGGCCGCCGTACGCCACCTATCAGGCCCGGGTGGACCGGGAGATACGGCTTTTCAGAATCGTGCGCCGCCCGGTGCCTGCCGATACCGCGGAAGGCGAGGTCCGGTCGGGCTGAACGACGGTCGGGCTGAACGACGGTCCGGCCGATCGTTCGGTCCGTTCGGTGAGCCGGGTCCGGCCGGGTCCGCCCGGTCCGCCTGGTCCGGTGGCGGTCAGGGGTTCCCGTGGACGACCACGGCCGGTCCTCCTCGCCCGTACAGCGCAGCGGGCGGCAGTCCACCGGAATGTTCCTCCGGAATGAACTGCCGCCCGCATGACAGGAGCTGGGGCGTTCGGATGCGGGAATCTACTTCGTCGGCTTCTTTCCGGTCACGCCCAGATACACCAACAGCGCTAGGTTCGGCTTGAGTTCGGCCTGCTTGACGCCCCAGCTCTGGAACCCCTTCTGGTGCGAGGCGACCGCCGCGAGCATGGCGACGAGGGAACCGGCCATCGCGGCCGGGTTCACGTCCTTGTCGACCTTGCCCTTGGCCTGGAGATCGGTGACCGAGTCAGTGAGGGAGTTGTTCACGGAGTTCAGGATCTTCATGCGGATCTTGTAGAACCGCTTGTCGCCTTCGGCGGCACCGAGATCGACGACTCGAAGGATCGCGTCGTTCTTCCGCCAGAACTCCAGGAAGCCGTCGACGAGTTCCTGCGCGGTCTGCCAACCGGCTTTGCCGACCCAGGAACGCCCTTCGAGCAACTGGGTCAACCCCGCGCCCTCGGCGGCCATTTGCTCGGCAATCTCCAGGACGGCGCCTTCGACGTCCGGGAAGTACTGGTAGAAGGTCGCCGGTGAAGTGCCTGCCTTCCGGGCGACGTCAATGACTTTGACATCCCGGTAGGGCGAGGAGCTGAGCATCTCGCTGAGGCAGTCGAGCAGCTTCTGCCGGGTCGCCTGCCCACGTCGTCCGGCCACGCGGCCGTCGACGGTACGCACTTGTCCTGTCATGCCGTCAGCTTACCGAGGGGTGATCGGAGCGCGATTCGGCCGACTGCAAATGGGGTGCGGCCGTACATCGCGGGGGTTCAGCGGGGGTTCAACGGGGGGTTCACCAGGGACTCCGAGGGGTTCTCCGGCATTCCCTGAGGCGGCACGCGAACCCCAGGCAACGGTTCGCGCGTTCCGGTGCGGATGCCCGTGGACGGTCGGGGCCTTCTCGTACGGACACCCCGGGACGGTGCACGGGTTCCCGTACGGTAGGGTGCACGGGTTCCCGTACGGTCGCCGCAGGCGTGATCACGAGCCCCGTGCGGTCGCCCCGGCGTGATGCTCCACCTCCCGTACGTTCGCTCCGGGCGTGATGCGCGACCCTCCTGTGCGGTCGTCCCGGGGAAAGACCGCTCGCCTTCCCGAGCGGCCTCTCAGGGAAGGCCGCTCGTGTCCCGTCCAGCCCCCGGGAGGGCCGCTCGCGTTCCCGCCCGGCCTCCCCGGAAATGGCGCGAACGTTCCCCTGCGGCCCCCTGAGCAGGGGGCGGGCGTCACCGGAGCAGGTGCGCATGCCCTGCGGGATGCGGAAAGGGCCGTTAGCTTGGCCGCATGGCCGAATCCGCCGTTGTCGCCGAGTTCTCCGAGGGTGTGCCCTGCTGGATCGACGCACAGCTCCCCGACGTCGAGGCGGGCAAGCGCTTCTACGGTGAGCTCTTCGGCTGGACGTTCCCCGAGGAGTCCGGCCCGGCGGGCTGGGCGGAGCTGGACGGTGAGCCGGTAGCGGCGCTCACGCCCAAGCGGGACGGCCGGATGCCCACCGTGTGGACGGTGTACTTCGCGACGCCGGACGCCGTGGCGCTCACCCGGCGGATCACGGAGGCGGGCGGCCAGATCATCACCGCGCCCACCGAGGCCGGAGCGTCGGGCGAGCTGGGCACGGCCGCCCTCGCCACCGACCCGGAGGGCGCCGTCTTCGGCCTGTGGCAGCCCGGCTCCCACGCGGGCTTCGCCAAGCGCCACGAGCGGCGCACGTTCTGCTGGGCCGAGCTGTACGCGCGCGACACCGCGACCGTCGACCGCTTCTACGGCGCCCTGTTCCACGACGCGCTGTTCGGGCCCGACGCGACGCCCGATTTCGGCCGCGTCCCCGTATCGAGCGTCTTTCCGGCCGAGATGCCTCCCCACTTCCTCGTCCATTTCGGAGTCGAGGACTGCGAGGAAACACTCGGGACGGTGAACCGGCTCGGCGGCCGTGTCCAGGTGACACCCTTCGACACGTCGTACGGGCGGCTGGCCGTCGTCACGGACAACCAGGGTGCGTCGTTCGCGGTACTTGAACGGTGAACGTGCTTCGACCAGCCGTGACACCTCTTCAGTACTGACGATGCTTCAACGTTAAATTGCTTGGACGATCGCTTCGACGACATGGGCCGAAACGCTTCTGCGATGAGGGGTGCGGTATTTCGAAGTGAGGGACGGCACTTCTGGGGGTGCGGGGCGGGGTACTTCTGGGGTGAGGGGCGCATTTCGGCCCTGAACCGTCGCGCCCTGGCGGCCGTACTTCTGAACGGGGCGGTTGGTTTGTCACGAGACACCCCGATCCGCCCCCTGGTTCGCAACCGGCGGCTCGGCCAGGAAGAATCGGGGTGCGTGCCGCCATGGCGGTGCGGTGGTGAGACGCTGCACTGGGCCGCGTTCATACGTGGATGACGCGACCCGTACGGGGAGGTGGCAGGCAAGTGGTGGATCAGCTGACGCAGCACGATCCGCGCCGGATCGGGCCGTTCGAGGTGCTGGGACGGCTGGGTGCCGGCGGCATGGGGCTGGTCTATCTCGCGCGCTCGGCTTCCGGCCGACGCGTGGCGATCAAGACGGTCAGGACGGAGCTCGCCGAGGACCAGTTGTTCCGGGTCCGCTTCTCGCGCGAGGTCGAGGCGGCCCGCGCCGTTTCGGGCTTCTACACGGCGGCCGTGGTCGACGCCGACGCCCGTGCCGCGGTGCCGTGGCTGGCCACCGCCTACGTGCCCGCGCCCTCGCTCGAAGAAATAGTGAATGAGTGCGGGCCGCTCCCGGCCCAGGCGGTGCGCTGGCTGGCGGCCGGCGTCGCGGAGGCGCTGCAGTCGATCCACGGCGCGGGACTCGTCCACCGCGACCTGAAGCCCTCCAATGTCCTGGTGGTCGAGGACGGACCGCGCGTGATCGACTTCGGTATCGCGTCCGGCGTCTCGAACACCCGTCTGACCATGACCAATGTCGCCGTCGGCACCCCCGCCTACATGTCGCCCGAGCAGGCGAAGGACTCGCGCAGCGTCACCGGCGCGAGTGACGTCTTCTCGCTCGGCTCGATGCTCGTCTTCGCGGCCACCGGACACGCCCCCTTCCATGGCGCCAACCCCGTGGAGACGGTCTTCATGCTGCTCCGCGAGGGCCCGGACCTCGAAGGCCTCCCCGATGAGCTGCGCCCGCTCATCGAGTCCTGCATGCAGATGGACGCCACGGCCCGCCCCAACCCCGCCGACCTCCAGGCACAGCTGGCACCCCACCTCTTCGGCTCCGGCTCCGACGACAGCGGTACGGCGTCGGCGTGGCTGCCCGAGCGGGCGGTGGGCCTGATCGAGACGCGCCGCGGCGGCCGTCCGCCGGTCAAGCCGCCGGCCGGGGGGAGCGGACGCAGTGGCGGGGGGCGCGCAGTGGTTCCTCCGCCCCCTTCGCACGCCCCGGTGCCCGTGGGAGCGCCCGACACCGGCCCCGTGCGCCTCGCGGGCGCCAAGGTACCCATCGGTCCCGGCCCGCGGGTCCTGGACGCCCGTGCGGCGGCCGTGAAGGCGCCGCCCCCGGAGGCCGGGCTCGCGGCGTCCTGGTCCCGGCCGCGTATCGGCGTGAACGGCGCCGAACCGGCGCCCGTGCCCACGGTCGCGCCCCCCGTGCCCGACTCGTCGGCCGGCTGGCGCCCCTGGCGCTTTCGTATGTCGAACGATGTCTGGGGCACTCCCTCGGTCGCCGACGACCTCGTCTACGTCACCTCCTTCGAAGTCCACGCCCTCGACGTCGCGACCGGCCGCCGCCGTTTCAAGACCCGTGACGTGGCCTGGTCGATGGCCGTGGCGGACGGCCGCATCCACGCGTCCGACGGGCCCACGCTGTTTGCGCTCGAAGCCAGGGAGGGCGCGGACCTCTGGCGCCTGTCCACCGACGCCTGGGTCTACTCCCTGCAGGCCGAGCGCGGAACGGTCGTCACCGGCACGCGCGGGGGCGGCGTCCAGGCGTGGGAGGCCTCGAACGGCCAGAAGCTCTGGGAGATCAGCGGCGCTCAGACGGACTTCGAGTCCCCGGAGGCCGGTCCGGCGATCCACGACGGCACGGTGTACGTCTGGAAGGACGCGCGGCTGCGTGCGCTGGAGGCCCGTACGGGCGAGGAGCGTTGGTCGTACCCGATCGGCGACGCGGCCTCCTGCGGCGGTGTACCGGTCCGCATGACCCACGCGCCCGACGGCTACGTCTACATCTGCGCCGGCACCCGCGTCCTCGCCGTCGACGTGGCCAGCGGTCACGTCCGCTGGCACTTCGAGGCCCCGGCCGTCTTCCTCTGCCCGCCCACCTTCGCTCAGGGCCCCGCGGTGACGGGCGGTGGCGTCTACCTCGCCGACTACCTCGGCACGGTGTACGCCCTCGACGCGACCGACGGCCGCGACCGCTGGCGCATCGCCACCGAGTCCCGTGCCTCCACGGAGCCGGTCCTCGTCGCCGCCGGACACGTCCATGTGGGCAGCGGCAAGGGCCTGTACACGCTGGACGCCGTCACCGGCACCCCGAAGTGGCGCTTCCAGGCCGGGGGCGACCTGGTCGGCGCCCCGGTGGTGGCCGAGGGCCGTATCCACTTCGGCTCCACGGACCATCTCCTGTACACCCTGAAGGCCGACGACGGGCGCCTGCGCTGGAAGCTGGCCACCGGCGGTGAGATCACCGGGGCGCCCGTGGTCAAGGACGGTGTCGTGTACGCGTGCAGCAAGGATCGCTGCGTCTACGCGCTGGACGCGGAGAAGGGGACCGGGACGGCCCGCACGACGTGAGACGGCTCCGCCCGGGACCTCTGTGACGGCCGCCGTACCGGGCACGGAAGGATCTCCGGACGGCGGCCGTCGTTCGCGCGAGCGGCCTGCGGGAAGCCGCTCCGGCTGCCGACGCTACGCCCGGCGTGACCAACCCGCCACACGGAGCGACGGCCCGGCCCGGCGCGACGCTCCCTAGGGCCTGTCCGACCGTTCCCGCCGGGCCCACGGCGCCTGGCACCGCACTCCCCCAAGCTCTTCGAGCAGGGGGGACCCCCACGCCGCGTTGTCGGGCACGCCCGAGTACGCCCGGTACGAGGGCGATCCCTCCGCCTTGCGACGCACGGCACCGGACGCCGCGGTCGATCCGACGCGAAGGGTCGGACAGGCCCTAGCGCAGTCGGAACCCCCGTCGCCGTGCCGAGAACAGTCCCGCCTGCCGCTCGCCCGGGAGGTTGCCGAGGGTGACGAGGTGCGGGGCGTGCGCGAGGGCCGCAGCACGGGTCGCCTCCTGCGCCAGCCACAGCGCGCGTACCGTCCCCTGGACGGCTTCGGCCGGGTAGGACGCGATGACCTTCGCGCACTCGAGGGCCGCCGCCAACGCCCCGCCCGGAGAGGTGAGTTCGGACACCAGCCCCACCTCGTACGCCCGCCGCGCGGAGATCCGCTCGGCGGTCCCCATCAGCGCCATCCGCGCCACCTCCCCGAACGGCATCCGCTGCGCGAGGTAGACGGACTCGTACGCGCTGACCATTCCGTACGTCGTGTGCGGGTCGAAGAAGGTCGCCTCCTCGTCGGCGACCACGAACTCAGCCTCGCCGAGCAGGTAGAAGGCGCCGCCGCACGCCATCCCGTTCACGGCAACAATCACCGGCTTCCACAGGTCGTTGGCCTTCGGGCCGATCGTGGCGAGCGGGTCGTCCACCATGTAGGGGGAGTTGGGCTGCGGAACATCGACACCCCGGTCGATCCCGGTGCAGAAGGCCCGCCGTCCCGCGCCGGTGACGACGAGCGCCCGTACGGTGTCGTCGAACCGGAACTCGCGCCAGGCGGCGACCAGTTCGGCCGCCGTGCCGAGGTCGATGGCGTTGAGCCGGTCCGGCCGGTCGAGCGTGAGAACGGCGACACCGGCGTCCTTGTCGACGCTCACCGCGAGCCCGCCGCCCTTCGCCCCGCCGGCCTCGACGGAGCCCGCGCCTGCCGCGCGCTCGCCGTTCACCGCCTCGCCGTTGCTCGCCGGACCGGCGGCCGCCGCACTGCCCGAGCCCGATCCCGCCCCTCCCGCACTCGCGTTCGCCCCCGCCCCGGCCCTGTCCCTGCTTTCACCCGCGTCCCCGTTCACGTCCGCTCCAGGACCCAGCGCGGGACGGTCACGCCGTTCACCTCGGTGAACACCGCCTGCACCCGTGCGCCGATCCGAATCCGTTCCGGTGGAACGGAGTTGATGGGATCGTCCGGCCCGCTCACCAGATTTCCGACCAGCCGTATCCGTGGCGCGTCGGCGAGCTCCACCACGATCGCGTTGTACGGGGCCCGCGCCGCGTAGGCGGGAAGGAGCGGGGGATGCGGGACGACGTACGACCAGATCCGGCCCAGCCCGCTCATCCTTCGCCACTCGCTCGCGAAGGAGTGGCAGTGCGGGCAGCAGGGGCGGGGCGGAAAGCGGAGTTCACCGCAGTCGGCGCAGGACTGGACGCGGAGTTCGCCCCGGGCGGCGTACTGCCAGAAGGGCGCGCCGTCGTCGTCGAGGACGGGAGACAGGAGGGGCTCGTCCGTCCTGCCCGGCTCGTCCGTCTTGCTCAGCTCGGCCATCCCGTTCAGCTCGGCCATCTCGTTCATCTCGGCTCCTCAGCTCCTCAGCAGGAGTGCGGAGGTGGGGACCCCTTCCCCCGCTGTGACCAGGCAGGTGGCCGCCCCCGGCACCTGTGCCGTACTCGTGCCCCGCAACTGCTTCACGCCCTCGTTGATGAGGTTGAAGCCGTGCACATAGGCCTCGCTGAGCCCGCCGCCCCCGGTGTTCACGGGCAGCCGTCCGCCGATCTCCAGCGCTCCGCCCTCGGTGAAGGCCGCGCCCTCACCCCGCCCGCAGAAGCCGTATCCCTCCAGCGAGAGCGGGATGAGAGGCGTGAACGCGTCGTAGATCTGCGCCACGTCCACGTCCTCGGGCGTGAAGTCGGCGTGTTTCCACAGGTGTCGGGCGGCGGTCCAGGCGGGTCCGGTGAGCGGGTCGTCGTTCCAGTAATTGACCATGCCGTGGTGCTCGGCGGGGAGGCCCTGGGCGGCGGAATGGACGTACACGGGACGCTGCCGGCAGTCGCGGGCCCGCTCGGCGGAGACGATCACGCAGGCCAGGGCGCCGTCCGTCTCCAGACAGTTGTCGAAGAGGCAGAGGGGTTCGCTGATCCAGCGGGAGGTCATGTACATCTCGCGGGTCAGCGGGCGTTCGTACATCATCGCGGCGGGGTTCTGGTTGGCGCGGTTGCGGCAGGCCAGGGCCACGTTGAACAGGTGGTCGCGGGTCGCCCCGTACTCGTGCATGTACCGGCGGGCGAGCATCCCGATCTCGTCGGCGGGCCGCAGCAGCCCGAAGGGCCGGGTCCACTGCGCCGGGGTGGGGAGCTGGACGGCCGTGTTCTTCCAGGGACGCGGCCCGCTGCCCCGCTTGCGCGAGCGCCAGGCCACGCCCACCGTCGCCTGACCGGCGGCGATGGCGGCGGCGAGATGCGCGACGGTGGCGCAGGAACCGCCGCCTCCGTAACCGACCTTGCCGAAGAAGGTGAGGTCGCCGAGCCCGACGGCCTTGGCGACCTCCACCTCGTCGGTCTCCTCCATGGTGTAGGAGGCCAGCCCGTCGACCTCGGCGGGCGCGATACCGGCGTCGTCGAGGGCGGCGAGGATCACACGGCAGGCCAAGGCCTTCTCGGACTCGGGGAGTTGTTTGGCGAAGGGGGTCTGTCCTATTCCGACGACGGCTGTGGCGTCCTTGATCCCTGGCATGGGTGACCTCCGCACACGGTCCCGGCTGCTGACAGGCCGTCAGGCTACAGCTAATCTGACGGTCAGTCAGCTAGTGCTGTTCGGGCGGGAGGTACGCGATGCGCGGTGACCTGGAGTGGGGCGGCGTCCCGGGTCTTGTACGGTCGGCGGCGGCCCGTTTCGCGGACCGCGAGGCGGTCGTCGAGGGCCGGACGCGCATCTCCTACGAGGAGTTGGGCGCCCGTGTGGAACGCGCGGCGGCGGCCTGCATGGCGAGCGGTGTACGCGTCGGCGACCGGGTGGCCATCTGGGCCCCGAACACCCTCGACTGGATCGTCTCCGCCCTCGGCGCGGTGTCCGCGGGCGCGGTCCTCGTCCCCCTCAACACCCGCTTCAAGGGCGCCGAGGCGGCGTACGTACTGGCCAGGAGCCGGGCGAAGCTGCTGTTCGTGACGGGAACGTTCCTCGGCACCTCGTACGTGGCGTCGCTGCGCCGGGCGGCGGGGGAGCCCCCGGAAACGGGCCCCGGCACCAGAGCCGACACCGACACCGACACCGCGGGCGGGATCGGCCCGCTCCCCGGCCTCCCGCACCTGGAGCAGGTGGTGGTCCTCGCGGACGACGCCCCCGCCGACTTCCGTACCTGGAAGGACTTCCTGGCGGACGGAGAGGGTGTGGGGCGGGACGACGTACGCCGTCGGGGCGCGGCCGTGTCCGGCGCCCTGCCCTCGGACATCATCTTCACGTCGGGCACCACGGGCCGCCCGAAGGGCGCCCTGATCACGCACGCGCAGACGCTGCGCGGCTACGAGATCTGGAGCGACCTCGCCGGCCTGCGCGAGGGCGACCGCTACCTGATCGTGAACCCCTTCTTCCACACCTTCGGCTACAAGGCCGGCATCATCGCCTGCCTGATGCGCGGGGCGACGATGATCCCCCAGCCGGTGTTCGACGTGGACACGGTGCTCGCGAACGTGGCCGCGGAACGCGTCTCCGTCCTCCCCGGCCCGCCCACCCTCCACCAGTCGCTGCTGGACCACCCCTCCCGGGACTCGTACGACCTTTCGGCTCTGCGCCTGGTGGTCACGGGTGCGGCGGTGGTGCCGCTGCGCCTGGTGGAACGCCTGCGTACGGAACTCGGCGTGGACACGGTCCTGACGGCCTACGGGCTCTCCGAGGCGAGCGGCATCGTCACGATGTGCCGCAGGGGAGACCCGCCCGCGGTGATCGCCTCGACCTCGGGCCGGACGATCCCGGACACCGAGGTGCGGGTGGTGGACGCCTCGGGAGCCCCGGCCGCCCCCGGCTCTCCCGGCGAGGTCCTGGTCCGCGGCTTCAACGTGATGAGGGGCTACTTCGAGGACGCCGAGGCCACGGCGGCGGTCCTGTCCGAGGACGGCTGGCTGCGCACCGGCGACGTGGGCGTCCTCGACCCCGAGGGCAACCTCCGCATCACCGACCGCATCAAGGACATGTACATCGTCGGCGGCTTCAACGCCTACCCCGCGGAGATCGAGCAGCTCCTCGGCCTCCACCCCGACGTCGCCGACGTGGCGGTCATCGGCATACCCGACAGCCGGCTGGGCGAGGTCGGCAAGGCCTACGTCGTCCGCCGCCCGCACTCGGTCCTCACGGCCGACGACCTCATCGCCTGGTCCCGCCGCGAGATGGCCAACTACAAGGTCCCGCGCACGGTCGAGTTCGTCGGCGAACTGCCGCGGAACGCGAGCGGGAAGGTGGTCAAGGGAGAGCTGCGGGCGCGGTGAGGTTGGTATGGCAATCGGTATGGCAACCAAGAAGTGCACCGTCACGCTGCCGGAGGAGCTCGCCGAGGAGATCCGGCGCGAGGTGGGGCCGGGGGGCTTCAGCGCGTATGTCAGTCAGGCCATAGAGCGCCAGCGGGAGCGGGACCGGCTCCGGGAGCTGGTGGTATGGATGCAGGAGGAGGGCGGGCCCCTCACGGAGGAGGAGCTGGCGGCGGCCGAGGCCGAGCGGCGCGAGCTCGACCGCTACTTCACCGAGCGTGATGCCGCGTCCGGCACGGGCGGATCCAGCCTGCCGATGGCGGGTTGATGAGCACCGACATCTATGTGCTGGACTGCGAGGCCCTGTCCCGGGCGGCGCTGCGCGAACGACGGATGACCGCCCGGCTCGTGGATGCGCACCGGGCCGGAATCGGTGTCGTGACCAGTTCCATGTCCCTGATCGAGCCTACCAAGGCCAGGTGAAGCGGTCGGCCTGGTCCTGGGTGATGTCCCGTATCGTCGTCGAACCCGTGACGCGGGAGATCGCCGATGGCGCGATCGCGTTGCTGGCGGAGAGCGGACTGCACGGCCACAAGTACGCCATCGACGCGGCCCTGGCGGCCATCGCCGAGCGGCAGCGCGGCAACGTGGTCCTCTACACGTCGGACGAGGACGACCTGAAGAAGCTGTGCGGGCCCAGGGTGGCGGTCCGGGGGCTGTAGGCCGGCGTCCCGCCGCCGCACCACCCCCAGCACACCACGTGCGTACTGCCCCCGGACACACGGCGGCCGCGGCGGCTCCCCCTCCGCGCCGCCGCGGCCGATCCCCGTGTGGTGTAAGTCCGCCCCCCCCGGGATGGGACTTAGACCGGCTCGTCCGTCACGTGGGTGTTGTCCGGAGTGGCCTCGCCGTCGGTCGCGCTCAGCGGCTTGATCGGGCTGCTCGTCACGTGGGTGTTCATCGGCGTGATCTGCTCGCCGTCCTCACCGCCCGTGACGTGAGTGTTGTCCGGCTCGGCGATCGGCTTCTCGGTCTCGCTCATGGTGCTGCCTCCCCTTGTGGCTTCTTCTGGGACTGTGGGGCCCGCCCGGCCATTCCCCCGAGGACGGCCGGGCGGGCCACTCGGATCGCCAACCCTAAACTGTGAGTTCGGCGACCACTCCGGCGGTCCGTCTGCCCCCCGACGCGACGGATCGACAACAGAGAGACTGCCGGGCGGCGATAAACGAACGATGAACGCCCGCCGCACCTAGGCGGCGATGGGAGTCAGGAGCGCGCGGACCTCGGCGGTCTCCGGCGAATCCAACTTCTCGTAGATCTCCAGGGCTTCGCGCCAGCAGACCTGGGCCCTGCCGGACTGGCCAATTCCGTTCAGTGCTTTGCCCAGTACGGTCAGTACGTTGCCCCGGCGCCATTCCCCGCCGATGCCGCGCAGCACCGTGAGTGCCATCTCGGCGTTGCTGGCCGCCCGGGCCGGCTTGCGGGCCTCCAGGTCGACCTCCGCCAGCCGACAGAGGGCCATTCCCTCCCACAGGCGCTGGCGGCTGTCGCGGAAGACCCGCAGCGCTTCTTCGAGTTCGGTCGTGGCGTCGGTGTGGCGACCGCTCTTGCCGAGGGCCATCCCGAGCGCGTAGCGGCCGTTTGCCACGCGAAGTGAGTGACCCAGCGTCTCGTAGATCTCGGTGCCTTGGCCGGCGAGCACGACGGCGCTGTCGGCGCGGCCCGTCGCGAGATGGAGCCTCGACAGGTTGCACAGCGGGCTCGCCGACCCCGCCAGGTCGCCGCAGCCACGGAACTCCTCGATGGCTCGGCTGAAGTACCCCTCTGCGTCCGTATACCGCTTCTGGTAGAAGGCAATGCTTCCGAGGATGTTCGCCGCCCAACAGCAGGGCAGCGGATCGGCGGACGCCTCGGCGAGCCGGAGCGCCTCCTTGGCCTCCCGGTACGCCTGGTCGAACACCCCCGAGAACAGCAGCGCGTTGCTCAGGACGACGCCTGCCCTCCCTACCGCATGTGTGTCCGAAGCCGCGCGGGCGGCGTCCCGTAGAGCGGTGGCAGCCGCCTCGTACTCCTTCGAGTTGGCCCCCGACTCGGCAAGGTCGACCGCCGCCCACAGGAGATCGATCGCGCGCCGGAGCGTCCGCGTGCCTGCCGACTGCCGTACGCAGGCGAGAAGGGGTACGGCCTCCGAATAGAGCCAGTCCCAGGACGCCTGCCGGTCCGCGAAGGACAGGCCCGGGTAAGCCGTCGCCTCCAGGTGATCCACCAGGCGGTCCCCGGGCCGTTCGATCGCGTACACCCCGGCCGCCGTACTCAGGTAGAAGTCCAGCAACCGCGACATGGCCGCCGCCCGTTCGCTCGGGGGCTGTTCGTCGCGTTCTGCGCAGGCACGCGCGTAGAGGCGTACGAGGTCGTGGTAGCGGTAGCGGCCGGGGGCCGCCGACTCCAGGAGGGAGGTGTCGACCAGGGACTCCAGAAGGTCCTCGGTGGCCTCGGCCGGGAGGTCGAGCACCGCCGCCGCGGCCGCCAGGGAGATGTCGGGGCCGTCGGCGAGGCCCAGCAGGCGGAAGGCGCGGGCCTGGGCCGGCTCCAGCTGGCCGTAGCCGAGTTCGAAGGTGGCCTTGACGGCCAGGTCCCCGGCCTGGAGCTCGTCCAGCCGGCGGCGCTCGTCGCCGAGCTTCGCCGCGAGCACCGACACCGTCCAGGTGCGGCGGGCGGCGAGCCGGGACGCCGCGATACGGATGGCCAGGGGAAGGAAGCCGCAGGCAGCGACCACGTCGAGGGCGGCCTCCCGCTCGGAGGCGACCCGTTCCTGGCCCACGATCTTCGTGAAGAGCTGCAGGGCCTCCTCGGGAGACATCACGTCGAGGTCCACCAGATGGGCACCGGCCAGGTCCACCATCCGTATGCGCGAGGTCACCAGGGCGGCGCAGCCCTCGGTGCCGGGCAGCAGCGGGCGTACCTGGGCGGCGTCGCGGGCGTTGTCCAGCAGGACCAGGACGCGGCGGCCGTCGAGGACGGAGCGGTAGAGGGCCGCGCGTTCCTCCAGGGAGTCCGGGATCGCCGAGTCCGCCGTGCCGAGGGCCCGCAGGAAGGCGCCGAGGACCGTCTCCGGTTCGGCCGCCCGCGATCCGGCTCCCTGCAGGTCGACGTACAACTGCCCGTCGGGGAAGGCCGCACGGGACTGGTGGGCCACATGCACCGCGAGCGTCGTCTTGCCCACGCCCCCGATGCCCGCCAGCGCCGAGACGGCCATGACCCGGCCCTCTTCGGAGGATGCCGAGGCGAGGACGTCGCTCAGTTCCTGCACGAAGGACGCCCGGCCGGTGAAGTCGGTGACGGTTGCCGGGAGTTGGTGCGGGCGGACGAGGGCGGCGGCAGGCTCCGCCTTCGGGGCGGAGGGTTCCGCGAGGCCCGGGTCCGCCTGGAGTATGCGCTGCTGGAGTTCCTTCAGGCCCTGCCGCGGGTCCACCCCCAGCTCGTCGGCGAGCAGCCGCCGGGTGTCCGCGTACACGGCGAGGGCTTCCGCCTGGCGGCCGGAGCGGTACAGCGCCAGCATCAGGAGTTCACGAAGGCGTTCGCGCAGCGGATGCGCCGCGGTGAGCGCCGTGAGTTCGGAGACCGCCTCCGCGTGGAAGCCCTGCTCCAGGTCCATGTCGAGCCGGGATTCGAGGAGTTGCAGGCGCCACTCCTCCAGACGGGCCCGCTGCGTCTCCGCGTAGGGGCCGGGGATGCTCGCGAGCGGTTCGCCGTCCCACAGCGCGAGGGCGTCCCGGAGCAGGTCGCGGGCGCGTGACCGGTCGCCCGTGCCGCGCGCCTTCTCGGCGTCGGCGGCGAGTTCCTGGGCGCGTACGTGATCGAGCGCTCCATCGCGCAGGGAGCGGATCGCGTAGCCGCCGGACTCGCTCACCAGGACCTCGGCGCCGAGCGTCTTGCGCAGGCGTGAGGCGTACGTCCGCAGGGCGGCCAGCGCCTGGGAAGGGGGCTCGTCGCCCCAGAGGGCGTCGATGAGCTCGGAGGCCGTGGCCGTACGCCCGTCGCGGAGCAGCAGCGCGGCCAGCAGGGCGCGTTGCTGCGGGGACCCGGCCGGAAGCGGGTCGTCCCCGAGCCAGGCGCGCACCGGGCCGAGCACGCTGAAGCGCAACGCCGCGGGCTCCTCGGAGCCCGGGTGCCACTGCTTCGGTACTCGCGGCACACCGTCCATCGCTGTCCCCCTGCCGAACTGTCAGTACAACGAGGCCAGTTTGCCTTGTTCATGGCGGATGCGTCAGCCGTGCGAGACAGCGATCACAGGGTGCCGCCCAGTAGGACACACGGTTCTCACACAGACTCCCCACGCTTCCGCGTGAATTCGTCCGTCCGCTGCCGCCGACCGCGCCGTCCGTCGGAGAGCCGCCGGGTAGCTGACGGGTCGTCAGATCGGCGCTACCGTGGCCCGTATGGAGACCACGGAAACCGCGCAGAGCCCCTCGGCGGACGCCGGGACCGACTTCCCGAGGATCATCTCGGTGGACGACCACACGGTCGAACCCCCCGACGTCTGGCGGGACCGGCTGCCCGCGAAGTACCAGGACACAGGGCCCCGCATCGTCCGCGCACCGCTGAAGGAAATGACCTTCCTGGGCGGGAAGTTCGCCCCGGTGATGGGCGCACCGGGCGACGACGGCCCCGTCGGGGACTGGTGGGTCTACGAAGACCTGCACAGGCCCCTCACCCGCCTCGACACGGCCGTCGGCTACGACCGTGACGAGATCAGACTCGAAATCATCACGTACGAGCAGATGCGCCCCGGCTCGTACGACGTACCGCAGCGACTGGCCGACATGGACGTCAATCATGTCCAGTCCGCCCTCTGTTTCCCCACCTTCCCCCGCTTCTGCGGGCAGACGTTCACCGAGGCGACCGACCGTGAGCTGGGCCTTCTCGGGGTGAAGGCCTACAACGACTGGATGGTGGAGGACTGGTGCGGGCCCAAGGCCCAGGGGCGGCTGATACCGCTGACCCTCGTGCCGCTGTGGGACGCCCGGCTTGCGGCGGACGAAGTACGGCGCAATGCCGCCCGTGGTGTACGCGCGGTGGCCTTCTCCGAGATCCCGCCGCATCTCGGGCTCCCGTCGGTGCACACCGACGACTGGGACCCGTTCCTCGCCGCGTGCGACGAGACGGGCACCGTCATCGCCATGCACATCGGCTCCAGCAGCAGGATGCCGTCGACCTCGGCCGACGCGCCGCCCGCGGTCGGCTCCACGATCACCTTCGCCAACTGCTGCTTCTCGATGGTCGACTGGCTGATGAGCGGCAAGTTCGAGCGCTTCCCGAACCTGAGGGTGATGTACGCGGAGGGCCAGATCGGCTGGATCCCCTACATCCTCGAACGCGCCGACGTGGTGTGGGAGGAGAACCGCGGCTGGGGCGGTGTGGCCGACAAGGTCCACCGGCCGCCCTCCGAGCTCTTCGCCGAGCATGTGTACGGCTGCTTCTTCGACGACGCGTTCGGGCTGAAGAACCTCGACGCGATCGGCGTCGGCAACGTCCTCTACGAGACCGACTACCCGCACTCCGACTCGACCTGGCCGAAGTCCCGGGAGGTCGGCGAGGCCCAGATGGGCCACCTGGACGCCGACGTGATCGACCGGATCGTCCGGCGCAACGCGATCGACCTGCTGGGACTGACGGCGGACGGCCTCTGGGCGGGCTGAACACCCCGGGTCCCGCGACGCGCCGAGCGCTCGGACGGACCGCGCGGCCGATCCCCGCCCGCCTCTTGTCTGACGATGCGTCAGCAATGACTATGGGCAGCGCGGCCTGGAAAATGACGGACCGTCAGATGAGAGGTGCGGGCCCATGCAGGTACTGCCCGAAGGGCGACTGGCGTACGGGATGCAGCTCCCGGTCCAGTCCCAGAGCACGATCTACGCGGAGCCGTGGGAGGCGGACGCGGGCCCCGGTGACCTCGTCGAGATCGCCCGCGCCGCCGACCGCGCCGGATTCGCCTATGTCGCGAGCTGTGACCACGTCGCCATTCCGCGCCGGCTCGCGGGCGCGATGAGCACCGTCTGGTACGACCCGGTCGCCACGCTCGCCTACCTCGCGGGCGTGACCGAGCGGGTGCGGCTGCTCAGCCATGTCGCGATCGTCGGGCTCCGGCACCCCCTCGTCACGGCCAAGCAGTACGCGACCCTGGACCATCTCTCGGGCGGCCGCCTGGTCCTCGGGGTGGGCGCCGGGCACGTGCAGGAGGAATTCGAGGCGGTCGGGGCCGATTTCGCGCGCCGGGGAGCCGTCCTCGACGAGACGATCGACGCGCTGCGCGCCGCGCTCGGACCGGACGAGTTCCCCGTCCATCACGGCAAGACGTACGACTTCGAAGGGCTCGGACAGCGGCCGAGGCCTGCCCAGGAGCGGGTGCCCGTCTGGGTGGGCGGATCCTCGCCCGCCGCCGTGCGCCGGGCCGCGCTGCGCGGCGACGGCTGGCTGCCGCAGGGCGACCCGCGCGACCGGCTGCCGGGGCAGATCGCCCGGCTCGGCAGCCTGCGCGCCGAGGCGGGCATCGAGGAACCCCTGACGATCGGCGCCATCACCGAGCCGCTGTACGTCGGTGAGCCCGGCTGGGAGGTCGGGCGGCGCACGCTGAGCGGGCCTCCCGAGGTGCTGGCCGAGTCGCTGCGGGAGTACGGCGCGATGGGTGTGCACCAGATACAGGTGCGGTTCCGCAGCCGGAGCCGCGGCGAACTCCTCGACCAGATCACGGCGTTCGGCGCGGACGTCGCGCCCCACCTCAACTAGGGAGTCAGGCCATGGGCAAGCTGGACGGGCGGGTCGTCCTCATCACCGGCGCGGCGCGCGGGCAGGGCGAGCAGGAGGCGCGGCTCTTCGTGGCGGAGGGCGCGCGGGTGGTCGTCGCGGACGTGCTCGACGACCAGGGGGAGGCGCTCGCCAAGGAGATCGGCGCGCACTACGTCCACCTGGACGTGAGCCAGGAGGACGACTGGGCCGCGGCGGTGCGGTCCGCGCAGGCGGCCTACGGGCGGATCGACGGGCTGGTCAACAACGCCGGCATCCTTCGCTTCAACGAACTGGTCGACACCCCGCTGGCCGAGTTCATGCGGATCGTGCAGGTCAACCAGGTCGGGGTGTTCCTCGGGATCAAGACCCTCGCGCCCGAACTCACGGCCGCGGGCGGCGGCACGATCGTGAACACGGCCTCGTACACAGGGCTCACGGGCATGGCGTACGTCGGCGCGTACGCGGCGACCAAGCACGCCATCGTCGGTCTCACGCGCGTGGCGGCGCTCGAACTCGCGGCCAAGAAGATCCGCGTGAACGCCGTGTGCCCGGGGGCCGTGGACACGGCGATGAGCAACCCGGCGCAGCTCGACCCGGGCGCGAACACCGAGGAGGCCTCCCAGGCGCTCGACGAGCTGTACCGCAAGCTGGTGCCGCTCGGCCGGATCGGGCGCCCGGAGGAGGTGGCCCGGCTGGCCCTGTTCCTGACCGGTGAGGACTCCTCGTACATCACCGGGCAGCCGTTCGTGATCGACGGCGGCTGGCTCGCGGGCGTGAGTGTTCTCTGACGGTGTATCAGCTATTGACGGTCCGTGCGCACGGTGGAACAGTCGGCTCAAAGAATCTGACGGTACGTCAGATAACTGGATGGGGACGGTGAACCTCCTTGGAATTCGGGCTCTTTGTACAGGGATACGTGGGCAAGCGGGCCGAGACCGACCCGCTCGCGGAGCACAAGGCGCTGATGGAGGAGACCGAGTACGTCATCCAGGCGGACACGTCCGGCTTCAAGTACGCGTGGGCGTCCGAACACCACTTCCTGGAGGAGTACTCGCACCTCTCGGCCAACGACGTCTACCTCGGCTATCTGGCGCACGCCACCGACCGCATCCACCTCGGCTCCGGCATCTTCAACCCGCTCGCCCAGGTCAACCACCCGGTGAAGGTCGCCGAGAAGGTCGCCATGCTCGACCATCTCACCGAGAACCGCTTCGAGTTCGGGTCCGGACGCGGCGCCGGCTCGCACGAGATCCTCGGCTTCCTCCCCGGTATCACCGACATGAACTACACCAAGGAGATCTGGGAAGAGACCATCGCCGAGTTCCCGAAGATGTGGCTCCAGGACGAGTACGTCGGGTTCCAGGGCAAGCACTGGTCGCTCCCGCCGCGCAAGATCCTGCCCAAGCCGTACGGGAAGTCGCACCCCGCGATGTGGTACGCCGCCGGGTCGCCGCCCTCGTACTCCATGGCCGCCCGCAAGGGCCTCGGGGTGCTCGGCTTCAGCGTCCAGAAGGTCTCCGACATGGAGTGGGTCCTGGAGCAGTACAAGACCGCCGTCGTGAACGCCGAACCCATCGGGGACTTCGTCAACGACAACGTCATGGTGACCACCACCGCCATCTGTGCGCCCACCCACGACGAGGCGATCCGGATCGCCGTCGCCGGCGGGCTGCACTACCTGCCCTCCCTCGTCTTCCGCTACCACGACACCTTCCCGCGCCCCGAGGGCTTCCCCGTCTGGCCCGAGACGCTTCCCGAGTACAACGCGGAATTCGTCGAACTCCTCATCGAGGAAGAGCTGTTGATCTGCGGAGACCCCGGCGAGGTGCTCACCCAGTGCAAGCGCTGGGAGCAGGCCGGCGCCGATCAGCTGAGCTTCGGACTGCCCGTCGGGGTCCCCAAGGAGGAGACGCTCCAGACGATCCGGCTGATCGGCGAGCACGTCATTCCGAAGATCGACACGGACCCGGTGCACCGCACGACCCGGTTCCGCCAAGCCGTCTAGGGGGTACCTCCGCGATGCTCGACCACCTGATCAAGGGCGCGACCGTCGTGGACGGGACGGGCGCGCCCGCGTACACCGCGGACGTGGGGATACGGGACGGCCGTATCGCCGTGATCGGCACGGTCACCGAGCCGTCCCGGACGAGCGAGGACGCGCACGGACTCGTCCTCGCCCCCGGCTTCGTGGACCCGCACACGCATTACGACGCCCAGCTCTTCTGGGACCCGTACGCGACGCCCTCCCTCAATCACGGCGTCACCACCGTCGCGGGCGGCAACTGCGGTTTCACCCTGGCCCCGCTGAACCCCGACCGTCCGGGGGACGCCGACTACACGCGCCGCATGATGTCCAAGGTCGAGGGCATGTCCCTGGTCGCCCTGGAGGAGGGCGCCCCCTGGACCTGGCACAGCTTCGGCGAGTACCTCGACGCCCTGGAGGGACGGATCGCCGTCAACGCGGGCTTCATGGTGGGACATTGCGCGCTGCGCCGGTACGTGATGGGCCCCGACGCGGTCGGCGGACAGCCCACCCCGCAGCAACTCACCGACATGCTGCGGCTCTTCCACGAGGCCATGGACGCCGGCGCCTGGGGCCTGTCCACCACCCAGTCCTCCACCCACTCCGACGGCGACGGCAGGCCGGTCGCCTCCCGGCACGCGGGGCCCGCCGAACTGCTGGCCCTCGCACAGGCCGTGGGGGAGCACGAGGGCACCCAGATCGAGGCGATCGTGGCCGGCTGCCTGGACCAGTTCAGCGACGCCGAGATCGATCTGTTCGTCGAGATGAGCGCGTCGGCGGGGCGCCCGCTCAACTGGAACGTCCTGACGATCGACGCCGCCGTCCCCGAGCGCGTCCCGCGCCAGCTGGAGGCGAGCGAACGCGCCCGCAAGTCCGGCGGCCGCGTCGTCGCGCTCACCATGCCGATCCTCACCCCCATGAACATGTCGCTCGGCACCTTCTGCGCCCTGAACCTGATCCCCGGCTGGGGACCGGTCCTCGCGCTGCCCGTCCCCGAGCGCATCGCGAAGCTCCGCGACCCCGGGGTCCGCGCCGAGATGCTGCGCCGCGCGGAGAGCAAGGAGGCGGGCGTCTTCCGGCGGCTCGCCGACTTCGGCCGGTACGTCATCGGCGACACCTACAGCGCGGCGAACGAGGGCCTGACCGGGCGCGTGGTGCGGGACATCGCCGCCGAGCGCGGCCAGGAACCCTTCGCGTGCCTGGTGGAGATCTGCGCGGCCGACGAACTGCGGACGGTCCTGTGGCCCATGCCCACCGACAACGACCCGGACTCCTGGGCGCTGCGCGCCGAGACCTGGCAGCACCAGGACGTCCTGCTCGGCGGCTCCGACGCGGGCGCCCATCTGGACCGTATGTGCGGAGCCCCGTACACGACCCGCTTCCTCGGGGACTGTCTGCGCGGGCGGAAACTGACGACGCTGGAGACGGCCGTGAAGATGCTCACGGACGACCCGGCGCGGCTCTTCGGACTGAGGGATCGCGGGCGGATCGCGGAGGGCTTCCACGCGGACCTGGTGCTCTTCGACCCGGAGCGGATCGACGCCGGCAAGGCCACCCTGGTGCACGACCTGCCGGGTGACAGTCCGCGGCTGGACTCCCGGGCGATCGGGGTGACGGCCGTGTGGGTCAACGGCGTCGAGTCGATCCGGGAGGACGTGGTGACGGGCGCGGTACCGGGCAAGGTGCTGCGGTCGGGCCGCGACACCCGGACGGTGAGCACCCGGTGACGGGCGCCGACGGGAAGACCCCCGAGGCCGCCGAGCAGCGGCTGTTCATCGGCGGATCGTGGGTGGCCCCCGACAACGGTTTCTACGAGGTGACCGACCCGGCGACCGAGGCGGTCGTCGGGCTCGCCCCCGAGGCCTCGCGGGCCCAGGTGCACGCGGCAGCGGCGGCGGCCCGCGAGGCCCTCGGACCGTGGTCGCGCACATCAGCCGAGGAGCGGGGTGCCGTCCTCGCACGCGCGGCGGACCTCATCCAGCGCGACTTCGTGCCGTACGCCGCCCTCGCGCAGGCGGAGAGCGGCGCCACCACCGGGACGGCGCGCGGCATGCAGGTCGGGGTCGGGGTGGCCCGCTTCCGGCGCTACGCGCGGCCCGAACCGGTCGAGACCCCGCTGCCGCCGCAGATCAACGAGGCGGGCCCGTTCGGCGGGGCCGCCGTGATGGGCGCGCTCGCCGTACGCCAGCCCGTCGGCGTGGTCACCTGCATCACCTCGTACAACAATCCCTGGGCCAACCCGGCCGGCAAGATCGCCCCCGCCCTCGCGATGGGCAACACCGTGGTGGTGAAACCGGCCCCGCAGGACCCGCTGTCCGTGTACCGGATGGCCGAGGCGCTTCAGGCGGCGGGTGTGCCGCCGGGCGTGGTCAACGTGGTCAGCGGCTCGACGGCGGAGTCCGGCGAGGCCGCGGTCGACTCCCCGGACGTCGACATGGTCAGCTTCACCGGCTCGACGGCGGTCGGTCAGCGGATCGCCGAGGTGTGCGGGCGCGGGATGAAGCGCCAGCTGATGGAACTGGGCGGCAAGGGCGTGGCGATCGTCTTCGACGACGCGGATCTGGGCTCGGCGGTGTCGGGCATCGGCACCACCTTCTCCTTCTACAGCGGACAGATCTGCACGGCGCCGACGCGGGTGCTGGTGCAGCGGGGCGTGCACGACCTGCTGGTGCAGCAACTGGCGGCCTACGCCGGCCATTTGAAGGTGGGGGACCCGCGGGAGCAGGGCACGGTGGTCGGCCCGGTCATCTCCGCGGCGCACCGCGACCGGGTCGAGTCGTATGTCGAACTCGGGCGCAAGGAAGGCGCGCGGGTAGTGGCGGGCGGCGAACGGCCGTCCCTGCCTACCGGGTTCTATGTCGCGCCCACCCTTCTCGCGGACTGCACACCGGACATGAGGGTCGTCCGGGAGGAGATCTTCGGCCCGGTCGTCGTCGTCCTGCCCTTCGACGACGAGGAGGAGGCGATCGCCCTGGCCAACGACTCCGACTACGGCCTGATCGACTACGTCTGGTCAGGTGACGTGGCCCGAGCCTTCCGCGTCGCCCGCCGGCTGCGCGCGGGCGGCGTCGGCGTCAACACCGTCGGCCGCAACATGGAGGCCCCCTTCGGCGGCTTCAAGAAGAGCGGCGTCGGACGGGACGTGGGCTCGTACGCCCTGCACGCGTACAGCGAGGTGCAGGCGATCGTCTGGCCGGGGTGAAGTCCGCGGTGCGGGACGGAAGCGGCCGGACTCCGGCCCGCTTCCCCTCGGCTGCCGTAGCGCCGCTACCGGAACGGCGGACTCACTCGGGTAGCGACGCTACGGCGTGAGTGTTAGCGTTGCTCTCATCGGGATGGTGGCCGCCGCCACCCCGGCCGAGACAAGGAGCAACGCCATGAGTGAGCAGCCGAGCACCTCCCCGCGCGTCGCGATCGTCACCGGCGGCTCCCGCGGTATCGGCCGCGAGACCGCCGAGCGGCTGGCCGGTGAGGGATACGCCGTCGTCGTGAACTACGCGGGCAACGAGGCCGAGGCCGACAAGGCGGTCGCGGCGATCAGCGAGGCGGGCGGACAGGCCATCGCCTTCCGCGCCGACGTCGCCGAGGAGGCGGAGGTCGCCGCCCTCTTCGACACGGCCGAGAAGACCTTCGGCGGCGTCGACGTCGTCGTCCACGCGGCCGGTGTCATGACCCTGGCCCCGCTCGTCGACCTCGACCTCGACGCCCTGGACCGGATGCACCGCACCAACATCCGCGGCACGTTCGTCGTCGACCAGCAGGCCGCGCGCCGGCTGCGCATGGGCGGCGCGATCATCAACTTCTCCAGCTCCGTGCTGGCCCTCGCCATCCCCGGATACACCGCGTACGCCGCCACCAAGGGCGCCGTCGAGGCCATGACCATGATCCTCGCCCGCGAGATGCGCGGCCGGGACATCACCGTCAACGCCGTGGCCCCCGGCCCGACCGCCACCGCCCTCTTCCTGGACGGCAAGGACGAGGAGACCATCGCGCGGATGGCCGCCCAGCCGCCCCTGGAGCGGCTCGGCACCCCCGAGGACATCGCCGCGGTCGTCGCCTTCCTCGCCGGCCCCGCGGGCCGCTGGGTCAACGGCCAGGTCCTGCGCGCCAACGGCGGCATCGCCTGACGTCGCCTGTCCGCCCGCTGTTCCGATGACGTCAGGAGCCCCGCCATGTCCGCCACGAGCGACCCCACGATCCCGGGCGGGGCCGACCGCGCCACCGGCGCCGGTTCCGGCATAGGCGCCGCCCCCGCGAGCACCAAAGCCCGCATCCTCGCCGTGGCCGCCGAACTGGTCGCACGGTCCCCGGACGGGGACGTCTCGACCCGGGCCGTGTGCGAGGCGGCCGGGGTCGGCGCCCCCGCGCTCTACCGCCACTTCGGCGACAAGGAAGGCCTGCTGTCGGCCGTCGTCGACCACGGCTGGGAGCGCTACCTGGCGGCCAAGCGCGAGCGCCACCCCGGCACGGACCCGGTCCAGGACCTGCGCGACGGCTGGGACGGCCACACCGAGTTCGCCCTGCGGAACCCGAACCTCTACCGCCTGATGAACTCCCCGGCGATGCGCACCCCGCCGGCGGCGGCCCTGGAGGCCCACCGGATCCTCACCGCCGACCTGCGCCGCGCCGCCGAGCAGGGCAAGCTGCGGCTCGCCCCCGAACTCGCCGCGCAGATGATCATGTCGTCCAACGTCGGCGTCTGCCTGATGCTGGTCTCCCGCCCGGCGACGTTCTCGGACGAGACCCTGTCGCGCCGCGTACGGGACGCGGTGCACGCCGTCGTCTTCACCCCGGACGTGACCGCGCCCGGAACGGGAGCGGACGTCGTCGTCTCCGGCGTCCCGGCCACCGCGACCCGCCTCGGCGCACAGCTCCGCCAGAACCCGAGCCCCGCGTTCACCGCGGCGGAGGCGGCCATGTTCACCGAGTGGCTGGACCGCCTCTCCAACGCGACGCCGCAGTAGGCCGTACTCGGATCGCGATCTCAGCCGCTCCGGCGGTCGGCCGCGAGATCCCCGGCCGGCATCCTCCCTCCGTGGAGTACCCGTACACCACGCCGTCGGCCCGGGACTCGGCCGAAGCGATCACCGTCGTCCACACGCACACCCCCGGGCTGGGAGTGACCGTCGTGTACTACTTCCGCGATCCACCGGTAGGCCCTGACAGGCACGAATGCCGCTCGTGGGTCGGCTCGCCTACGCCCCCAAGAAGATCGGGTTGGTGAACGCCGCCAGCGCCCCCGGCACCGGTCCCGCCGCCGTCTCGTGGCGCAGCTCCGCTCGTACGTAGGCCGCGTACTGAGCCGTCGTACGCCACTCCACCGTTCCGGAGCCAGCGACCGGCAGCGGGTCGCTGGTGAACAGCACGCCCTGGTCGGTGACGAAGCGGACGGTGCAGCGCGGGGCGCCGGTGGCCTCCAGGCGGACGGTGACCGGGGCGTCCGGAGCGACCCTCAACCGCTCCCCGATGCCCGCGTGTTCGCCCTTGGCGCCGGACACCGAGAAGGAGAGGGAGACGAGCTTCGACTCGGCGACGTAGGAGCGGCCCGCGCGGAGGCCCTCCTGGATGGCCTCGCGGGTCAGGTCGTCGGCGAGGACGACCGTCTGCGGGCTGCCGACCGGGTCGGGGTCGCGGTGCGCGTCGCTGTTGCCCATGGCCGGGAGCCAGTCGTGTCCCCCGCGCACGGAGGCGACCAGCGTGTTGTCCCAGTCGGCGAGGGCGATCTCGTCGTCGGGGGTGTACGGGCCGTTCCACACCTCGACCGCGTCCGCCTCACCGAAGCCGAACTTCCAGCCGCAGCCGACGCAGGTGGCGTGCGGATGCGCGGGCACCACGAGCCCGCCGGCAGCGCGGATACGGCGTGCGAACCGGCCGAACCGGTTGTCGCGGGCCCGGTAGCGCCAGTCGACGAAGGTGCCGGGGTCCGTGCCGAGCGCCAGCACGTGCCCGTTGCGCGTGGTGACCTCCTCGCCGAGCATGATCAGCAGATCATCGCCCGCCTGGTCCGCCCAGTGCGGGTGCGAGGAATGCGTGTTGTGCTCCGAGGAGTTGATGAAGTCCAGGCCCGCCGCCCGCGCCAGCGCCGCGATCTCCGCGGGGGTGCGCCGGCCGTCCGAGTACCAGGAGTGCAGATGGCAGTCGCCGCGGTACCAGGCACGGCCGCGGCCCTTGGCACGCGAGGGCGGGTACACCGGCTCCGGGGCCGCGGCCCCCTTGCCGTGCGTCAGCGTGATGGTGACCTCGTACGTCAGTCCCTGCGGCGCCACCGTGTACGGGCCGAGCGCGATGTGCCAGGTGCCGGGGCGGACCGGTCCGGGGATGTAACCGGGGGTCGCGTCGTCGGAGCTGATGAAGAACTCCGTGCGCGCGCCGCCCGACCAGCCCCTGAAGCCCCGGCCGCCCAGTTCCGTGCCGTGCTCGTCGAAGATGCCGATGTCCAGGGCGTTGCCCGCGGTGCCGGCCGGGACGGACGGCCTCTCGTAGGTGTAGGAGACCTTGATCTCCGCGACCCCGGCCGGTACTTCGACCGGGAGATACACGAAGTCGGGGGAGCCGGTGGGGAGGGTGCCGCGCACGGTCCTCGTCTCCTGGTCGTCCGCCGCTTCCGCGTGCGCACCGCTGGGGAAGGTCACGCTTCCCAACGTAAGCGCGGCCGCCGCTCCCGTCACGAACAGCGCGCGTCTGCCTATGCCGTGGTCGTCCTCACACATACTGCTGCTCCCCGGGTGTCGAGCGTGACAGTGACATGAGTGGTGCGAAGTGTCGTCTACCACTGTGGGAGCAGGTTGTGAACAGAGGTGCACGCCAGGGGAATCGGCGGCTTTCGGGGAGACCGACAGATACCGCGCCGCCCGAATGGGGCAGGCCCGCCGATACCTGATCACCTCGACCGTATGCTCGAAGGATGACGACCTCCGCTACGGGCGCGACTCCCGGATCCGGTCCGACGGCGAACTCCATGCGGCGTGCGCTGAGGCGCGCGCGGGACGGCGTCGCGCTCGACGTGACCGAGGCGGCGGTGCTGCTCCGGGCGCGCGGCGCGGACCTCGACGACCTGACCGCCTCCGCCGCGCGGGTGCGGGACGCCGGCCTGGAAGCGGCCGGCCGCCCCGGTCTCATCACGTACTCCAAGAGCGTCTTCATCCCGCTGACCCGGCTGTGCCGCGACAAGTGCCACTACTGCACCTTCGTCACCGTCCCCGGCAAGCTGCGCCGGGCCGGCCACGGGATGTTCATGTCCCCGGACGAGGTCCTCGACATCGCCCGCCGGGGCGCCGAACTCGGCTGCAAGGAAGCCCTGATCACCCTCGGCGACAAGCCGGAGGACCGCTGGCCCGAGGCCCGCGAGTGGCTCGACGCGCACGGCTACGACGACACGATCGCGTACGTACGGGCCATCTCGATCCGCATCCTGGAGGAGACGGGTCTGCTGCCGCACCTCAACCCGGGTGTCATGTCGTGGACCGACTTCCAGCGGCTGAAGCCGGTCGCCCCGTCGATGGGCATGATGCTGGAGACGACCGCCACCCGGCTGTGGTCCGAGCCCGGCGGCCCGCACCACGGCTCCCCGGACAAGGAGCCCGCCGTCCGGCTGCGGGTCCTGGAGGACGCGGGCCGCTCCTCCGTCCCCTTCACCAGCGGGCTCCTGATCGGCATCGGCGAGACCTACGAGGAGCGCGCCGACTCCCTGTTCGCGCTCCGCCGGATCTCCCGCGCCTATCACGGCATCCAGGAACTGATCATCCAGAACTTCCGCGCCAAGCCGGACACCGCGATGCGCGGGATGCCGGACGCGGAACTGGACGAACTCATCGCCACCGTCGCCGTCGCCCGGCACATCATGGGCCCGGCCGCCTGCCTCCAGGCACCGCCCAACCTGGTCGACAGCGAGTACGGGCGGCTCATCGGCGCCGGCATCGACGACTGGGGCGGGGTCTCGCCGCTGACCATCGACCACGTGAACCCGGAGCGCCCCTGGCCGCAGATCGAGCTGCTGCGCGAGCGGTCGGCCGAGGCGGGCTTCGAACTCCGCGAACGCCTCTGCGTCTACCCGGAGTTCGTGCAGCGCGGCGAGCCCTGGCTGGACCCGCGCCTGCTGCCGCACGTACGGGCCCTGGCGGACCCGGAGACGGGCCTCGCGCTCCCGGACGCGGTCGTGCAGGGCCACCCCTGGCAGGAGCCGGAGGAGGCCTTCACGTCCTCCGGGCGCACCGATCTGCACCAGACCATCGACACCGAGGGCCGCACCGGCGACCGCCGCGACGACTTCGACGCGGTGTACGGCGACTGGGAGGCCCTGCGGGAGGCGGCGGCCCCGGGGATGGTGCCGTCCCGGATCGACACGGACGTACGGGCCGCACTGGCGACCGCGGCCGACGACCCGACGAAGCTGACCGACGACGAGGCCCTCGCGCTGCTGCACGCCGACGGCCCGGCGCTGGACGCCCTGTGCCGGATCGCCGACGACGTCCGCAGGGCGGCGGTCGGCGACGACGTCACGTACATCGTCACCCGCAACATCAACTTCACCAACGTCTGTTACACCGGCTGCCGTTTCTGCGCCTTCGCCCAGCGCCGCACCGACGCCGACGCCTACACCCTCTCCCTGGAGCAGGTCGCGGACCGCGCGGCCCAGGCCTGGGACCTCGGCGCGGTCGAGGTTTGCATGCAGGGCGGCATCCACCCGGACCTGCCCGGCACGGCGTACTTCGACATCGCGAAGGCGGTGAAGGAACGGGTCCCCGGCATGCACGTCCACGCCTTCTCCCCGATGGAGGTGGTGAACGGCGCCACCCGCACCGGCCTGTCCATCCGTGAATGGCTGACGGCGGCCAAGGAGGCGGGCCTGGACACCATTCCGGGCACGGCCGCCGAGATCCTGGACGACGAGGTGCGCTGGGTCCTGACGAAGGGCAAACTGCCCGCGGCGACCTGGATCGAGGTGGTCACGACCGCCCACGAACTCGGCATCCGCTCGTCCTCCACCATGATGTACGGCCATGTCGACCAGCCGCGCCACTGGCTCGGCCACTTCCGCACGCTCTCCCGCATCCAGCAACAGACAGGCGGCTTCACGGAGTTCGTGACCCTCCCCTTCATCCACACCAACGCCCCCGTCTACCTGGCCGGCATCGCCCGCCCCGGCCCGACGACCCGCGACAACCGCGCGGTCATGGCGATGGCCCGCCTCCTGCTGCACCCGCACATCCCCAACATCCAGACCAGTTGGGTGAAGCTGGGCACCGAGGGCGCGGCCGAAATGCTCCGCTCGGGCGCCAACGACCTCGGCGGCACCCTGATGGAAGAAACCATCTCCCGCATGGCGGGCTCCAGTTACGGCTCCTACAAGTCCGTGAAGGACCTGATCGCGGTGGCCGAGGCCGCGGGCCGCCCGGCCAAACCGCGCACCACCGTCTACGGCGAGGTCCCGGAGGAACGCCAACGGGCGGCGGCGGCCTCGGACGGACATCTGCCGGAGCTGTTGCCGGTGCTGGACTGAGGGAAATCCCTTTCCGTCCTGTCGGTGCTCCCCGGCCGGAAGCGCGTTCCGGCCGCCCGTACGTGTCCCGTCATCACCGCGCGTTCCGGGACGGGTTGCGCCAGACTGGGGGACGGACCGGGCTGACCATGGGGGAGGGGCGGAGGCATGACGCGGGGGCGACCGTCGATGCAGGAGTTGATCGAGGGGCGGCGACGGCACGGGTTCGTCGGGCGCGGGGCCGAACGGGCCACTTTCCGCGCCAACTTCGAGCTTCCTCCCGAGGACGAGCGGCACCGGTTCCTGTTCCACGTGCACGGCAACGCGGGTGTCGGCAAGACGTTCCTGGTCCGCGAGATGGAACAACTGGCGCGTGAGCGCGGAGCGCTGACGGCCTACGTCGACGAGAGCGTCGGCAGTCTGCCCGAGGCCATGGCGGCGATGAACCGTCAGTTCGCCGGCCAGGGACACCGGTTCAAGGAACTGGACCGTCTGCTGACGGCGTACCACGAGCGACGGCACGAGGCGGAGGCCGCCGTCCTCGCGCCGCAGGAGCCCGAGCGGGCCGGCCCTTCGGCCGGCAGCCTGACGGTGGCGCGGGCGGGCCTGGTCGGGCTGGGGATGTTGCCCGGGGTCGGCGCGCTCGCCGGAGCCCTGGACCCCGCCCAACTCGCCCAGGGCGCGGACAGGGTGCGGGCCGGACTCAGTGCCCGCTTCCGCAACCAGGAGGACGTGCAGCTGGTCCTGTCGCCGCAGGCCGTGCTCACCCCGGTCCTCATCGGGGAACTCTCCGAGACGGCGTCCGCCGTGCCGTGGATCGTCCTGTTCTTCGACACCTACGAGCGGACGGGCCCGTTCCTCGACGGATGGCTCCACGCCGTCATGACGACCCGGGAACACGGACTGCTGCCCGCCACGGTCATCGTGGTGACGGCCGGGCAGCTCCCCTTCGACACCTCCCGCTGGGGCGGTTTCACCGACTTCGTCACCGACCTGCCCCTCGGGCCGTTCACGGAGACCGAGACACGGGGGCTTCTCGCGGACAAGGGGGTCGTGTCGGAGCCCGTGGTCGAGGAGGTACTGCGCCTCACGGGCGGACTGCCCCTGCTGGTCTCGACCCTGGCCGAGCAGCGCCCCGCGGATCCCGACGACATCGGCGACCCCTCGGCCACGGCCGTCGAACGCTTCCTGAAGTGGGAATCCGATCCGGTCCGCCGGGCGGTCGCCCTGACGTGCGCCCTTCCCCGGCGCCTCAACCTGGATGTGTTCCGGGCGGCCGTGGACTGCGCCGACGAGGAGGCCGACGCCCTGTTCGGCTGGCTGCGCGGGCTGCCGTTCGTGGACGGCCGCGACGACCGGGTCCGCTACCACGACCTGGTCCGCGAGCCGATGCTCCGGTTGCAGCGGCGCCACTCGCCCCGCGGCTGGACCGAACGGCACGAGAGGCTCGCGGAGGTCTTCGCCCGCTGGCGCGCCGAGGAGGGGAACGGCCTGGTCGCTCCCGACGAGGTGTGGAGACACGAGCCGTGGCGGCTGCTGTCGCTGGAGGAGTCGTACCACCGGCTGTGCGCCCGGCCGCTTTCGGCGCTCGGTGACGCGCTGCGCAACGTGGTCGAGGCCTGCCGCGTCGATCCAGTGGTCGGACGCGGCTGGACCAGGTTGCTCCAGGAGGCCGGAGACGCGGCGGGCGACCCGGTGCTGCGCGACCTGGGCCGGTCGCTGACCGACGCCCTCGCGGACGACGAGGACGGGGTGGCCAGGGTGATGGACCTGCTGCTGGCCCGCCCCGCACTGCACGGTCCCGGGCGGGCCCTGGCGCATGGGGTGCGGGCCAAGCAACTGCGGAACGGCGGGGAGTACGAGCGGGCCCTGGCCGAGTACGACCGGGCGATCGAGATCGATCCGGACGAGGCACGGGTGCACTACGGCCGTGGCTTCACCCACCAGCTCCTCGGTGACCACCCGGCCGCGCTGGCCGCTTTCGACCGGGCGGACGAACTGCGGCCCGGCACAGGATGGATCATCGCGGAGCGGGCGGAGACGCATCGCCTGGCGGGAAGCTTCGAGGAGGCGATCGCGGACTTCGACCGGGCCGTCGTCCTCGACCCGACGAACGCCGACGCGTTCGCCTCCCGAGCGGTGTGCCGGCACGCCCTCGACCAGTTCGAGGCGGCCGGCGCCGACTTCGACCGGGCGCTGAGCATCGACGGGACCGACCTGTGGACGCTCGTCCGCAGGGCCCGGCTGCGCCGTGACACGGACCAGTGGGACAAGGCGTTCGCCGATCTGGACCGGGCGGCCCGCCTCGAACCGGACTCCGCCTGGGTCGCCTCGGAACGCGGCGACACCTACCGGCTCGCGGGCCGCTTCGAGGAGGCCGTCGCCGAACTCGGCCGGGCCATCGGCCTCAAACCCGACTACGCCTCGGCCCTGGCGGGCCGCGGGGTGTCCCGCCACGAACTGGGCCACAGCGCGCAGGCGCTGGCGGACCTCGACCATGCCGTCGCGTTGGAGCCGGACTACTCCTGGGCCCTGGTGATGCGGGCACGGGTGAGGCGGCGGCTGGAGGACGTGCCCGGCGCGTACGAGGACCTGCGGCGCGCGCTCGCGGCGAGTCCGGAAGCCGACTGGATCGAGATCGAGCTGGGCAACGCCCACCGGCTCGACGACAGACACCAGGAGGCGATCTCCGTCTTCCGTCAGGTACTGGACCGGGAGCCCGACAACGCCTCGGCGCTCGGCTGTCTGGGGGCGGCCTACCGCGATCTCAAGGCCCACGCGGAGGCGCTGACCTGGCTGGACCGGGCCCTGGCCGCCGACCCGGACTACGCGTACGCGTACGACCAGCGAGCGCGCGTCTTCCTGGCGACCGGGCGGACCGAGCGGGCCATCGCCGACTGGGAACGCCGGATCACCCTGGGCGGAGACGTGGACGCGGCACGCTACGAAGTCGTGGAGACGCTGATCCACAGCGGCCGACGGGACGAGGCGATGGCCCGGCTGTCCGAGGCGGACCTGGCGCCGGGCCCTGACGACGCGCTCGTCCTCGACCGCGACTACCTGCGCGTCGAGGCCTTCCGGTACACCGGGCAGTGGGCGCGGGCCCGTCATCTCGCCGAGCGGCTTCGCGCGGCGGACGCGGCACCGGGCACGTTCCAGCTGGCGATGACCGAACTACGGTCCCGGGGCCGGGAGACCGCGGACCCCTTGTGGCGTGAGCTGGCACGGCTCCTGGACACGGAGGAACTGGACGGGACCACGCGCCTGCAGGGCCGGTGCATCGTCGCCTGGGGCCTCGCGGACTGGGCCGGCGCCGACCGGGGGCTGGCCGAATTCCTGGCCACGGACCCCGACTGGGACGACCTGGCGGTTCTCGCGGACATCCTCGCCGAACTCCTGCTCAGCCCCGCCACCGACCACTCCCGCCTCACCCCGTGCCTCGCGACCGTCACAGCGGCCCGCGACGCCATCCGGGCGCGCCACACGGACTGACCGCCGAGGCGGGGTCGGGGCTGTGAAGGAGTGCCGGGGCAGACCGCGAATTTTCTGCCGAACGGCGCCCATACCCGACCACTTGGGACCACTGGGACCACGTCCCGTATATGGATCCGCAACCTCAACCGACCGTTCCCGTTCGATTACAGTGCTGAGCTGTCGGATGTGGGGACGGTGCAGCAGGAGGTCTCGGTGGGTGCGACAGCCGGTGCCGTCTGGGGTCGTGGGGAGCAGCAGGACTTCCGCAGCCGGGTCCGCGGGACGCTGCTGGGCGCCGCCGTCGGCGACGCCCTCGGCGCGCCGGTCGACGGGCTCTCCCTGGAGGGGATCCGGGAGGCGTACGGAGCGGAGGGCCTGCTCGACCTGGCCCCCGCGTACGGCCGGCGCGGCGCCGTCACTCACCTCACCCAGCTCGCCCTGTTCAGCGTCGACGGGCTCGTCCGCGCCCAGGTGCGCCGCGACACCGGCGCCTGGCATCCGCCGTCCGACGTGCACCGCGCCTACCGCCGCTGGGCGGCCACCCAGAGCGACTGGGGGCCCGACGAACGCCGCAAGGACGACGGCTGGCTGGCCCGCGAGGAGTGGTTCTACGCCCGCCGCGACCCGGACATGGCCTGTCTGCTCGGCCTCGCCGACGAGATCATGGGAACCCTGGACGCGCCCAAGAACCCCGGCGAGCCGGGCCCCGGGGCCGCCGCCCGTTCCGCGCCCTTCGGGCTGCTCGTCGGCTGGGAGCCACAGCTCGTCCTGCAACTCGCCGTCGAGTGCGCCGCGCAGACGCACGGCCACCCCTCCGCCTACCTGACGGCGGGCGCGTACGCCGTGATCGTCCACGCGCTCGCCCGCGGCGAGAACCTCGACGCGGCCGTGCAGCAGGCCCTCGCGCTCCTCGCGACCCGCCCCGGGCACCAGCCGGTCGCCGCCGCGCTCCAGCACGCGCTGGGCGCCGTACGGCAGGGGATGCCCTCGGCCGCCCGGGTCGAGGAGCTCGCCGGGGACGGCTCGGCCGAGGGGGCGCTCGCCGTCGCGGTGTACTGCGTGCTCGTCGGCGAGGACGTCCGGCACGGCCTGTGCCTCGCGGTGAACCACGGCGGGCCCTCCGCCGTCACCGGCGCGCTCACCGGCGGACTGCTGGGCGCCCTGCACGGCGAGACGGCCCTCCCGCCGGCCTGGCTGGCCGAACTGGAGGGCCGTCCCACGGTGCTGGTCCTCGCGGACGACTTCGCGATGGAGATGACCCAGGGGCCCGCCCTGCACGGGCCCGCCGGCTCGTCCCCGGGCTGGCTCGCCCGCTACCCGCGCGCCTGAACCGTCCCGGCCCGTACGTCCCGGTCCCTTCAGCGGTTGTCGTCCGCCCCGCCGCCCTAGTCCGTCACCGGAGTGCCCACCACCTCGTCCGGTGCCCCCGCCGGGGCCGGGACCGCCGCGGTGGCCGATCCGTCGTCGTCCGTGTTGATCATTTCGATGACCGCGTCCCGCTCCGGGGTGTCCTCGGGCCTCAGGAAGCCGATGAGGATGTACAGGACGAGGGAGATGGCCATCGGGACGGAGACCTGGTACTCCAGCTTCACGTCCGTGCGCTGGGAGAAGTCCAGGTTGTAGTTGACGAAGAAGAAGGCGAGCAGACCGCAGGCCCAGCTCGTCAGGGCCGCCGTCGGACCGGACTTACGGAACGGCCGCAGCAGGCCCAGGATGAACGGGATCGCGATCGGTCCCATGAGCCCCGCGACCCACTTGATGACGATGGTGATGATGTCCTTGAACGTGGGGGAGTTGACCTGGGTCGCCACCGCCATGGAGAAGCCGAGGAAGCCGACGGTGGTGACGCGGCCCGCGATGAGCCCCGCACGGGTGTCCCAGGCACGAGCGGCCCTGGAGAGCACCGGCATCACGTCCCGCGTGAACACGGCCGAGATGGCGTTCGCGTCCGAGGAGCACATGGCCATCGTGTGCGAGAAGAACCCGACGACGACCAGGCCCAACAGCCCGTGCGGCAGCAGCTGGTCGGCCATCAGGCCGTACGCGTCCGAGCCGTCCGGCTTCTGCGCCGTGACGAGGAGCGGCGAGAGCCACATCGGGATGAACAGGACGACCGGCCACACGAACCACAGCCCGGCGGACAGGAACGCCGACCGCGTGGCCTCCTTGGCGTTCTTGGTGGCCATGTAGCGCTGGGCCTGGTTCCACATGCCGCCGTTGTACTCGAACAGCTTGATGAACAGGTACGCGATGAAGAACACCGTCAGATACGGGCCCGCGAACCCGTCTGCGTGACCGTGCAGCTTCGGCGAGTCCAGCGCCTTGGAGAGACCGCCCTGGTCGGAGATCTTGTTCAGCGCGATGACCAGCATCGACAGACCGGCCAGCAACTGGATGACGAACTGGCCGAGTTCGGTCAGGGCGTCCGCCCAGAGCCCGCCGATGGTGCAGTACACCGCCGTGATGCCGCCGGTGATGATGATGCCCTGGGTGAGCGTGACGCCGGTGAAGACGCTGAGCAGGGTGGCGATGGCCGCCCACTTCGCGCCGACGTCCACGATCTTCAGCAGGATGCCGGACCACGCCAGCGCCTGCTGCGTCTGCACGTTGTAGCGGTCCTTGAGGTATTCCAGGGGTGAGGCGACGTGCAGCCGTGAGCGCAGCCGGTTGAGCCGGGGCGCGAAGGCCTTGGCGCCGATGGCGACGCCGATGGCGATGGGCAGCGCCCAGGTGACGTACGACGTGATGCCGTAGGTGTACGCGATGCCGGCGTAGCCGGTGAACATCACCGCGCTGTAGCCCGACATGTGGTGCGAGATGCCGGACAGCCACCACGGCATCTTGCCGCCCGCGGTGAAGAAGTCGCTGACATCGTCCACACGCTTGTGGGACCAGACACCGATCGCGGTCATCACACCGAAATACGCGACCAGGACGGCCCAGTCGAGACCGTTCATGTGCCCCCTCCAGGGGTCCGCCTTGTGAACCTGCAGATACCGGACGGCACTTCGCCAGTACGCATGGGGTCCCCCCTGCTCGGGCGAAGCCGAGGGCTTGGGGGAGGGCGGCGCCCCCGTGCGGGAGCGGGGACTTCGGGGATTGAACCGCTCGTCCGACCGGCCGGTCAAGACCTTGCGCGGTCACAGATATGAACACAGATCAGAAAGCAGAACGATTTTGCTTCTACTTTACCCGTCGGGCGGTTGTCGTGCTCGTGACGTGGACCACACCATGAGCGGGCACTTCGTCAGACCCACAACAGCAACGACAAGTCGACAGCCGTACGGGATGCGGGTCCCGTGCGTCTGGGAGAGGGGCCGCGCCGGCCGTACCGCCTACCGCATGAGTTCGCCCGCGTTCACGAGCAGCGACTGGCCCGTGATCGCCCGTGAACGGTCGGACGCCAGGAACACCGCGGCGTCCGCGACGTCCCCGTCCGTGGCCAGCTCGGGCAGGGCCATCCGCTCGGTGAGCCGCTTCAGGACGTCCGCCTCGGGCACCTGCTCGGTGTACGCCGTGAACTGCACGTACGCCTCGACGGGAGGGCCCCACATCCACCCGGGCAGTACGGTGTTGACCCGTATCCGGTGCGGCCCGAGCTCCCGCGCCAGGGAGTACATCGCGCTCGTCAGCGCGCCCTTCGAGGCCGCGTACGCCGCCTGCCGCACCTGGCTCGGCGCGGCGACCGACGACTGCGTGCCGATGATGACGACCGAACCGCCGCGCTCCTTCAGCGCGGGCAGGCAGGCGCGGGTCATCCGCAGCGTGCCGAGCAGGTTCACGTCGATGACCGACTGCCAGGTCGCGAAGTCGGCGTCCTCCAGACCGCCGAAGTAGCTGTCCCAGGCGGCGACATGGACCACGGCGTCGATCCGCCCGAAACGCTCGACCGCGAGCGCCGACAGCGCGTCGCACTGCCCCTCGTCGGTGATGTCCGTCGCGCGGAACGCCGTGTGCGCGCCGTCCGGGTCCAGGTCCGCCGCCGACTTGGCCAGATTCGCCTCCGTGCGCGCCCCGAGCACCGCGTTGCCTCCGTCGCGCACCACGGCCGCCGCGACCTGATGGCCGAGTCCGGCCCCGACACCCGACACCACCACGGTCCTGCCGGTGAGCAGTGACATCCGAGGCCTCCCCAGCTCTGGCGCATTGTCTGACGGGGCGTCAGAGTATGGGCGTCCGGCGGAGGAAGGAAGTCCCGCGCACGTTCCACCGAGGAAGGGGTTCGTCATGTCGGAGGAGACCCGCAGCGAGACCTACGCGGAACTGGCCGCCCTCGGCCCGTACGGCGTCCACCCGGGCCACGCCCTGATCACCATGGTCGAGCCGCACCCGGGCCACGAGTACGCCTACAACCGCTGGTACGAGGACGACCACTACTACGCTGGCGCGATGGCCATGCCCTGGATGTACGCCGGACGCCGCTGGGTGGCCACCCGCGACCTCCAGCTGCTGCGCTACCCCGAGAAGTCGGCGGTCGCCCAGCCGGTCACCGCGGGCTGCTACCTCTCCACCTACTGGGTCACCGACGGCCGCTACGACGACCACATGAAGTGGACCGTCGGCATCAACAAGCGGCTCAACCGCGACGGCCGCGTCTACCAGGACCGTACGCACGTCTTCACGGCCTTCCAGGACCACGAGGCCACCGTCTACCGCGACGGCGCCGCGGGCCCCCGCGACTTCCACGCCCTCGACCACCCCTACGCGGGACTCGTGGTCGAGGTCGTCGACGCCGAATCCGCCGACCGGCGCGCCGAGTTGCTGGAGTGGCTGCGCTCCCGCCATCTGCCCAGGCGGCTCGACGGCTCGCCCGCCGCCCTCGTCACCCTCTTCCGGCCGACGCCGCTCCCCGGCGACCGGATGACCTACGTCAAGCAGGTCGAGGGCGTGGATACCCGGCTGACCCTGCTGTGGTTCCTGGAGACGGATCCGCGCGAGTGCTGGGAGGAACGCTTCACGGGCCTGGACGAAGCGGTGGCCGAATCGGGCCTGGGGCGAGTGGAGTTGGTGGCCCCGTTCATCCCCACCGTGCCGGGAACGGACACGTACGTGGACCGCCTGCGCTAGAAGGGTGCCCTGCGGCGAGTGAGCCGAAGGACACCGGCTTCTGCGCCCCGGAGGCGAACCGAGCCCCAAAAAAATGGGCCGAGCCCCCTCGGCCAGGACGGCGGGCCGGTCGAGAGGGCTCTGTCGGTGGAGCGTATGAAGTTGTGCCGGTCATGGTGGGGTCAGACGAGGTCGGAGGACCCTCGGCTCACCTCGGCCACGAAGGTGTTCCACGCGTCCGCGGGAAAGGCGAGCGTGGGTCCGGCGGGGACCTTGGAGTCCCGTACGGCCATCGCCGAGAAAACCGGGGACTTGACCTCGACGCAGGCGCCGTTGCCGGTGGAGTAGGAAGACTTGGTCCAGGTGTCGGTGGCGCCCTGCTGAATTGCCATGATCGCTCCAGAAAACAGTCGTTCTTCGATGAGTTGCCGCCAACGAAGCCGTCGACGCGCTGTCACCGGACTGCGGATCCGTCAGGAAACCCGCAGTCCGGATTGCGCCAACGTTGTTGCTCGGTGGCGTGATCGACGCTACTCGCCAACATCGGCTGACGAAGCGACTATTCACTCGACTGGATGGCATATTCCATGGGGGTCTTCCATGCCGGGGCGGCGACAGTGTAGGGTCCGGCCACTCATCGGCGAGGGCGGCCTCGCGAGGCCGCCCCCGGACCGCTCAGCGCGCGTAGTCCTTCGCGATCTCCGCGATGAAGTGACGCGACTGCTCCACGTTCAGGGCCTGCGCCCGCAGATGCTCGTACATCACGCTGTACTTCTGGACGTCGTTCGCCTTCTCCAGGTAGAGGTCGCTGGTCACGCCCTCGATGTAGACGACGCTGGAGTCGGCCGCGTCGGGGAACTCCAGGATCGCGTACTGGCCGTTCAGGCCCGGGTGCGCGCCCATGTCGAAGGGGATCACCTGCACGGTGACGTGCGGCAGTTGGGACTGCTCGACGAGGTACTCCAGCTGGTCCCGCATCAGGGAACGGTTGCCGACGGCGCGGCGCAGGGCGGACTCGTCGAGGACGGTCCACAGGCGCAGCGGGTTGTCCGGGGCGGAGATTCGTTCCTGCCGCTTCAGTCGTACCTGAACGCGCTTGTCGATGTCGGCGGGCGCGGTCTCCGGCAACGCCCCCGCGATCAGGGCCTCGGCGTACTGCCGGGTCTGCAGCAGACCCGGGACGACCTGCGGGTCGTACACGCGCAGGCTCGCGGCGTCGGTCTCCAGGCCGATGTAGACGCTGTACGGGATGTCGCCGAAGGAGTGCCACCAGCCCTGCTGGCGCGAGTCCTTGGCCATCTGCATCAGCGAGTCGACGATCCGGTGGTCCTCGACCTCGTAGACGCCGCACAGATCGCGGACGTCGCGCTGGCTGATACTGCGCCTGCCGTTCTCCAGGCGGCTGATCTTCGACTGCGAGACCAGCAGGCGCTCGGCGACCTCTTCGGCCGTCATGCCCTTGAGCTCGCGGAGCCGTCGCAGCTCCTGGCCCAGCCGGCGCCGCCGGACGGTGGGATTGACACTTGACGCCACGGGACGTGCACCTCCGGCTGCGGGCCTGTACTTTGCGTATCTGCTGTTGAGCAGATTGCCACCAAGGTGCTTTCTACCGCTGGGAAACGGCGTATATGCGTCGGGTGGGCGCAAGTTCGCAGATTCGGCGTGTATACGCGACCGTGCGCGGTCCTCCCGGACCCCGCGAACTCCCGTGAAGGATGCAGGAGATCGCTGCTGAGGTACCCCGGGCCGACCGGCCGCGGCGGCGGACGTGGTCCCCTTGGAGAGATGCTCTCCTCGGATGCGGTCGCGCGGGGCGGTGGGACCGTGTCGTCGTCCGGACGTACGGTCTCAGCCACCCCGCGCGAGCCGGCGGCTCCCGAACCGGATCATGGGGACTGCGGTGCGGCGCTCAGGTCTTGCGGCGGTGCTGGCGGTGCGGGTGCTGTGGGAACTGCGGGTGCTGCGGTACTGCCGGCATTGCGGTGGTGCGGCGGGCCGCCGTGGGGCTGCGGCTCAGTGCACCACGGCGCGCGCCATCGAACCATGACGCGGTTGCATCGGAACACCGCGCGCGGTCTCCGGTGCGGACCTGACTCCGGCGGTGGCCGGACGGCCTGCCGGTGCCGGGCTGCGGCGTGGCTGTGCGGCCACACCGTTCTGAACGTCCATCACGGCGTGTGCCACGAGGCCGCCCATGGGGTCGTGCCTGATCAGGTCCCGCAGCCGGGAGCGGGACGATCGTCCCTCGTTCCCCGGATACAGGTGCTTGCCGAGACCGACCGCATGGGCCAGCGCGGCGAGCGCCGCGGTCCGCGGGTCCGGCGGGACGCCGGTGCGGATCGCGTTGTCCAGCCGGGTTCTGATCTCCCTGCTGATATCCGTGTCCGTCGCTTGATAGCGAGTCGTCGGAAGCACCCCGCACATCTGGCCGGCCACGGCATGGACCATGCCGCACCTCTCCAGATGCGAAAGGTAGGTCTGGCGAAGCCCCAGGCGGGGTCCGCCAATCCAGTTGACCGCGCGTACGGGTGCTCCGCGTCGGCGAAGCAGTTCCAACGCACAGTCCAGTGTTGGATCTCCGGTCGGCCGTGGCACCACCACGGCGATACGATCCCCGTCTGGGGCTATCCGTCCGGCCAGCGCCAGCTCCACTAGCTGTGCTCCGGCCAGGCCGAGGTCGAGCGACTGCGGCTGCGCGGTGGTACCCGTGGCCGGGTCCAACGCCAGCAGCAGAAGCTCCTCCGGAATTGTTCTGCGGCTCTTGCCCATCCATGCCTCCCCGCGTGGATGAATGACAGGGTGACCCCTCTCACATTGGTCTGTCGAGGGCGCGTGACCGGAATATGAGGGAACCGGCAGGTATGTCGTTCTCGTCTACCGCAGGGGTCAAGCCCTCACACAGGACACTGGTACATGGTTCGGACAGCGGTGTCCGGGCGGCGGTTCAAGGGTTTGACGGTTCGTTTTCGGCGCGCGGAGGGCGTGCGCCGCATGGAGGAGGCATCGGTGGCGGGCGAGTCCCCCGACAGGTCGAAGCAGCACGAGTCGTCGGCGTCGTCGGCAGAAGCGACGCCGGTGACCCCGGCGTCGGTTCCGAGTCCGGCGCGGGCGGGCGCGGCGGCGTCGACGTCGACCCAGAGCTCGGCCCCGGCCGACCCCCGAATGGCGATGGCCCGTGAAAGGGCCGCCACGGTACGGGTGGATCAGGCGACGGCGGTGTTCTCCACGAAGGCGCTGTCGGCGGACGCCTCCCGCACGGCGGAGTCGGAGCGGACCTCCGAGTCCGCCGACGGTGCCGACGCGGCCGGTGGCAAGACCGCCGAGGGCGACACCCGGCTCCGCGCGGCGGTGGCCGCGTGGGTCGCCGGATCGGACGAGCCCGCTCCGGCGGACGCGACCGACACCGACACCGGATCCGAGGGCGCCGGCGAACCCGAGGACGGTGACGGCGCCACGAACGACGCCGAAGGCACCGACGACGACGCCGACGGGACCGACGCGGACACGGACGGCACGGAGCCGGCTGACGACGCCGAGGGCGGCGACGCCGAGGCGGAGCCTGCCGAGGAGCCGCGCGAGCCCGCGACGTCGGGGAGGGCCGAGGACACGTCCGACGCTTCCGACGCCTCGGACGTGGCGTCCGACACGGACGAGGAGGCCGCCGCCGAACCCGCCGCCGACCTCGACATCGATATCCGCACCTCCGCAGAGCCCGACACCGACGAGGAGCCCGAGGCCGACCAGGAGCCGGAAGCCGCCTCCGGTGAGACTCCCGTGGCGCACGGGCCCGAGGACGAGCCCGGCCCGACGTCGGCGCTGGACGCCGCTCTCGCGTCCCGAGCCGCCTCCAAGGCCGCTTCCGAGGCCGCAGAGGCCGCCTCCAAGGCCGCGCCCGAGACCGAGGACGAGACCGAGGACGAACCCGAGCCCGCGGTCGAGGACGAGATCCAGGCCGTTCCCGAGGACGAGCCCGAGGCCGCGCCGGACGACGAGCGCGAGGACCGGCCCGCAGCCCCCTCGGCACGAGCGGCCGTACCCGCGACCGAGGACCTGCCCGAGGCCCCCGCGGACAAGCTTCGGACCGCGCCCGAGGGCCGGTCCGTCAGCGACTCGGATTCCGACGGCGACGAGACTCCGGACGCGGAGACCGACGAGACCCCGGACACGGAGACCGACGAAGCCCCGGACGCGGAATCCGCCCCCGAGCCCCCCGTCGATCAGCCCACCGCCATCTTCAAGGCCCCGCGGCCTCCGGCCGTGGACCAGCCCACCACCATGCTCAAGCTGGGCGGCGCCACCCGGAGCCCGGCAGCCGGGAAGCCCGCGTCCGGGCCGAAGGACGCCACCGACGAGCCCGCCGCCAAGGCCACCGAGCGCTCCGCCGGCGAGCGGCCTGCCACCAAGTGGGGTGCCAAGCCCGCCGCTGATCCCGAGCGGACCAGCAGGTTCGTCGCCCTCAAGCCGCTCGACGAGCCCGGCGGCCAGGCGCAGCCGAAGCCCGCGCCCACCCCGGGGAGCACCGACAGACCTGCGGCGGCCACCGCGGCGATCCAGCAGGTCGGCCCCGAGCGCACCACCCAGCTGCCGCTTCCGCCGAAGCCCCCGCTGGACCTGCTGGCCGAGCTGACGAACACTCCGCCGCCGCCGCAGACCCCGGTCCGGACGCTCGTGCGGCGCGTCAAGATCTGGACGCCGCTGGTCCTGCTGCTCGCGGTGGTCTTTGCAGTCGCGCAGGCCTTCCGTCCGCTGCCGACGCCGGGTCTCACGCTCACCGCCGATCAGACGTACACCTTCGGCGGCGGCACCCTCGACCTGCCCTGGCCCGGTCAGGGCCAGTCCGCGATCGAGGTGGACGGCGTGGGCAGCCTCGGGACCGACGGCAAGCAGACCCCGTCCCCCACCGCGAGCGTCGCCAAGATCATGACGGCGTACGTGATCCTTCAGGAGCACCCGCTGAAGGGGAACGAGGACGGCGAGAAGATCACGGTCGACCAGCAGGCCGAGGACGAGTCGAAGCTGCCGGACGAGTCGACGGCGGCCATGTCGAAGGGCCAGCAGTTCACCGAGCGTCAGATGCTCCAGATGCTGATGATCCCCTCCGGCAACAACGTGGCGCGGCTGCTGGCCCGCTGGGACTCCGACAACGCGAGCTTCGTCGCCAAGATGAACGCCGCGGCCAAGGACCTCGGCATGACGAACTCGACGTACACGGACCCGAGCGGTCTGCAGAAGACGACGGTCAGCACGGCCACCGACCAGATCAAGCTGGCCAAGAAGGTCATGAAGAACGACGCGTTCCGCAGCATCGTCGGGATGGCCAGCGCGAAGATCCCCGGTCTCGACACGCCGATCTACAACAACAACGACCTGCTGGTGCAGCAGGTCGGCGTGATCGGCCTGAAGACCGGTTCGTCGACGCCCGCGGGCGGCAACCTGGTGTGGGCAGCGACCAAGACCGTGAACGGCAAGACGCAGACGATCTACGGCGCGGTGATGAACCAGGACGCCGGCACCGGCAAGGTCTGGGACAGCCTCCACCTGGCGCTCGTCAACAGCCAGAAGCTGATCGACAAGGTCCAGAAGAGCCTGACCACCGCCACGGTGGTGAAGAAGGGCCAGGTCGTCGGCTATGTGGACGACCAGCTCGGCGGCCGGACCCCGGTCGTCGCCACCAGGAACATGACGGCGGTCGGCTGGCCCGGTCTGAAGACCGAGCTGTCGATCGGCGAGGGCAAGGACGTGGTTCCGCACACCGGCAAGGCGGGTACGGTCGTCGGCGAGCTGAGGGTCGGCGACGGTTCCAGCGACGCCGTGAGGATCCCCGTCGCGCTCAAGTCGGACCTCGCCGAGCCCGGCCTCGGCGCGAAGCTGACCCGCGTCGGCTGAGCGGACGCGCACACCGATGACGTACGAGCGCACGCATCGGTGACGTACAGCGGGGAGCGGCACCCGCACCGCACTCCGCCGGACGGCGCCCCACTCGGGAGCCGTCCGGCGGTGTGCGTGCTAGCGTCGCGCTAATCGGGGCTGCTCGCGAGCCGCGGGTCCCGGCCCAGAACGGACAACGGGACACGGGGAGAACCTTGCAGTGGCGACAGCGGAGCCGACACACGCCGACGACGCCGATCCGGGCCAGGGAACGGGCCCGCGAATACCGCTGCACGGCAGCACCCGCGAGGCGGTCCGTGACGCGGGCGCAGGCGTAGACGCAGATGTAGCCGGAGACGCGGCCGGAGGCGGTGACGACGCCGAGGAGCCCCGCGGGACCGAGCCGCTCGCGTCGATCGGCGCCGCGCCGACGGACCTCTTCCGCCGCTATCCCGTCCTTCTCCTCACCGCCCTCGCCGGCGTGCTCCACATCGTGTGGTTCTTCACTTTCGCGAACAGTGGCGGTGACCTGGCGGCGCAGGACGCCTGGGCGGAGTTCGTCGGCCGGCACCCGGACTCGGCGTACAACCTCGCCTGGTACGGCGGAATGCACCCGGTCTCGTACAGCGTGGTGTCGCCGTATCTGATGTCGGTGCTCGGCGTCCGGACGACGATGATGATCGCCGGGACGCTCTCGGCGGGCCTGCTGACGATGATCCTCGTGCGCAGCCGAGTCGTCCGGAACCCGATCGCCACCTCGCTCGCGGGCATCTTCGCGCTGGTCTGCAACGCGATCTCCGGCCGGGTGACGTACGGCCTCGGCACGGCGTTCTCGCTCGGCGCGGTCGCCGTCGTCTTCTGCTGGCCCCACCGCTGGCGCTACAAACGCTGGGCGAAAGCCCTGTGCGCGGCGCCGCTGGCCGCGCTCGCGACGGCCGCCTCACCGGTCGCCGGACTGTTCGTGGGCCTGCTGGCCGCGGCCATGTTCCTCCAGAGGCGCCGCCCCGGTGCCTACGCCCTCGGCATCGCCCCGACCGTCGTGGTCGGGCTCTCGGCCCTGCTGTTCCCCTTCTCGGGCACCCAGCCGATGACGTTCTTCTCGGTCATCCTGCCGTTCGCGGCCGCTGCCTCCGTCTACTACGTGGTGCCCAAGGAGTGGACGACGGTACGGATCACGGCGGCGGTGTACGGCCTCGCGGTGCTCCTCGTCTGGCTGATCAGCTCCCAGATCGGCTCGAACATCACGCGCCTCGCGATGCTGTTCGCGGGAGTCGCCCTGATCGCCGCGCTGCCCTTCACCGTGCCGAAGTCACGGAAGTGGTACACCACCGTCATCGCCTTCACCGCGTTCACCGGCTGGATCGGCTTCAAGACGGTCGACGACATCGTGCACACGACCCCGGCGGCGTCCTGGGCGCGCGAGCTGGCCCCGCTCGTCAACCAGCTCCAGCTCGTGGACGCCGAGAAGGGCCGTGTCGAGGTGGTCCCGGCCCGCTCGCACCGCGAGGCCTCCGCCCTCGCCCCCTACGTGAATCTGGCCCGCGGCTGGAACCGGCAGGCCGACATGGAGCGCAACCCGCTCTTCTACGACGACACGCTCAACTCCGCGAACTACCACGAGTGGCTCCAGCGCTGGGCCATCCGCTACGTCGTGCTGCCCAAGGGCGAACCGGACGGCGACGGCGGCCAGCGCGAACGTGAGCTCGTCCAGCGGGGCATGCCCTATCTCCGGCAGATCTGGGGCGACGCCAACTGGCAGCTCTTCACCGTCACCGACCCCACCCCGCTCGCCGAGCCGCACGCCGTCGTCGACCTGGCCGAGCAGGGCGAGCTGACCATCGAGGTGAAGGAGGCGGGCCGCATCCTCATCCGCATCCCGTACTCGCCGTGGCTGAGCATCGTCGACGCGGACGGAAAGAGCCTGAAGCCGCCGCGGGAGACGAAGGCGTCGAAGGGCCGCGCGGAAGGCACCCCGAAGACGTACGACAACCTCAACGGCTGTCTGATGCCGACGGAGGAGACCGCGGCCGGCGACACGTGGACGGAGCTGCTGGCCCCGAAGCCGGGCACCTACCGGCTCGCGGCGCCGTACCAGCTCCCGCGGGGGACACCGTGCCCGGAGGAGCTGCGCTGAGCCCCTGCCGCCGGTGCCGCGACCGGCACTAGAACCGCTCGAACGGCCCGCAGTACGACAGGCCCGCGTCCTCCGGTCGCTGGTCGCGGAAGAACCGGACGAGCAGGTCGCAGAAGTCCTGGGGCCGCTGGAGATGGGCCAGATGGCCGCACTCCGCGATCGTGGTGAAGCACGCGCCCGGCAGGTCCGCCGCCACGGAGCGGACCAGGTCGGGCGTGGTGAGGGTGTCGTGCTCGCCGGTGAACACGAGATACGGGACGGCGGGGACGCGCGCGCCGGTACCACTCGTGGGCCAGCAGCCGCCGGTTCCGCTCGACCGTCACGGCGACGTCGCGCGGGGTCTGCGCCGCGAACTGCTGGTACATCAGCCGGGTCAGCGCGGCGTGCTTGCGTACGGTGCGGTCGCCGGGCGGCGGCACGAAGCACCGTACGAACTCCTCGGCGGTCTCCTCGACGCGCCCCTCCTCCAGGAGCCGCACCCATCCCACCAGCGCCTCGGCGAACCAGCCCGGAATGTGGTCCGACATCCCCTGCACGGCGACCCGGCGCAGCAGCTCCGGACACCGCTGGGCGAGCCGGAGCCCGACCGCGCCGCCGTAGCACCCCGCGTAGAGGTTCACCGGGCCGAGCCCGAGTTCGCGCAGCATGTGCCCCGCGCACTCCGCGAGGAAGTCGATCCCGTGCTCGGCGGGCAGGAAGTCCGCGTCCCCGAACCCGGGCAGATCCACCGTGACGACGGTCCCGAGCTCCCCGAGCCACCGCTCGTGCCGCGTCCACGAGTACCGCGTCTGGTCCGACCCGCCGAGCACGAGCAGCGGCTCCGTGACGGGGGTGCCGTGCCGGGCGACCCGGGCGGTGTAGGTGTAGCCCCGCCACGAGAGCCGGTGCTCCGCCACTTCCGTCGATGCCCCGCCTCCCGGCGCCGGGGCGAGAACGTTGACCGAGGAAGCGACAGAAGGCACAGCGAACTCCCGAGAGGGGACGAGACCACCGAAACTCCCACTCGTACACGGCTGCCGGGCGTGACGCCCGCAATGTCACACGAAGGTGGGCGCTGCACCACACGAAGGTGGGCGCGGCGCGGCGACCGCGCCACACCGCGCCCATCACTTCACGCACCTCACGCACTTCACGTCACGGGGAACACCACTTCACTTCACCGCGAACGCCACTTCACTCACCGGGAACACCACTTCACTTCACTTCACCGGGAACGCCACATCGCACACCGCGTCCTCGGGCCCCGCCGCGTCCCAGTCGGCGAAGTAGATCTCCCGGCACGGGCCGTCGACGGACAGTCCCCGCTCGGCGACCCAGCTCTCGACCGCCTCGAAGGCGGCGAGGATCTGCGGGTGGGCGACCTGGGCCTTGGTGATGCGGACATAGGCGATGCGCCGGGCCGGCTCGACCCGGACCTCGGCCCCGGTGGCCCGGCCCTGGCGCTGTGCCCAGGCCCGTGCCGCGGCCTCGTCGGCGACCGGCACGCACGCCTCCGCCGGTCCGTCGCTCTCCGCGCTGACCTCGGCGTAGTACACGACGAAGGGCGGCCCCGTGACACCCCCGGCCTCCCGGGCGCCCTCCTCCAGCCGCCCCAGCGAGCCGGGGATCCACACCGGCAGCTCGGGCGCCAGGACGTGCCGCTTCTCGGCCAGCACGACCTGCTCGGGCACCTCGGCGGTCTCGACGGCGAACTTCTCGTACATCTCGGAACTCCTCCCGGAAAGACGTCCACGGAGGTAGTCGGCGAGCGCCCGCTGCGAAGCGAACCGGGCCTCGGCACCGTCCCAGTACGCGGCCAGCAGCGCGGCCGCGTCGGCACCGCGCGCCTCCACCACGTCCGCGATCCGGGCCAGCGGCATGTCCAGCTGGCGCAGCAGCGCGACGAGCCGGGCCCGTTCGGTCTGCTCGGCGCGGTAGTAGCGGTAGCCGCTGACCTCGTCGACGTACGCCGGGGGCAGCAGCCCCAGCCGGTCGTACAGCCGCAGGGCCTTCGCCGAGAGCCGCGCCCGCGAGGCGAACGCGCCGATGGTGAGCAGGTCCTTGTCCACCCTGTCATCCTCCGTCACCGGGCGCCTTCCGCCCGGTGACAGGGACGCTCCCCCTTGCCCCAGGGGCAAGGTCAACGGCAGGGCTCAGCCGATCGCCTTCTCCACGGCGGAGACGAGCTCGGCCGACTCAGGCTCGGTCTGCGGGGAGAAACGGCCGACGACCGCGCCGTCGCGCCCGATCAGGAACTTCTCGAAGTTCCAGCGGATGTCGCCGGAGTGCCCCTCGGCATCGGCGGTGCCCACCAGACGCTCGTACAGTCCGTGCCGCGCGTCGCCGTTCACCTCGACCTTCTCGGTCATCGGGAAGGTCACACCGTAGGTCGCGGAGCAGAACTCGGCGATCTCCTCGGAGCTGCCGGGCTCCTGCCCGAGGAACTGGTTGCAGGGCACGCCGAGGACGGTGAAGCCCTGGTCGGCGTAGCGCGCGTGCAGCTGCTCAAGACCGGCGTACTGCGGGGTCAGCCCGCACTTGGAGGCCACGTTCACGATGAGGACGGCCTTGCCCGCGTACTGGGACAGAGCGGCGGAGCCCCCCTGGAGGGCCCCGATCTCGACGTCGAGCACAGAGTTGTCAGTAGTCATAAACGGATGCTAACTCCGGTAGATGGCGGCCTCGCCGGTCCCGGCTGTCCGTCCCTCGCCCTGCGCTGTGACAAGCACCTCACCGGCGGCCGTCCGCGAGTACAGCACCGACCGTCCCGCCCGCCGCCGCTCCACGAGCCGCGCGTCCAGCAGCACCCGCAGATGCCGCCCGACCGACCCCAGCCCCTGCCCGGTCACGGCGACCAGCTGACTGGTGGACAGGGGCGAGTCGAGGCGGACGAGTACACCGGCGCGGGCCGTCCCGAGAAGTACCCCGAGACTCTCCGGCACCGCCGCGGCCCGTACGTCGGCCAGCGCCCCCGTGCACGGGTAGACCACGGCGTAGCGGCGGGACTCCTCCCAGGACACCCACCCGGCCTTCGGCGTGACGGGCACGAAGACGAGCTGGGCGCCCGAGATCTCGCGCGGCGGGTACTCGTGGAGGTTGACCTGGAGCCGGTTGCCGCCGAGCCAGCGCGTCCCCGGCCGCAGCCCGTCCAGCGCCGCCGCCCAGCCGCCCTGGCTGAGCTGCGCGGTGCGCGCCACCACATCGGCCTCCAGGACGCGCCGCCGCCTTTCCCAGTCAGGACGTACGGACTCCACCCAGACGGCGGTGAGCAGCGCGGCGGCCCGCTCGGGCAGATCGTCGCGGTCCGCGAGACCGGCGGGCAGCGGGCCGCCGACCGAGCGGGCGAGATGGGCACGGGCATCCCGGGCCGAGGCCTCCCGCACCCGGGCGACCTCGGTCTCGAAGGTCTCGTCGCCGTACGGGGTCGGGGTCAGGAAGTCGGCGATCCACTCCGGCCCGAGCCCGCAGCGCACCAGGAGCGCGGTGACGGGGTCGGCGGCCAGCCGCTTCCGGTACGCCGGCAGATGGACGCCCAGCCAGGCGCGCTCACCGGGGTGCGTGGCGGTCCCCGCGTGCAGCAGCTTCAGACAGGCGAACGTCTCGGCGAGCGGCGACAGCACGAAACGGCTCCCGGCGAGTGTGTCGGCGTTCACCTGCCACCAGCCCATGGCCCCACCCCTTTCCGCCCGGCTCACCGGAGGTTTCGCCCCTGCGCGAAACAATATCGACCGCCCGTACGGCCCCCCAGACTCCCCGCATGCGCAGCTACTCCGAGCTCTTCCGCACGCGGGAGTTCACCCCGCTCTTCCTGTCCTCCTGTTTCAGAACCGCCGCCTCGACGGTGAGCGGTCTGGCCCTCGGAACCCTGGTGTACCGGGCGACCGATTCGCCGCTGCTCACCGCGCTCAGCATGTTCGGTCCCTCGCTCGCCCAGATGGTCGGCGCGACCACCATGCTCTCGGCCGCCGACCGGCTGCCGCCGCGCGCGACGGTGGCGGGCATCGCGCTGTTCTTCGGGCTCGGCACGGCGGCCATGGCGATTCCCGGTCTGCCGGTCTGGGCGATCTTCGTCGTTCTCCTGCTCCTCGGCCTGATCCAGTCCTTCGGCGGCGGAGTCCTGTGGGGCCTGCTGAACGAGATCCTCGCCAAGGAGGGCTATCTGCTGGGGCGTTCGGTGTTCAACATGATGAACGGGATCGCCCAGATCACCGGATACGCGACCGGTGGCGTCCTCGTGGCCCTGCTGTCCCCGCGCGTCACGCTCCTCCTGGCGGCCGGGCTGTACCTGGCCGCGGCCCTCACCGCGCGGGTCGGCCTGACACCCCGCGCACCCCGCGCCCTGGGCCGCCCGTCCATCGCCCGGACCTGGCGCACGAACGCCCGCCTCTTCTCCTCACCGGAACGCCGCACCCTCTATCTCCTGCTCTGGGTGCCGAACGGCCTGGTCGTGGGCTGCGAATCGCTGTACGTGTCGTACGCGCCGAGCCGGGCCGGCGCGCTGTTCGCGTTCGCGGCGCTCGGCATGTTCGTCGGGGACGTGATGACAGGCCGCCTGCTGCCGCCCCGGGTGCGCGCCCGTCTGGGCATCCCGTTCCTGCTGCTGCTCGCGACCCCCTACCTGCTCTTCGCCCTCCGTCCGAGCGTGGCCGTGGCCGCCGGCCTCGTCGCCGTCGCCTCGATCGGCTTCGGGTCGAGCCTGATCCAGCAGGAGCGGCTGGTGGCCCTGATCCCCGACGAGCTCAGCGGCCACGCCCTGGGGCTCCACACGGCGGGCATGCTCACGATGCAGGGCGTGAGCGCGGCACTGGCGGGCGGTATCGCCCAACTCGCCTCGCCCGGAACGGCGATGACGGTCATGGCCGCCGGCTCGATCGCCGTGACGTTGACCCTGGCCCCATCGCTGCTCCGCCGCCGTCCGGCGCCCCCGGATCACCGACACCCGGAGCCGTCCACCCCAAGGGAACGGCAATCCGAGGTGAACTCCACCTGAGCCGCAAAAGGTTGTACGAAAGCGACCGCAACCACTGAGGGGGCGGGCGGGGGCTCGCGCGTCTCGTTCGGCATGTCCGGACGCGCCGGGCCCTCTCTCCGGCACAGGGCCCGGCCCCTTCTCCGCACGGAGGCGGGGCCTGGTGGGGCCGAGGCCGAGGGCCGAGGCCGACGGGAGCCGTCAGCGATACAGCCTCTTGCGCACCCACAGAAGCCCGGTCACGCCGCCGACGACGGCCATGTACGCCGTCAGCGGCCCGTCGTTCAGCAGGAGCCCCGGCGACGCGATGACGGCCACGATGAGCAGCCACCCACAGCCGGCCACCACAAGATCCGCCGGGTCAGGACCCCGCCGCTCGTCTCCCATCGCACCTCAACTCCGTGTTCCCCCGACCTCGTTCAAGTACCTGCTCCCTTGCCCAGTATTCACTCGCGGAACGCCGTGCGCAGACGTCTACCGCTTCTGCCTGAGGCCGGCCCGACAGCGATCCTGCGGGCGGCCCCGGGAGTGGAGGACTTGAGCGAGCGTACGGGGCTTTGCGCAGGCGCCGGTGTGCCTCCGCGCGCTCTGTCCGGTACGGCTCGGCGGGTGGAACGATCTCGGTGCTCGGCACCAGCAGGGGAACGCCTTTGGCCGTCGTGGAGGTGTGTGCCGCCGCGAGTGGATGTTTGCTGGTCCGAGAACGGCGTACACCACTACGAGCAGTAAGGGGCTGGACATGGCAATGGTGATGTCGATGCACTGGGCGGGAGTCACGCCGGAGCAGTACGACACCGTGCGGGACGCGGTCGACTGGGAACAGGTGCCGGCGGCCGGTGGTCAGATGCACGTGGCCTGGTTCGACGCCCAGGGACTGCACGTCACCGACGTCTGGGAATCCCAGGAGGCGTTCGAGGCCTTCTTCGCCGAACGGCTCGCACCCGCGATCCAGAAGGCCGGCATGACCGGTGAACCCGAGACCGCCTTCAGCCCGCTCCACCGGCGCTTCATCGCCCCCGAAATCAGCGGTGCCGCATAGGGGCACGACGTCCGGGCCGCGCATGAGTGCCTCAGGCAGCCGACGCTTCATGGAGCGGCCCCGACAGCATTGCTGCCGGGGCCGCCCGTCGACTTCACCACCGACCTGCCCGGGGCCCGTCGGCGGTGTCATGAGGTCGATCTTCGTCAGATGACGGCCCGGTACCCCTGCCAGCCCGTCGCGATCTTCGCGCGCCCGCCGAACGACCCCTTGCCGTCGCCGCTGTTGCGGTACAGATTGCCTGCGGTGTCGCGCGAGACGAGGTCCGCCTTGCCGTCGCCGGTGATGTCGCCGACTCCCACCACCGCGTTGTAGGCGGCACCCCAGGCGGAGAACACCTTCGCGCCGGCACCGAACGTGCCGTTGCCCTTGCCGTAGTACCGGTACAGGTTGTTCGACGCGTCCTGAGCGAGAAGGTCGCCGATACCGTCCCCGTTCAGGTCACCGGCCCCGACGACCTTCTTGTACGTCTTCCAGTTGCCGTACAGCTTCACCCGCGCCGACAGCGTCCCCGCGCTCGTCCCCTTGAACAGGTACACCGCCCCGGTGGACGTCTCGCGCGTGATCAGGTCGGGACGGCCGTCGCCGCTGACGTCCCCCGGCGAGGTCAGCACGTCGTACTGGCTCCAGCCGGACGTACCGAGTGAGGTGTACGGCGTCGAGGGCGTCGGCGCCGATCCACAAGCCGGGCGGTAGGCGCGCAGGGCGCCGCTGCTCAGCCGGACCAGGACGTCGTTGCAGCGGTCACCGCTGAGGTCGCCGAAGGGCACGAACCTCGCGGTGGTCGGCCAGCCGGAACCGGAGACCTTGCCGCCCAGCGTGCCCGTGCCGGTGCCGCGCTGGATGGTGAGGGCGCCGGAGGAGTTGAGGGTGAGGAGGTCGCCGACTCCGTCCTTCCCCGCGTAGTCGCGCGGTGCCGCCGCTCCGGCCGTCACCCCGATGGTCCCGGAGAGGGTGAGTGCGGCCCCCTGTCCGTCGGCGGGCGGAGCGGTGAGCGTCCAGGTGTAGGCGCCGTTGGTGACGAGACGGCCCGCGGAGTCCTTGCCGTCCCAGGCGGCTTTCAGCGAACCGGCGGCGGCGGACCCGGACACGGTACGCACGGTGGCACCGGACGCCTTGCTGCGGATGGTCACCTTCCAGGAGGCCGCGGGCTTCGACAGCCACCAGGCGCCGGACCAGCTCGCGGCCCCGGCGGTGACCGTGGAGTCGATGGCCGACAGAGCGGATGCCGGAACGCCGGTCGGTACGAGGTGGACGCGCTGCTCGCGGTCGGCGTAGGCGACGCCGCCGCCGAACCGGTCCACGGTCCAGGTCGTGCCCACGCCCACGTTGTCCCGGCCGAGGTCGGTCCAGTCGGCGAGCTTGCGGCTCGGCAGAGCCGTGTAATCGCCGCTGGACGGCAGCCCGCCGTGCAGGTCGACGAGCTTCAGCCCGCTGTCCGACTCGATGCCGCCGACGCGCACGACGAGGTAGCCGTCACCGAGCAGGACCCTGCCCGCCGGGGCGGTGGCGGTGCGCTTCGCCGTACGGTCGTAGACGCCCGAACCCTTGACGGTGCCCCAGGCGTCCACGCAGCTCCAGTACACCCAGCGGCCCACGGCCTGAAGGCTGGACGGAGTGCAGCCGTTGCGGGTGGTGAAGGACTCCACCGCGGCGCCGGCCGGGAGCCGGGTGGCCGTGACCTTGCCTCCCGTGGTGGCGCCGCTCCACAGGGTGTCGCCCCAGACGGTCGCCGCGACCCGGTCGCGCTTCTGCAGGACCTTGCCCGCCGAACCGTCGGCGAACTCACCGATGTACTGGTTGCCGGAAGAGGCGCCGTCCACGACCGCGTGCCGCCCGGAGAGGTCCTGGAGCTCAGGGCTGTCGTCGCCCGTGTCGAGGGTCGGGCCCCAGCCGGTGGAGCCGTTGGCGCGCAGCATGGTGAGGCCGGACTCGGTGGAGTCGCGCCGGCCGTGGCGGCCGGTGCCGTCGGCGAACATCTGGATGCAGCGGGTGGCACCGCCGGTGCAGTCGCCGTCCGAACCGCTGACCAACCCGTCCACGCTCGTCCTGACGACGCTCGGGGTGCCGCTCGTGGTGAGCCAGGTGCTGCGATAGGCGCCGAGGATCGTGTTCGGCTCGTACAGCGTGCTGTTGTCGGCGGTGGTGAGGATGCCGCTGCCGAGCGAGAGGCCGTTGATCTGCGCGGGCATCGGCTGCACGGCGGTCAGGCGGCTGCGGGTGACCGAGCCGTCGGCCGTCCGGCCGATCCGGTACACACCCCAGTCGAGGTCGCCCTGCTCGACGTACCGATCGGCGCCCGCCACGAGGACGGACCCGTCCGGCGCCTGGACGATCTGCTGGGCGGCCGGATCCATGACCTTCGTCATGTCGGTGTCCGTACCGTCCGACGTCAGGGCCCACAGCGGCTGGCCCCGGTACTTGTTGTCGCCGGGCGCCACCGGTTCGACGCCGAGCAGCTTGTCGCCGACGATCCCGTACGCGGCTTGGTAGCTCAGGGCACCCGTGTCGAAGGTACGGGGCTCTGCGGACAGGTCGTCACGGTCGTACAGGTCCGCCTTGCTGCGCCCGCTGCGCAGCCGCAGGACCGAGTCGGTGCCCAGCCGGAAGCCGGTCACCTCCCAGCCGTTCTCGGGATCGACCCGGTCGGGCAGCGTGCTGAACACGCCGGTGGAGAGGTCGACGATGCCCCAGTGGCTCCAGCCCGACTCGTTGTCACCGGTGCTGTAGCGGAGGATGACGGACCGGGCGTCGCCGTCCTCGACGACCACGTTCCCCGCGCCGTCCGGCAGCCCGGTCACGGGTGTCTGCGCGACCTCTCCTCCGCCCTGGACGCGCCACAACTGGTAGGCGTTCGGGTTTGCGTTGATGCCGCTGGTGCTGGTGAGGACGGTGTCGCCGAAGGTGCCCTGGTAGGTGTGGTACTCGGGCACCGGCACCACACTGGTGGTCTGCGAGGTGCCCGCGCCCCGGAGGAGGGTGACCTGTGCGTCCTCTTCGGAGTAGAGGGCGACGGTGTCGGACCCCTTCCCGTAGTAACCGGTCTGGAACGAGGCGGCCGCACGGAAGTAGCCGCTGTCGATGTCGTACTCGACCGGGACGTCCAGCCGCTGCTCCAGTGCGGTCGTGGCGCCGGTCGCGTAGTCCGTCCACAGGAGCCGCTCGTCGCCCTCCTGGGCCCAAAGGAACCCGCTGGCACCCGCGTTGAGGATCTGCGTGGCTCTGGGGACGGCACGCGGAGCGGCGGGCAGCACGAGCTCTCCGGCCGCACCGGGCTGCGGCGCGGCCGCCGCCGGGAACGGCACGGAGGCGAGCGGGAGGCTGAGAGCGAGCACCGTCGCGAGAACGGCCGCGGTACGAGCCGCTGGAGCGCCGCGACGTACTGAGTGTGCGTCGAGAGCTGGTCTGAGTCGGTTTCCGCGTCGGCGACGGCCGAATCGGGCCACGGTTCCTCCTGAAGGCAACAAGAAGGCATGGCGGGACGTACGACAGCGCCCTGGCTTTCCCCCGGCCCCCCGGCCGCTCCCCCCACACGCGTGACCGGAGCCTAACAGCATGCTCATGACTAACCGTCACCGTCATGGCCGCCGCAGGTCGCCGGCCGGCTGCGGGGGCCCGGCTGCAGGCCGGACACCACGGCCCGCCGACCACCCACGTCTGAACCGGCAGCGCCCATGCGACACTTGCGCCGCATTGAACATGACGGCACGGTAACGTGCGGATGGAGCGGCGTCGTTGAGCGTGACTCTTGCAGGACAGATAGACATCGCGGGACCGGTGGGCAAGCTGCTCCACCGGCGCCCGCTCAAGAACGAAACCGTGATGCAGTCGTTCGGCATCGACCCGGTGTCCGGCGACATCTTCACGCTTCAGCTGATGGAAGGCGGACTGACCCTCAGCGGTGAGTCCGGTCCGGTGTCGTACGACGACCGGAACCTCCACGGCGACATGTGCGTGACCCGCCTCAACCGGTCGGGCGCGATCACCGGGTACATGTACCTGCGGGGGTTCGGCCACGGCGTCAACCTGGGTGTCGAGAACCGCAGCGGCGTCATCCGCCTGTGGACCGAGACGGCGTCCGTGAAGAACTCGAAGAACGAGGGCTTCGGCACGGCCATCACCAACTTCGACTTCCGGTCCGGGACGGTGTTGGACTACGGGTCCTCCCTGCACAGCACGCCGTACACGCCGGCGACGGGGGCCCTCTTCGTCACCCCCACCATCGACCGCAGCACCAACGAACTCATCGTCCGGTTCACCATCAACGGCAACCAGACGTACTTCGAGCGGTACGACCTGACCCAGGCGGCGGCGGGCGTCTTCCAGCCCCTCCAGCGCCTGGCGCAGCCCACCGGTCTGGGCACCTTCCAGGGGTACGCGTCCCACAGCGGCGTGCTGTACCTGCTCAACGGCGAGGCCTACAGCAGCACCAATCCGGCGCCGGGCAACACCTACATCACCGCTCTCGAGTGGGCCACCGGGAACGTTCTCGACCGGCAGTTCATCACCGCAGCGCCGGGTCTCGAGTGGCGCGAGCCCGAGGGCATCACCGTCGAGGTGGTGAGCGGTGTGTCGTATCTCCACTTCGGCTTCGCCTGCGAGGACACCGGACCGCGCACCTGCACCATCGCGTCGTTCTCCGGCGCGCCCGAGGTCGACGGCGTCAAGGTGCTGACCGACTGGCAGACGATCTCCCTCGCCTCCGGTGTCACGGTCGACCAGAACGCTCCCAAGGGCCGCCTCATCAGCGTCAGCGGCACCACGACGCTCCAGCTCAGCGGCGGGATCAAGGGCAGCTTCGACGCCGACGCGGTCATCGGCACCCTGCCCGACACGCTCTCCCCGAGCATGGCGACGCGCTGCAACGTTCCGCGCAACAACGTCGGCGGCTACTGCGTCGCCCGGGCCGAGGCCGGCATCGACCGCCAACTGCGCCTGTTCGGCGGGAACTCCAGCAACGTCATCACCTGGGCGCAGCTCGACAACTTCAGCGCCGTCTGGCGCTGAACCCGCCAGCGCCACCTGCCACTCTTCCGCACACGGCCTCGTCAAGGAGACCAACGACCATGTCCCACAGCCGCCGTAGCATCCTCGGTGCCGCCCTCGGCCTGCCCGCCGCTGCCGCCGTCGCCGGCCTCGCCACCGCCACCCCTGCGGCCGCCGCCGCCGTCGACGCCACCGCATGGGCCGATCTGGTGCTGGAGCCCGGCATCACCGCGCAGACCGGCGCGACCCCGCAGGTCCGCACGGTCACCATCCTGGGCACCACGTTCCTCCAGGCCCGCGGCGCGATCACCGGTAACTTCCTCGCCGACACCAAGATCGCCACGCTGCCGGCGGGCATGACGCCGCCCACCTGGTACGTCCGCGCCACGGCCCCCCGGAACAACAGCCAGGGCATCAACGCCTGCCGCTTCGAGGTGAACACCGCCGGTTCCGTGACCATCTACGGCGCCAACAGCGGCAACCCGATCACCTGGGTCCAGTTCGACTCGATCCAGGCGATCTGGCGCTGACGCCAGGCGCCCCTGCCGCACGAACTGCCGCCTCCGGCGAGGACGGCAACGACTCCACCCGGACGTAGTGGCACGCGAGTGGCACGGCGCCGGAATCGGAACGGGCCGGCCCGGGAGGAAATGCCTCCCGAGCCGGCCCTTCTGCCTGTCCCCGACAGGGTCGACGGATCGGTCACCGACGCCACCCTGCCGTACAACCGTTCGCCCCCTCCGGCGGTCTCCTGTGGCGCAGCCCTGATCTGAACGACAGGTGTCCATGGGCTGATGCAGGATGAAAGGGCGGACGTATGCGCAGAGTTCGAAGACTGACTGTGCTGGCCACTGTCACGGCCATGTCGTTGGGCACGGCCGTGCTGGGCGCGGGTACTCCCGCCGGTGCGGTGCCGAGCTCCAAGGCGTCGGCGGCCGGCAGGTCGGCCGACTTCAACGGGGACGGCTACGGCGATCTGGGCATCTCGGCGAACGGTCACGCCGTGGTGATGTACGGGGCGAAGACGGGCCTCAGCGGCTCCCGGCACCAGGTGCTGTCCGATGGTTCGGACTCCGCAGACCCGTACTCCGAGTTCGGCGACTTGATGACAGGAGGGGACCTGGACGGCGACGGCTACGACGACCTGGTGGTGGGCGACAGCGGCCCGGTCCCGGCGACGTCGATCTTCTGGGGCAGCCCCAAAGGGCTCTCCGGCCGCACGCCCCTCTCGTTCTCCCTCGGCCCGATGATCGTGGGCGACTTCGACGGCGACGGCGAGAACGACCTCGTCGCCAGAGTGGACCTGGGCTACGGCAACTCGGAGACCAGACTGTTCCGGGGACCGTTCGGCCGGGACGGCACGTACGCCTCGAGCAGCGTCGTGGACACCGGGATCTCGCCCGGCAGTTTGTCGGCCGGGGACGTCAACGGCGACCACGTGCTCGACCTACTTGTCGTGGGAAGGCACTATGGCACCGCCGATGCCTCCCTGGTCCTCGGTTCGAAGAACGGCTTCGGGCCCGTCAAGGACTTCTCCACCATGGTCAACTCGGGGAGCCTTGCGGACGTCGACGGCGACGGCTACGCCGACGTCGTCCTGGGCGCTGGGCTCGAGGGCTACCAGCCCAAGGGCGTCGTGGGTGGTTCGGTCGTCGTCCAGTACGGCAGCGCAGGAGGCGTGAGCACCACCCGCAAGCCGGTACGCATCAGCCAGGACACCGCCGGGGTGCCCGGCACCGGCGAGAAGTACGACCGGTTCGGCTTCCACTTGGACACCGGCGACGTCGACGGCGACGGCTACGCCGACGTCGCGATCGGCGTGATGCAGGAAAGCATCTCCGGGGTCAGCACGACCGGCGCGGTGACCGTGCTGCGCGGCTCGTCCAAGGGACTGACCGCGACCGGTGCCGTGTCCTGGCACCAGAACACGGCCGGAGTGCCGGGCATCAACGAGCCCTACGACATGTTCGGCTCGCAGGTATCCCTGATCGACATGAACGGTGACGGACGAAGCGAACTCGCCACCAGCACGGACAGCGAGAACAGGTACGAGGGCAACCTCTGGTACTTCAGGTCCGGCAGCAAGGGCCTGACCACGAACCAGGTCGTCTCCATCGGCCCCAAGACCGTCGGACTGACAGCCAAGTACCGCTACTTCGCCCGCTGGCTGACCAAGTGACCTGACGCCCGGACCGCCCGGGGCCCGGGCACGGGAGGGCCCCGGCGCGCGGTGCGCCAGGGCCCTCCCGCATCCCGGCCGTCTCAGGCGCTCCCGCCGCCGAAGCACTCCTCGTACGCCTCCAGGTCCTGCTCACGTCTCGCACCCCTGGAACCGTCCCAGCGGTATCGACGTGCAGGTATGGGAGTGCCTGGGATGCCGGGCCGGATCGGGACATGACTGCACAGGCCGACGGATGGATGCGAGTACGGACCACATGGATGCATTCCACGACGACGTAGCGGAGTTCGCGTTACTGCTGACGCGTCTGAAGGAGCGCACGGACCGCAGCTACGCGGCGCTGGCCCGCCGGCTGGGCATGAACGCCTCCACGCTGCACCGCTACTGCGCCGGAGAGGCGGTCCCCCTGGACTTCGCCGGGATCGAGCGGTTCGCCGCCCTCTGCGGAGCCTCCCCCGAGGACCGCGTGGAGTTGCACCGCCGGTGGATCCTGGCAGTCGCGGCACGGCAACGACCCCGCCCGTCCGATGCCCGGCGGTCACCGACGCCCCACGACGCCACGAGCACCACGGCATCGGCCGCATCCGCGAGCCACAGCAGCCCGCCGGACGAGGCACTCGAGCCGACTTCGCCGGCCGACCCGCGCCCGGGGTCGACTTCGCCGGCCGACCCGGGCCCGGAGCCGCCCCCGCCGCCCGAGCCGCCCTCGCCGACCGGCCGGCTGCCCCAAGCCGGGCGCCCCCGACGACGGCCCGTGCGATCGATAGCACTGGCGGCCTCGCTCGCCGTCGCGCTCGCCGGCCTGACCACGTCCGCTGCCGGACCCCCGTCTCCCGGCGGTGAGTTGTCGGCCTCCGCCCCCACCACACCGAAACCCTCCGCGTCGGCCACGGACAACGGCGGCGGCCCGCGGAAGAACCGGGCGAGCGCCGGCACGGTCCCACCGTCGACCTCCGCCCCCACCACACCGAAACCCTCCGCGTCGGCCACGCACAGCGGCGGCGGCCCGCGGAAGAACCGGGCGAATACCGGCACGGTCTCACCTCCGGCCCCGCTCACCTGGACGGCCAACTCCCACCTCTGGCAACTCGAATGCGACCACAACTACGTCATCGCCAAGCCACCGCAGCAGGTCCCGCCGCCGCCGACGCCGGGGGACGCCGCGGCGTGGGCCGCGTCCCAGCGGGCGGTGCACGGGCGCACCACCGATCTGCGGATCTCGGTGCAGGGACGCGGCTCCGCCGCCGTCGTCCTGGAGGCACTGCATGTGCGTATGGTCAACCGCACCACCCCCGACGCCCGCCGGGGCATCGCCTACTCCATGTACGAGGGCTGCGGCGCCGTCCTCATCCCCCGCTACTTCTCCGTGAACCTCGACGCGCCCCGACCCCTGGCCCGTTCCATGCCCGGCAACGATCCGGACAGACCGACCCCCGCGCTCGACTTCCCCTACCGGGTGTCCCTTCAGGAGCCGGAGGTCCTGCAGCTCTCCGCACGCACCGAGGCCTGCACCTGCGACTGGTACATCGACCTCGACTGGTCCTCACAGGGCCGGACCGGCACGGTGCGCATCGACGACCACGGCCGCCCGTTCCGCACCACCAGCATCGAGGGGCTACCGCACTACTGGTACCGCAACCCCGCCGGCTGGGTCCCCATGACCGCCGCCTACGACACGTCGGAAACCGGCGACTGACGAAGCAACAGGACCGAGTCGCTCGGCGCGGCGTCGTCCACCGGTCCAGGACGGCGCCGCGCAGTACACAGCCTTTGAGCGTGACCGCGGTCCCGGTCGGGGTCCGTCACTTCGACATGATGAAATCCAGGGCGTAACCGGGAGCAGTCGTCCAGTAGGTGACACGCTGAAAGTCGTTGGCGTACAACGTGGGGACGGGCATGGGGACATCGATCGGCTTGCCCGCCCTGCTGCCGGGCTGACGACCCTGGAGGCTGAGGGTGATGCTCTTCGCCTCGTACTCGTCCATGGGGCCGTTGACGAGCAGAGCGGCATAGGCCTCCTCACCCGGAGCGAGGGTGACGGGCACCCCCGGGTTCGGGTCGCTCTCCTTGATCACGGGGGCCGTGGTCCGACCTGCACCGAGCCGCACGAGAGGGTAGCGGTAGAGGTTGCACTTCTTGTCGCCGGCGTTCTGGACGGTGAGGAGGAGGTGCCTGGCGTCCGTGCTGTCTGCGGGCTCCTTCACGGCGGACACCCCGAGGACCTCCTGGGAGCAGGCGGCGACGGTGCCCTTGTCGCCACCGCCGCCCGAGCGGTGCGTCACCGCGTGATTGGCCTTCCCGCTGATCGTCCGCGGCCCGGTGGCGGAGGCCTGTGCCGACACACCGCACCCAAGAGCCAGGACGAGACCCGCGGCCACGGCCACACGGCGGCCCGTAAGGGACTTCACGTTCATATGCGTGTTCCTTTTCTGATCGGTATGAGGTCGCATGCGCCCGCGGCCCGGCATTGCGGACCAAGGTGCGTGCCGGGCTGTCGCCGCCACACCACCCGTCTCCTCGCCGGACCGCGGTGGCGGTGGCGAAGGCGGTCGGGCGCCCCTTGAGCGTCCGCGCCCCGCATCCCGGGTGCCCGAAGAGATGGGTGTCCCAGTGGACGGGTGACTCGGGGTGTCGTGGCACTGCCGGGCGGTCGGCCGCTTCAGCCGGTGCGACAGCCAAAGCATCGGATGCCTCGTGGGCCGGGGACAACAGCCGTCGCCCAACCTGCAATGGTGGAACGATCCCACCCCCGCCCACCTGCAGAAACAAGGAAGCCTGGGATGCCTGTCCGGGATGGGAAACCCCTGAGGTCGGCGGCGGGGACCCGGTGGACTCGACCCGCGCCCGCCCCCTCGGCCGGCGACGGTGCGAACGGCCCTGCCCCAGAGCCCTCGCTGCCGGCGGCGGACCCTTCGGGGAGCGTTCCTTCGGGTGAGCGGGGCAGCCCGGTCCGCGCAGCGGTGGTGAGCCCGGAGGGCGGGGGCGATCGGGCGGGGGCTGATCGCCCGCTGCCAAGTCGTGTGCGTCGACGCCCCCGGCCCACTCCTCCGGGCCGCGCAACTCACCGACACCGCCGTCGCGCCGGGCGAGCGGTCGGCCCCCGCCCTGGCCGGCTACTCTCCCCAACCGCCCGGTCCGGCGTCCCCCGCACTCCTCCGCCCGGGACAGCCCGCCGAACCGGTCCTGCTGCGATCCTGGTTCGCGGACGCACTCGCGTCCCTCGACGCCGCCGGGTACGCCTCACCCTGACCAGGGGGAGGCCCTACAAGTAGAGCCGCACGCCGCCGTTCGACCCGAGGGCGTTGAGTACCAGCACGCCGCCGTCCGAGGTGACGTACACCGTGCCGGAGGTGAAGCTCCACTTGCCGGTCCCCGCCGGAAGGCCCGCGACCGGGGTGGTGCGACCGGTGCGCGGGTCGATGGTGATGAGCTGCGGGGAGCCGGACGTGGTGACGGCGTACACCTTGTCGTCCGCACCGGACGCGGGGACGGCGAGCGCAGCGGAGGGGTGGGTCCAGAGTTTGGCGCCGGTGGCGGTGTCGAAGCCGTCGATCACCGTGCTGCCGGAGGCCGAGGCCGGGGAGACCAGGACGTTGCCGTAGAGCCGGACGGAGTGGTCGGCGCCGGTGTTGTTGCCGGTCGTGAGCTCGTCGTTGCCCACGGCCAGTTTGCGGCCGGCCCCGGTGGTGTCGAAAACCCGCACGGCGTCCTGGCGCGCCGTGTGGACGGCGGCGACCAGCGGTGAGCCGGACAGGAAGTGCGTCACATCCGAGTGGGCGCTTTCGGGCTTCCGCCAGATCACCTTCCCGGTCCTGCCGTCGTACGCGGTGAGGGTGAACCTGGTCTTCTGGTCGAGGCAGAAGTCGTCCACCAGCACGGCGCCGTCGGTGCCCCAGTCGTAGGCGTTGCAGTAGTGACCGCGGGCCTTGTAGCCCCATACGCGGCTGCCCGTGCGGACGTCGACACCGCCGAGGAAGTTCTCGCTGACGATGGTGGCGACATCGCCCTGCAGGTAGGTCGCGGCGGCCGCCGCCGTGGGGTGCTTCTTGCTGGTCAGCGGCATGGACCAGAGGATCTTGCCTGTGGACGCCTTGACACCGGCCAGCCAGGTGCAGGAGCTGCCGTCCTTGCCGAAGGCGACCGTGCCGATGCCCCGGGCACTGAGCGTCGGCGACATCGCGCAGGGGACGGTGCCGCGCTTGGCGGCGCCGGCGAAGGGCGCGGCGCTCCATACCTGCTTGCCGTCGGTGAGGTCGTAGGCACGCAGGCCGCCTCGGCTGCCGGCCCGGACGAGCAGCTTGTCGGTGAGCCAGCTGCCGATCAGCACGTCGTCGGCTGCGGGCGCCGGTATCTGCCACGCCTGCGTCAACTGCTTCGAGGCAACGGTGGCGGCTTCCTCCTGCTTGAGCATGACAGCGGCGGCCCCGCCGGCGACGAGGACGGCGAGGGCGAGCGCGGTCCTGCCCACCCACCTGGTCTTCCCGGCCCGTTTGCCGCCCGCGCCCGCAGGGGGCTGCGGCTGCGCGGCGACGGGCTCGGGGCGGCGGAGGGACTCCCGGTCGAGGACGGCGGTCGCCGCTGATGGGTATCCGGACTCCCGGTCCGCCGATTCGCTGCCGCGCTGGGTGCGCGGGGGTATCCGGTGACCCGGCTCGGGCATGGCCTCGTGGGTGCCGGCGCGGGGATCGGGAAACCGCAGCGGCATGGTGGCATCCCACCGTGTGCCGGAGGATCCGCCGTACGGCTCGGCCGACGACCGGTCGTCCCACGGTAGGGCCGGTTCCGTCTGCTGCTGTTCCCCGTACGGCTGCGGGCGGGCAGCCGACGCGCGGGGCCGGAAGGCCCAGCCGGGCTCCTCCTGCGGAGCCCCCTGGCCCGGCGACGATTCCGTCGTCATCTCCGTGATCTCCCCTGGTCGGCATCCGCAAGCGCCAGCCGCGGTGATGCGCCGTCATGAATGTCGTTCCTCGCGGGCTTGCGCCCGGCTTTCCCCGCTTGCCCTGGATCAGCCGTTCTTGAACGAATGCCCGAAGCCGTTCCGGGCCGACTCCACCTGGAACGCGGCCAGCGCACCCATCGAGGTGCTGATCCGCCAGTCCATCAACTGCTTGCCGCCCGGCCAGTCCTTGCGCTGGTCGTACCAGACGAGCCCGATGACGCCGGCTTTCGTGGCGCCCTGGAACAGGTCACGGATGTGCGCCTCCTTGCCTTTGCCCTGCGCCACCCCGGTTTCCGCGATCAGCACCGGCTTGCCGGAGAAGCCCGCGATCTGGTGCAGGGTGGGGGTGAACAGGCTGGAGAAGGCGACGCCGTCGATCGGCCCGTAGTAGCCGATGAGGCCGACCCAGTCGACGTAGGCGTTGCCCGGGTAGTAGGGACGCAGCTCGGCGGTGGTGCCCGAGTCGACCACGTGCGGAGTCCACACCCAGATCACGTTGGTGACGCCCTGCGCGGTGAAGATGTCGCGCACATGCTTCCATGACGCGACGAAGTCGGCGGGCTTGGTGTGCTTGGGACCCCAGGAGTTCCATGGACCGTTCATCTCGCCGGCGAACGAGAGGGCCAATGGGCCGTCGTAGGCGGCGATCTGGCCCGCCAGCCGGCGGATGTAGGCGTCGTCCTTGCCCTTGGCGATGTCGGCGAGCGAGGTGCCGGAGGGCACCAGCGCCATCATGGGCAGCTGGCCGTGCTGCCACAGGAAGGTGTTGCCCTCCGCGTCGAACTCGTCGCCCCAGGAGCTGTAGTACTCGCGGATGTCAGGAGCCCGCCCGGCCTCTTTGGTGAAGGCGGTGACGATGCCGTACCGCCAGGGCGTCTTGTCGTCGACAACGCCCAGCGCACGGCCGGACGGCTTGAGCATGGACGAGACCTGGAAGCGCGCGGCCGGGGTGGTGGCCGTGCGCGCCTTGGCGCCGCCCCCGCTTCCCGCGCCGCCGCAGGCTTCCACCAGGACCGCGACGGCGACCATGAGGGTCGCGGCGAGCGTCAGTCGGCGGCGGGTTATGGCCATGAGTGCAGGTCCGTTCGAGCAGAAGGCAAGCTACTTCGCCGGAACTCTACGAGACCCGCGTGACATTCACCGAATCTTCATACTAATCTTGGTACATGATCAGGGGTGGGTCGGTTAATCTCCTTTTCCTTGCACATTGATCACTTTTCCGCACGACTCACTACTTTTGGCAGCGCCGAGCTGGCAGTTGTAACACGATGAAGGAAGCTCGAGGCTGTCGATGACCAGTGCCTCCACGGAGGTCGAGTCGGCTCCCGTCTTTGTGGACCAGACCGGTCTGCGCGGCCGCCGTCTGCGCGGTCTCGGCTGGCTCCTGGGCATCATCTGCACCGGGTTCGTGGTGGCGATGATCTCCGGCCTGGTCGGAACCCAGTCGCAGGCGCCCGCGCTCACCGTCCCCGGCACCGCCAACACCACGCCGCCCAGCCAGTATCTGAACGCGCCGCTGCCCGCGGCTCCCGGCGCCGCCCAGCCCGGAAAGAGCACCACCGCCCCAGCGGCCACGTCCGACGCCATCGCGTCAGTCAGCACTACCCCGGCGGCCGGTACGGCAGGGTCAAGCTCCGTATCCGACGCCATCACGTCAGTCACCGCTACCCCGACGGCCGGTACGGCAGCGTCGAGCTCCATACCCGATGCCACCGCGTCAGTCACCGCTACCCCGACGGCCGGTACGGCAGCGTCAAGCTCCGTATCCGACGCCACCGCGCAGTAGCCAGACGCGACCGACCAGGAAGCCCATGTCCCGCACCCGGCACCAACGCCCCCGGCAGTCCATCGCGCGGCCGCGCCGACTCGCCGCACCTCCCCTGCGTTTCTTCCTGCCGGTGACCGTACTGGCGACCCTGCTGGCGCTGATGGTGCTTCGGGGCATGGCGAACAACGAGGTCTTCCACGACGAGAGCATCGCCATCTCGGTGGACAAGGGCACCGTCCCGACCAGCGTGCTGGAGGGCGGCCCGGTCGTCGACGCACGCGGCGACAAGAACAGCAAGCCGGTCAGCTACACGATCCCGGACAGGACCGTCGTCCTCTCCTTCGACGACGGACCGTCCGCCCAGTGGACGCCGAAGATCCTCAAGGTGCTGAAGGAGGAGAACGTCCGCGCCGACTTCTTCGTCACCGGCTCGATGGTCACCCGCAACCCGGCGCTGATCCGTCAGATCGTGGCCGACGGCCACGAGATCGGTCTGCACACCTTCACCCACCCCGACCTCGCGCTGCATTCCGACACCCGGCTCACCTGGGAGCTGGGCGAGACCCAGCTCGCGCTGGCCGGTGTCGCCGGCATCCACTCCAGCCTGTTCCGCCCGCCCTATTCCTCCACCGTGGATGCGCTGGACGACTGGTCGTGGCCGGTGACCAAGCAGGCAGGGTCGGAGGGGTACCTGACCGCCTTCATCGACAAGGACACCGACGACTGGAAGCGCCCCGGCGTCGACTCCATCGTCAAGTCCGCCATGCCCGACCTCCGCGGCCAGGGCGAGATGATCCTGCTGCACGACGCGGGCGGCAACCGGGCGCAGACGCTGGCCGCGCTGCCGGTCATCATCGACAAGCTCAAGGCCCAGGGTTACACCTTCAAGACCACCGGCGAGGCACTCGGCACCGGCTCCGCCAACACCAAGGTCACCACCTACAGCCTGTGGGTCGGCAAGGCGTTCCTGTGGTGCACCACCTTCTCGGTGCGGCTGCTGCCGTGGCTGGTCGGCCTGCTCGCGGTCGTCGGTGTGCTGGTCATGGCGCGGTTCGCGCTGATGCTGGTGCTCTCGGCCGTCCACGTGCGGCGCATCCGCAAACCCGGCTTCTCCTGGGGCGACCCGGTCACCGAACCGGTCACCGTGGTGGTACCCGCGTACAACGAGCAGGAGTGCATCACCAACACCCTGCTCTCCCTGGCCAGAAGCGACTATCCCATCGAAGTGATCGTGGTCGACGACGGGTCGACCGACGACACGTCCGCCATCGTGGAGGAGCTCGACCTGCCGATGGTCCGGCTGATCCGCCAGCCGAACAGCGGCAAGCCGACCGCCCTCAACACCGGTGTGGCTGCCGCCTCGTACGACCTGATCGTCATGATGGACGGCGACACGGTCTTCGAACCCGCCACCGTCCGGGAGCTGGTGCAGCCCTTCGGCAACCCGCGCGTCGGCGCGGTGGCCGGCAACGCCAAGGTCGGCAACCGCGACACGCTGATCGGCGCCTGGCAGCACATCGAGTACGTGATGGGCTTCAACCTCGACCGCCGGATGTACGACGTGCTCAACTGCATGCCGACCATCCCCGGCGCCGTGGGCGCCTTCCGCCGCACGGCGCTGCAGCAGGCGGGCGGCATGAGCGACGACACGCTCGCCGAGGACACCGACGTGACCATGGCCCTGCACCGGGCCGGCTGGAAGGTCGTCTACGCCGAGAACGCCCGCGCCTGGACCGAGGCACCCGACAGCATGAAGCAGCTGTGGTCGCAGCGGTACCGCTGGAGCTACGGCACCATGCAGGCGATGTGGAAGCACCGGTACGCGGTGCTGGAGCGCGGCGCGGCCGGCCACTTCGGCCGGGTGGGTCTGCCGTTCGTCGCCCTGTTCATGGTGGTCACCCCGCTGCTCGCGCCCGCCATCGACATCGGCATGGTCTACGGCGTGGTCTTCGTCGACGCGTACAGGACCCTGGCCGCCTGGTTCGCGGTGATGACCCTGCAGGCCGTCTGCGCCTGGTGGTCCTTCCACCTCGACAAGGAGAAGGCGTGGCATCTGATCACGCTGCCGGCCCAGCAGGTGGTCTACCGGGTGCTCATGTACATGGTGCTGCTGCAGTCCTCGATCACCGCGCTGACCGGGGGCCGGCTGCGCTGGCAGAAGCTGAAGCGCACCGGTGAGGTCGGGCTCGATGTCACAACGGGGGCGATGTCTTCATGAGTACCGCGGAACGAGGTGCCTTCGGCACCCGGAACTTTTCCGACACCGTCGCCCTGCGGGTGATGGACCCTGCCGTGATTCCCGCGCAGCGCGACCCGCGGCCCGAGGAAGCCGCCCCGGCGCCCGCGCACAAGCCCGGCCGTGACCGCTACCTCGACCTGCTGCGGGCGCTCGCCCTGGTCCGCGTGGTGGTCTACCACAACTTCAGCTGGAATTGGCTGCCGATCGTCTTTCCCTCCATGGGTGTCATGTTCGCGCTGGCCGGGTCGCTGATGGTGCGGTCCCTCAACCGGCCGGCGCTGAGCGTGATCCGCGGCCGGCTGCGCCGTCTGCTGCCGCCGATGTGGCTGTTCGGCGCGGTCGTGGTGCCGCTGATGCTCCTGGAAGGCTGGAGGCCTGACTACAACCATCACCCCAACTGGTGGTGGGGCGACCTGGCCTACTGGATCCTGCCGTTCAGCGAGCCGCCGTTCGGGGCCTCGCTGCACACCCTCGGCGGGCACCTGCCGAGTTCCTGGGCCGAACAGATCTGTGTGCCGCTGTGGTACCTGCGCGCCTACCTCTGGTACGTACTGCTGTCGCCGCTCATGCTCAAGGCGATGCGGAAGCTGCCCTGGGTCACCCTGCTGGTGCCGCTGGCGCTCGCGTTCTTCATCAACTCCGGCCTGGTCGACCAGTCCGGCCGGCTGATGGAAGCCGCCACCGACTTCACCACCTTCGGCTCCTGCTGGCTGCTCGGCATGGCCCACCAGGAGGGGCTGCTCCGCAAGATCCCGCAGTACATCGTGCCGTCCGTCGCACCGCTGGTGCTCATGTTCGGGTACTGGTGGCTGCTGCGGTCGCCGGTGGACAACCCGCGGATCGGGCACGATCTGGAAGCGGTACCGGTCGCCCAGGCGATCTGGTCGTTCGGCGCGGTGCTGCTGCTGCTCCACCTGAGCCCGTCCTGGGAGCAGTGGCCCAAGCCGCTGGAGCGGTTCAACGGCGTGATCAGCCTGCTCAACTCCCGCGCGGTCACTGTCTACCTGTGGCACTCATTCGCGCTGGTGCTGACCGAGCCGCTGATCGACCCGCTGTGGAGCAACACCTTCTTCTACAACCACGCGCAGTGGTTGCTGGCGAGCCAGTGGACCCCGCTGGTGATCTGCGTTCCGCTGATCTGCCTGGCGATCCTGCTCTTCGGCTGGATCGAGGACGTGGCTGCCAAGCGCCGCCCGCGATTCTTCCCCTACCCTCGCCGCTCCAAGGGCCGCCGCCGCAGCCGCTAGAAGCTGCGGCAGGTCGTGCGCCGGGGCGGCACCAGGTAAGACAACGGCTTCTCACGAGGAGTGCCGGCGGGAAGTTGCTACCGGACTCGACGCGACGGTGCGCGAGGCACGAGTCCGCCCCCACGCGGCGTACCGGACCGCTGAGGACCGTGGTCGTGCCCAGCCGTTGATGTAGGGCGTTGATGTAGGGCGTTCATGTCAGGCGTGGATGTCAGGCGGGCCGAGGCGCGATGCTCACGGCGCGGTAGTCGTACCCGTCCTGCTTGAAGCCGGGGGCTTCCCATGCGAGGTCCACTTGTTGTCCGGGCGACAGCGTGCGGAAGCCGGTCATCCGGACGTCGGAGAAGTGGCCGAAGCAGCCGCCGGGAGTCTCGGGGGAGTCGAGCACGCCCCACCCCTCCTCGTCGTTCCACTCGCGGACGGTCGCAGTCACCATGTGCGGCACCTTACGGGCTTCGTCTGCGCCGGCGTATTTGGTACTTCAGCTCCCGGAAGCTGATGTGTTCGGGGGAGCAGCCCGGGGGGAGGGTGGAGCAGACGTTCGGGACCCTGATACTGCACCGGCGTCTGGTCCGCGACTACGAACACCGCCCGGCCTCCTCCGCCTCGCGCGTCGTCGCGTCGATGCCGCTGCTGCGTACGACGCCGGCCGAGATGTCCGACGAACAACTCCCCACCGGGCAACTCCCTGTTGAAAATGGCACCAATGACAGGTCAGTTGACCACTCAGTTGGCCGCTCATCCGCAGTGCTACGTTGAATCGGTGGCCAAGCTGGAAGTGCTGAATGTGTCCGCGGGTTACCGGGGACGGCCGGTGCTCTGCGATGTCAATCTCGAATACGGCGCGGGAATTCATGCATTGCTCGGCCCGAACGGCGCCGGCAAGACAACGGCGTTCCGTGTGCTCGCCGGGATTCTCGCGCCCCTCGAGGGCACCGTCCTCGTGGACGGCACCGACCCGCACACGCACACGGAGACCAAGTCCCTGATCGCCCTCGCCACCCACCGCTCGGCGCTCGCACCACGCCTGAGCGTCGTGGACAACCTTCGGTACTGGTCACGCGTCCTCGGCCTGCCGCCCAGGTCGTCGGAGGAGCGGATCGCGGAGGTCCTGGACCTGCTCGGCCTCACCGACCTTGCTGACCGTCGGATCGGCAGCCTCAGCCGCGGCCAGAACCAGCGCGCGGGCCTGGCGAAGGCGTTCCTGGGACGCCCGCCGATCCTGACACTCGCCCTCCTGCTCCCGCTCCTGGCCACCTGGGCGGGCGCGGCCCTCGCCCTCCTGCTCAACCTGCTCTTCCCCCGCCTGTCCCAGCCCGGCGCCGGCGCTCTGGCGGGCAACGGCGGCGGCCTGGTCAGCCTGGCCGCGATGCTGCCCGGCTTCGGCGCCCTCCTGGCGATGTCCATGGCCCTGGACCCGCTGGGCCCGACAAGGCTGCTGTTGTACGCGGGCGGGGCGACCGTACTGATCACGGCGGGCAGCCTGGCCGGCATCGCGAGGGGATTCCGCCCGGAGTCGGTGCTGTCGTCGTCGGCGTGAGAGACCGACGCAAGGCACCTGCTGGACGCAACCCGTCAACCAGGCAAGAAATTCGGTGATGTTCATGGTGATGGTGAAGGTCCTGGTCGATATCCGTCCCTCGCTGGTGGCGCTCCCCTTCCACCGCGCCTTCACGCGACCGGTCGTGGAGATCGACGGGGTCGAGTGGCCCGCGAAGTGGGGCACGACGGAGGTCCCGGTCGAGGCGGGAGCTCACGAGATAGCCGTATTCTTCCGCTACAAGGGCCAGCGCGCGGCCCGACTCGGCGTAGGCACGGATGAGTTGACGGTGCACCACGCCCCAGGCACAGAGCCACGGGTGACGGCCCGCCTGGGTCCACGCAACGGCAGCAGCTTCAAGGTCACGTCCGCCTGAGGCGCCAAGGAGGTACACATGCCCCAGAAGTCGATCGTGCAGTGCACGGCGGGACACCTCTATACGGCCACATGGATAGTGTTCTTCGGCTTCAAGTCCCTACGCCTCACCCCGTCCACGCGCTACGCCCGCTGCCCGGTGGGGAAGCACTGGGCGGTGGTCAGCAGGCCCGACCAGTCGGCCCTCGCCGAGGAGCAACTCGCTGCGGCGGGTTCGTACGACGCGGGCTGGATGTAGGCACGAAGCAGACGAAGCCGGCGGCTTCACGGAGGCGGACTTCGGCAGGCGCCGGTTTGAATCCGGCAGGTCGCTCGTTGCTACGTGCCTACGCCGGACGAGTCCGAAACCAGGCCATCGGGCGGCCGTAGTTCAAGGTCAGGTCGCAGCCGTAACGCTTGGGCACGGAGAGGCGCGGATCGTCCCGGTTGCCGTATTGGATCCCGAACCAGTAGCGACCGACAGCGACCGATGTCTCAATTCGTGACCCACCTCCGAGGACCCGATCCGATGGAACGAAAGTGGGATGTCGCTGTCCGCGCTCCAGGTGAAGAACTTCCAATGGGCGTGTGGCCGACTTGATGTCGGCTCGCACCGGTGCGGGCGAGGACGAGGAGGTTGCGCAGGGACTCCTTGGCGATCCACGCGGGCAGCAGCGTCCGTCCGACCCTCCCCTCGGCCGCAGCGGGTTGCATGGCCGTCGCCATGGGCCCGCGTCGCGGTGAGCTGGTGGGCCTGCGCTGGTCGGACCTGGACGTAGACAACCGCGTTCTGCACGTGCGCCAACAGACCGAGCGACGCAGGGGCAGGCTGTAAGACGACGACCCCAAGAGCCGCGGCAGCCGCGTGGTCCCCATGCCCGCGCTGTACAGCGGGAGGCGTTCGCACGCACGGGCGTCGCACGGTCGGAGAGCGGCTACGTCTTCGCCACGCGGAACGGCCGGCCGGTCGAGCCGCGCAACGTCTACCGCTCGCCCACACGCGTCGCCGCCGATGCAGGGCTGCGGGTGGTCCGGCTCCACGACGCGCGCCACGGCTGCGCGACGCTGCCGACTGCGGCCGGCGTCGCGAAGCGCGTCATCATGGAGATCCTCGGACACAGTCAGATCAGCATCACGATGGACGTCTATACGCACGTCGTGCAGGACACCCAGCGGGAGGCGATCAGCCACATGGACCGCCTGCTCATGCGCCGTCGACCAGCCGCGTGAGCGGCGACTGCCGTCAAATGGTGCCGTCAAAACGGCCCGGACCATGATCGGTCCGGGCCGTTTTGCCTGGTGCCCCGGCAGGATTCGAACCTGCGACACCCGCTTTAGGAGTTCGATCAGTGCTCGCTCCGGCAGCAGTGGCCTGCGGTGGCGTACTCCGTGCCCGGGCATGCAAGTGCGCTGGCGTCCGGTGCCGTTGATGTCACTCGTGGATGTCAGCCTGGGCTAGCGTTTCTTGCCTGTCTTGCGCTTCATTGCCCTGGTTTCCCTTTCCTTGCGCTCGGCCACGCCGTACGTCGACCACAGCCCCTGGTGTGCTGGGCAGCGGCCGGTGCCTGGCGTCATCTGCGGTCACAGTCTCTTGGCCCGCGGTGTGAGGGCGGCGCAACTGAATTTCTCACGCGGCCTAACAGGTCGGAAACCGGCCGCTACGGCGGTCGGACTAGCTTCGTGACTATGAGGGTGTGGACGCCAGTACGGCTGGCGCTAGGCAGGTTTGACGCAATCGGCAAGAGCGTTTTAGGCAAGGGCAGTTCGGGGCGCCGCCGCAGTGGCCGAACGCCTCCTGGCCGTCGGCCGATGCCTGGCTGGCGCAGCATCAGGGGTCGTGTGGCGGTGGTCATCACGGTCCCGATCTGCCTGCTGCTGGCGGTGGCCGGTCTCGCCGTGCACGGCCGCGCCGTGGCCCTCGGTGACGCCCGGACGACCCGTTCCGAGGTTGGCCTGAGCCTGCGAATCCAGGCCCTGGTACACCAGCTGCAACGCGAACGCGGCCTGACCAACGGTCTGTTGGGAGGCGAGGAGGGGTTCCGCCCGCCGCTCGCCGCTACTCGCAAGCGCGTTGACACGGCGCTGCGCGGAATGCGCCACGAAAGCGCTGTCGAGGATGTCATTCAGCGGCACTTGCAGCGCCTTGCCGACATCCGGGCCGCCACCGACAGGGGCAGCGCCGACACGGGCACCGCAGACCGGGCCGCGACCCTGAACTTCTACACCACCGCCGTCGAAGCCCTCAACGCCGTCGACCCGGTATTGGAAACCACGAATGGCACCGACCGTCAACTGGGTGACGGGCTCGCGGCGTTGCGGGAACTGGCCGCGGCCAAGGAGTCAGTCGCTCTCGAACGTGGCCTCCTCAATGGCGTGTTCGCCAACGGCGGCTTTCACGACCGCGAGTACCTCACGTTCACCGAGGTACGTGCTACGCGCGTCGCCGCCCTCGCCCGTTTCCGGCAGATCGCCAATGCACCCCAGCGCGCGGCTCTGAAGAATGCCTTCGGCACCGAGGACGCCGAACGCGCCACCGTCTACGAGAGCCGGGCGGAAGGCGCCGCCGATGGCTCCGCGCTGCACGCCGACGCCGGCGCCTGGTGGGATGCGATGACCGTACTAGTCGACGATCTGTACGCCGTCCAGCAGTCGGTCGGTGACGACGCGAGGGACCGGGCCGACCAGCTCAGCCACGACGCCGAGATCGGCCTCGCCGCCTATCTCGTCGCGGGAGCGCTCATTGCGGCCTTCGTAGCGGGCCTCGCCGCTTTTGCCTCCCGTTCCCTCACACGCCCGCTGGGCGCGCTCGCCGAGGCCGCCCACGACGTGGCGCGGCACCGGCTGCCCGCGACTGTCGCCCGTATCCAGCAGTCCCTGCAGGACCATGCTGAGCTCCTTTCGCCGGCGGACGCGCCGGACAACCTCGATTCACGGCTGCTGGGCGGCGCGGCGGAGATCGCCGAGGTCGCAGCGTCCCTGCACCAGGTGGAACACACCGCCCTCCGTCTGGCTGCCCAGCAGGCGGGCCTGCGCCGTAACACCACCGAATCGCTCGCCAATCTCGGCCGCCGCAACCAGAACCTCGTGCGTCGTCAGCTCAGCCTCATCACCCGCCTGGAACGGCAGGAACTCGACCCGGACGCCCTCGCCGAGCTCTTCGAGCTCGACCACCTCGCCACCCGTATGCGGCGCAACGCCGAAAGCCTTCTGGTCCTGGTCGGGCAGAATTCGCCGCAGCCCACGGCAGCACCCGCCAACGGCCTGGAAGTCATCCAGTCCGCCGTCGCCGAGGTCGAGCAGTACCGACGGGTCCTGATCGCCACCGTGGAGCCAGTGCGGGTGCGCGGGCACGCCGTCGCCGATGTCGCCCACCTCCTTGCCGAGCTCATCGAGAACGGGCTGACTTTCTCGCCACCGACCGAACCGGTCGAGGTGCACGGCTGGTACGACACCGAGGACAACACGTACTGCTTCGCAGTCGTCGACCACGGCATCGGCATGTCCGAAGCCGACAAGGAACGTGCCAACGCCCGCCTCTCCGACGCCGGTGAGGAAGCCTTCCTCGCCGCGCCCACTCGGTTCCTCGGCCACCTCGTCGTCGGCCGACTCGCCCACCGCCTCGGTGAAGGTGCCCAAGTCCACCTCTTTGACACCACCGGCGGCGGCCTGTCCGCACTCCTTGCCCTCCCCGGACGCCTGCTCGCCCCCGTGGCGGCCCCCTCCGTCTCACCCCCGCCCGCCAGGCCCGCTGTCTCCTCCCTGCTCAACGGTTTCCGAGCAGGTGTCGCCCGTGCCGAGGCCCGAAGCACACAAGGAGCGTCATCGTGACCACCGCCATCCAGAATTTCGGCTGGCTCATCTCGGAGTTCGTACGCACCGCCGACGGCGTCACGGATGCCGTCGCCGTCTCCACCGACGGCCTGCTCATGGCCGCCTCGGACAGCCTCGGCCGAGATCGCGCGGACCACCTTGCCGCCATCGTCTCCGGCATCACCAGCCTCGCCCAGAACGCGTCCACCGCACACGGCTTCCGAGGCATGAAGCTCGTTATGATCGAAATGCTGGGGGGCTTCCTGATGATGGGTCGCATTCGCGACGGCAGCTGCCTCGGCGTCCTCGCCGCCGAGGGGTGTGACGTCGGCCTGGTCGGCTATGAGATGGCTATCCTCGCCGACCGCGCCGGAGAACTGCTCACCCCGCAGTTGGTACGCGACCTCCACTCCGCTCCACTGGTCGCGGGATAGTTGCGGCGCACTCCAGCTGCCTTCCTCTCGGGGCCTTGCATCCGCGACAGATCCCCACCGTCTGCGCGCGCACCGCATGAGTGCCATACGAGCGTGTGCCACGAGCGCAGGGGCCCTCCTGTCCGCCGGACAGGAGGGCCCCTGGCCCGGTGTTTCTCTGTGCCCCCGGCAGGATTCGAACCTGCGACACCCGCTTTAGGAGTTCGATCTACGCCTGTCCCTGGGGCCGTTGCTGGCTGGTCCGACGGTCGTGCGGGGTTGCCGTTGTGTGCCGTCGTCCGGCCTCGTTGATGTCAATCGTTGATGTCAGGAATCAGCGTTGACCTGGCAGTTCTCGTGTCGGCATTTGTCGTCCCGCTGGTGGAGCCGTCGGAGGTCGTCCAGAGCTACGACAGGGAAGGAGTGCTGTATCCACTTCCTCCGGTATCCGGCTTCGCCGTGCAGCCGCAACACCGTCTCGGCGGCCTCCACCACCACATGGCTCAGCACGCCACGCGGCTGTGTGGAGCTCCAGCAGCGGGTGCCCTCACCATCGGGGGTGTCCCAGCTCGTGGACATGTCCTGGAACCGGTAGATGGCGATTTCCACATCCGCCCCCTGGCGCCGGAGCCGCCATCTCACTTCGGCAGGTTCGAGGTCGAAGGAGACTCGCTGGGTGCTGGCTGCTCCGTAGAGCCCCGCCACTGCGCGCAACAAGTCGGAGAGGGCATCAGTGCAATAGCTGACGATGTCCTTCCTCTCCGACGTGCCGTCGGCGATTCGATACGTAGCCCACCCAGAGCCGCTCAGTTCCCAGTTGAACTGGAGATCACCTGTCATCCCGCTCCCTCCCGCGTCAGTCACGAGACGGTACCGCCAGGAGCGAGGAGTCAACGGTGGACGGGAATCTCGTAGACGATCTCGCACAGCGCGGCCGGGACGACGATGTCCGCGGTCTCCACGGGTCGCCCTTGGTCGCTGTAGTACGTCCGCCGGATGTGCGTGACGAGTGCGGCCTTCTGGATGCCGAGGAGTGATGCCTCCTCGGCTGTCGCCTGCCGCGGCTCTGGCTGCTCCACGGCATGGCTGACGGTGACCCCGATTGCGGCCATGCGGTTCACGACGCCCGCCCCGGCATGTGGTCCTCCCTCGGGGAGGACGACAAGCGTGCCGGCCGTCAGGTCGTACGGTTCCCAACTCGTCGACAGCTGTACGGGCCTGCCGTCAGCCAGGAACTCGTACACCGTCCGGACGCACAGTTCGCCCTCGGCGACGCCGAGCCTGGCCGCGATTTCCGCGGGAGCCAGCACCTTGGCGTCGGTCCGGCTCTCCCAGTCGCCCTGCCTGCCCAGCGCCTTCATGTCCGCGCGGAACGGGGACCCTTGAGGCTGCTCGCGCGCCGATGAACGGACCACCCGCACCCGCTTCCGGGGTTCGGCGACGTACGTGCCCGATCCGGCGCGGCCCTCCAGGACTCCTTGCGAGATCAGCAACTCCTGAGCCCTGCGCACCACGTTCTCGCCCACGCCGCATTCCTGGCCGATCTGGGCGCGGGACGGGAGGCGGTCCCCCGGCTCCCATACGTGCTCCGCGATCCGCCGCCGGAGTTCGTCAGCGATTCGGAGATAGGGCGGCTGCTCAGGCATATGGAAAATCTAGTCCACTAGCTCTAATCTAGTTAACTAGCTTCACGCAAAGTGATTGTCGGTGACGGAGGCTGCCCTGTGCCCGCTTCGGGAGTTAGCGCGGCGGCCCTCGCTGCCCGACTGTCCGCCATCGGGCTCCCCGCGCGCCTGGAGGAGCACGCCTTACACACGTCAGTCGAAGCGGAGGTGCCGGAATCGCTCTCCGTCGAGTCCTGGCGGGAGGTCCTCGAAGTGGTGGCTGAGGCCGATCGGTTCGGGCTCCTCGCCACCAGCCTGAACGGCCGCACCCTCTGGGCGGTCGTACGCAAAACGGTCCCCACGACGGGCGATGTCGGGGGACCGGGCCATCAGCGATAGGAGCTGAACAGCGTGCTCAACCGTATCCGCCGCGCCGTCTCCCTCACCAGGGCGCGTCACTCTGCCAGGGCCAGGCACCGCCGCCCCTTAACGGCCGTCCACTCGCCAGCCGCTTCCGCCTTCCCCGCGTCCGCTGACGCGTCGACGGTCGTCCTCGGCCGGACTTCCACCGACGGGGAGCACCGGCACTCGCTCGCGGGGGAGGACATCGCACTCGTCCGCCCGTACCTGCTGGCCTGGGAGAAGCGTGTCCGCACGCGCTCGGTGATCGTCGTTCCCCATCTGCCGATCAGTGCGTGGTCGGCCCTCGCGGAGTCCACTGATGCCCTCGATGTCCTCGCCATCTCGCCGACATCTCCGCAGCGCGGACGCCTCGGCCGTTCCCTACCGCTCGACCGCCTGTCGCCTCGGCACGCACCCCGCCTGTGCGGAGTCCTCCCCGGCTTCGGCCCCGGTCGACCTTCCTGTGATCTACGAGGCGTGCGACTGCCCGTGCCACCCGGCAGCCGACCGATTCCCCACCGCGGAGGTGCAGCGATGAACGCATGGGCTCCCGGTGGCGCGCTGGTCGCCAGCATCGAAGTCACCGCGACCACCGTGCAGCGCGGCGACGTCATCCAACTCGGCGGCCGAGCCTGCCGGGTGAGAGACCTCTTCCAACTCTCCCAGGGGGCCAAGCAACTGGTCTTCGAGTCGGGCGAGCTGCTGACCATCAACACGCGTACCCGGCTCGTCGCCGTGCGGTCGCTGAGAAGGCGGTGACCGTGTCCGTGCCCTCTCGTCACCACACCATCGCGGACGACCTCCGCCGCCAGATCGCGACCGGCCGCATCCATCCCGGTGAACGCCTGCGGTCCGAAGCCGACTTGGCCGATCGGTACAAGGTCAGCACGGTGACGCTACGGAGAGCTCTCTCCGTGCTTCAGGTGGAGGGCCTCGTCGAGAAGATCCACGGCAAGGGCAACTTCGTCCGCCTACCGCTCCGCAAGATCATGTACGTCGGCGGTTGGGGAACCCTGGACCCGTGGACCGCGGCCGAAGCGGCTCTGCGTGTCACCGTTCGCACCACCACGGTTCAAGCGCACGGACAGCTCACGACCTTGCTCAACGTCCCTGTGGGCAGTCCTCTTGCCGAGTTCTCGTGCCTCAGCCTCGAAGGAGCGTCACCGCACGGACTGGCCCGCATCTACATCCCGCGCGACTTGGCACCGGCCGGAGTGCTCGGCGAAGAATCCGCGTACGGGGAAGGGGCCACGAGATTCGCCGTACTCGGTCCTGCGCCGGCCGCTGTCAGAGAGACGGTATGCGCCCGCCCACCGACACCAGAGGAAGCATCGACCCTTCGGATCGGCTCCACCGTGCCGGTCCTCGCCATCACGCGCACCGCGACCGACTCCGCCGGGCGTGTTGTCGAAGCAGCGCTGCTGGCCTTCCCGGGCGACCGCATCGAAGCGGTCTTCACCACCCACCACGTGATCGACGAGAGGCAGACGCAAGGATGACGACACCAGACGAACTGCGGCTTCTCCCGTGGTCGGGCCCCGGAGGCAACCCCTGCTACCTGAGCACCGACGACCGAGACGGCTACATGTCCCGCCTGGCGGACAACATCGAGGCGGTCCAACTCGGCACGGCCGCCGAGCTGCTGGAGCGGGCCTCCGAAACGCTCGACGACCAGGACACGGACCCGGAGGAGAAGCAACGCCTGGCGAAGGAACTGACCGGGGCCCTACGAGACGTCCTCCGCGTCGCGATCAGCCGCGGTCACCTGCTGGCGGTGAACGAACCACACGGCACCTGAAGAAGCGTCCGCACAACGGAGCCTGCCGATGACGGCCCTCCTTTCTGCGCGGGGAGGGGAACCCGAACACCAATCGGGCTCCCCTCCCCGTCGCGCTGTGTCGACCCGCTCCAGAACACATCGCACACCGAAGCGCAGGCGAACCCTTCCCGCGACCGCCTGAACCTCAGCCGACGAAAGTCAGCCACGACGGCGGGTACGCCGACCGACCAGGCGCGCGTATGCCTCGCTGCACCCCCGCCGGGCCTCAGCCACGCTTGCCCGGCAATGTCTGCCAGAGCAAGCCGTGTCAGCGGAGCATGGCAGCAAGACCTTGGGCGACGACCTCTTCGTCCCGAACTCTCGGCTAGGAGGTCAACGGAGTCTGGTGGGCTGGTCAGTCGGCCATCGATGGTTCATGGCGGTCGGCTGTGGTCACGGTGGTTGCTGTACTCCGCTGCTGTACAGCGGATGTAGGTACCACGGCGCGCGAAACACGTGTCTACATGGGGCGACGCCTCAACTGCCGTCGGCTGGGTCTTGCCAGTGCCAGGGCAGCGCTGGCGGCAGCCAGGGAGCGCTGTCACTACGCTCAAGCACTGGAGCCTCGCAGTCGTCCGGCAAAGGGCTCCCGTCGATCACGGACTCAAGTGTGAACTGGACGTAGCGCAGGTACCCGCGTGCGTCGCGAATCTGGCGGTCGCGATGGCTCTGGCCGATGCCTCGGTATCCGACGTCGAAGCACAACCGCACAAGCGTCCTGTACCGCGCGCGGACACGATCGTCTCCAATGGAGAGAAGGTCAGTTTGCATGCCTCGCCGGACTGAGCCGAGGGCGACTGCGCAACGCTCACGAGCCTGCGGGCTCAACTGCGGCTCATCGTGCGCAAGGTCTGGCAGTGATGGCAGCCATGCATAGAGTTCCGCGAGGTGCTCCAAGAGCCGTTGCGCAGCCTCTGTAGCGCGCTCTTGCGTCCACTGTCGACGGGCCAACGCGTCAGTGGCAGCTTCCTGCGAAGAGGCGAGCTCAACTTGGGACTCGATGGTCCGTGCGGTTTGCCAGCGTGCCACGTACACCGCGATGCCTCCGCCCGCCAACGTCCCGATGAGCGCGCTGACTGTCTGGCCCGCTAGATCCCCCCAGCTACCCATGACTCCCATCTTGGCTTCCTGGCTGAGTCTCAAACCGCCCTTAGAGGTGCGACGTTGCCACCTGCTGTCGCTTCTTGTCGTGCTGGTTGTGGCCTGATGTGTACGGCGCCGTAAGTAGGAGTGACCACCGCATTAGGAGTTCGATCCGCGCCCGCCCCTGACGGGGACGTCGGCTGGTCCGGCGGTCGCGCGGGGCGCTGCTGTATGCCGAGCAGAACGGCGACTGCACCCCTGTCGACAGGGTGAACGCGGCTGGGCTTGCTCAACCGCTGATGTTCCTCAAGTCGGGGTCCAACGCGGTTGTCAATGGGCATCATCGGGCCATGTCAACGGGTGTCATCGCGATCATCATCGCGTCAGTCAGTGCCCTCTTCACGGGGGCCAACATGCTTGTCTCGGCCCTGACGTACCGCAGGGTGAGGCCGCGTGTACGCGTCAAGGTGGCGTGGACCCTGATAGGTCCGGACTCGACGCGGAAGGCGTTGGAGGGCAACGGACGCTTCGGCTTTGAGCTCCAGTTGCGGAACCTGAGCCCAACTCCGGCGAGGGTCAGGGGCCTTCAGTTGATCAGCCGACACCCCGAGGGTGAGCTCACACGGTGGGACGCTTTCCGGCCCGACAGCTCCAAATTCATCGACCTTGTCCATGAAGTGCCCATCCCTCTGGAGAACGGCAAGGGGATGATGGTGGAACGGGACAAAGAGCTTCCCGCGTTCGGTGGGCTGCACTGGGACGTCTTGGACGACTGGGTGACTATCCCCGGTACGCCCTGGGAATACCTGACCTTCCAAATCACGCTCACCAGCGGCGAGAAGCTACGTGGCGAGTGGTATCACCGTGAACGTTTGCGGCTGTACGCCGATGAGGTCGGGAAGCTGTTTTCCGAGAAGCCGATGGGCTTCCCGATGCTGACAACCTCAGAGGAAGGCTGACGCTATGGCTGCTGACTGGTGGGCCCGAGGTATCGCCATCGCTGCGGCAGTTGCCGCGGCCTTGAACATGGGAATTGCTGCCCTGACGTACAGGCGTGTAAGGCCGCAAGTTCAAGCCAACGTCATGTGGGGGCTGCTAGGAGAAGTTGAAGACGCCAAGAAGGGTAAGGCCATTTTTGGTTTCCGGCTGCACGTGAAGAACCTCAGCCCCACGTCGGCGAAGGTCGAGAGTGTTCACGTCGTGAGCTGGATGCCGCTACGTCATCCGCTCAAGAAGCTGATACGCAAGCCTTGGCTGAAGCGGCTCGTTCCGGTCTACCAAGAGATCAATGTTCCCCGCGTCAAGACCGCTCGTGCCTCCAAGGCTCCGGACATGGAGCTTCCGGCCTTTGGTGGGTTGCGGTGGGAGATTCCCTACGACTTTGACTCTATCTCGCCTATCCCCGGTTGGACTTCTGTGACAATTGTCGTACGACTGACCAACGGTGAAGAGGTGCGCGGTAAGCGGGTTTCCCGCAGGGCTCTCGTCGACCAGGTCGGCAGGTTGAACGGCTACTTCCCGGAACTCAGCTTGTCGTCTCCCTCCGTGTAGCAGTACGTCGTTTCCTTGGGCGCCAGCTCGCGCCCCGGTTAGCCGGCCTGGTAGTCGGGACTCAGTGGGCACTCCGGGTTCCGGCACGTCTCCAGTCCGGGGACGTACAGCGAGGGTTCCTTGCCGGGGTTCGAGGTAGTCCACTCCACACTCTTGGGCTTGCGGCACTCAGAGCACTCCTCCGCCTGGTACTGGCGCGTTTCTTCTTCGGCGTACTCACCGTGTTCGTTCGGCATGCCTCCACGCTAGACCTAGATGTGGCGTTTGCCTCAGATGATCTGTATGTGTCCAGAGGTGTCCGGCTCAACGGCAGAAGTTGGACCCGGAGGGCCAGGGACTCTGGAGAGGGCGACTCAAGGCTTCCGGATGTGTGAGGGACCCCGTGAAGCGACTGGTTGAAGTGAGGGGCAGCACGGTGCAATGCCGTCGATGGGAGCAGGCTGCGCGGGACGGGCCGTGGGGACGGAGCAGACTTGACCGCCTTATGCCGAGAGCATGCCTTCTGATCCGTAGCTCTAGCGGGATTGGTCAGTGAGGGTCATACCGGCCGCCCCAAGGCTTCGGAGAGGCGCTACCGGACGGGGGCGGTGGCCGGGGTTGCGGTACCTCGCTGCTGTACCGCAGGATCCCGGCGGGGGTGACCATGGAACGGCATTCGCTGGAACGGCTGGTCATTCATGCTCCGCTCACCCGGACGTCTGCGTCCATCAAGTCGCCCCATCCGAGAGCACCTCAGGCCTTGCTCAATTGGGCCCCCCATGAGGGGCTCCTCCATCAGACTCGTTTCCTGTCGCACCAACATGACTTGGGAGGACCATTGGCGTCTGGTGTCTCGCCAGCCACGTTGATCACCGTGGCCGCGATCACTGCCGTCGCATCGCTGATCTCGGCGGGGATCACAGCGCTCATCGCATACCTGCTCGCCAAGCGAAACCTGGAGCACACGGCTCAGGTGGCGGCGCTGGATCGCGTCGCGCAGCGCGAAGAGCAGCACCTTACGGCCCATCGTGAGGCCTATGCGGCCTACATTACGGCTGTTCTCATCGTTCTCCGCGACATCACGCAGTTGGAGAAGCGGAAGGACCCGAGCTCCGAGGAGGAGCTGGGGCATCTTCAGACGGTAGCCGGGGATTCCTTTAACGCCATGGTGGTGTCTCTAGGCAGGGTCTACTTGGAGGACAGGGCGCTGGTCACCGATGCGGCACTGAAAGCCCGGACGGCCACGAGCGCTTACCTCGCCGCCGTACGGAAGCGGGCTTTGTCAGGTTCTCCGTCGATTACCGATGCGGAAGTTGGCGAAGCGTCGGACGCAGCGTTTGACTCCCTCGACGCCTTCGCGGACGTGGCCCACGCAGCCCTGAGGAAGAGTGAAGCGCTCAGCTAGATCCCCTCAGTAGCAACCTCCGGCGTCAGCACGCTGAACAACCCGAAGGTCCCGGGACGCGCGAACGTCCCGGGACCTCCGGGCCTCTGCTACTTCTGCAGCGAGGGCGGCCCCCCAACTCCTCAGCCACAGTTGCCCGCTGCTTACACGCCGTGCGGGAACAGTGCTGCTGCGAACGTCTGCTTGTCAGTCAAGTTCGAGAGAGAGTGGGATGCCGACCTCCTCAAGTTCGTCTTGGTGGTTGAGTCTCAGGGAGCACGTGGGACAGTGGTAGAGCTCGGCGTGATCGGTGACGATCGTGCTGCCAGAATGGTCGGGGCACTCACCACCGATGTATTCCCAGACGCTAGGATCGTCGCAGCCGCAAAATTTCCGCGTCTTGTGGCCATATATGTTCGCGAGTCTCTCGCACGCATGACATTCCACCCAGTACAGAAAATTTTGACACTGGTTGGGGTGGGAGACGGTGCGGCGATTGCGGATCAGAATGCTGGGCAGGGCTTTTCTCAAGACGTCATGTTCCTTGCAGGCATCTGCAAACGCCTTGTAGACCGAGGAGGAGACGAGGGATTTTACGACGACGACATCATGTGCCCGCACGTATATAGCCGGGATTGGTCCGTGTATGTGATCGGGGCGAGGGGTGAGCGGGAGGAATCCGTAGGCTTCGAGGAGGGCAAGAGCTTCGCTCTGGGCTCGCATTCCGGTGGTCTGAAGTGCGGTCCATAAGGCGGTGCGGCCAGCGACTTGGGCGATGGCGATCTGCTCGTCATCGGTTCGATCGGCCGACCCGAGACCGGCGGTGTCATGGGCGACGACGGCTGCGGTGATCACTGCCCGGCGGGCATTTTCTGCTTCCTGTTGTGCGAGCGTTTCGGCAGCGGCCTCAAGAGTCATCAGGGGCCCGACCAACGGGGGCATGGCGGAGACTCTGGCCAAGTCGTTGAAGACCGTCTCATAGCCACCCCAGAAGACGGCGGGCGGAATATCGAGTTCGGCCCGGACAGCTTCGGCTACGGCAATGCCGGCGGTGACAGCCTGCTTCGTAACCTTCGTGTTGTACCACGCCAGGTGGGTCAGTCCGTTACGGGACTGCACGAGCGGGTCGAACTGCTGCTTACTGATCGTTTCAGAATGAGTTGAGCCGCAGGTCTTGTGCTCGTCGATCTTGGTCGGCAGGGTGTCCGGGTGCGTGCCGATCTTGTTCCTGACGACCTGTGGGAGCGGGTGGCCCCGCTGC